>NZ_JBFAQK010000024.1:0-102576 GCF_040677245.1 Streptomyces kurssanovii
CCGCGCCTCAGTCTCCCCCTACGGCCTGGCGGCCGTGGGAGGTGCCCCCAGCGGGGCTGATTTCGCGAAGCGAAATCCAGCCCGCCCGGAGTTTGAGGGCACCGCGCGGAGCGCGGTACGCCGCCCGCAGGGCGGTACGGGGTCCGGGGCCTGCCCCGGTTCGGGAAGGGGCGGGGTGGGGAACAGGTCCCGCGCAGCGGTCCCGTGCACGCGCAGCGTCAGCGGCGGAACCCGCCCTCCGAGTCGATGACCTGCCCCGTGATCCCCTCCGCCTCGTCCGTCGCCAGCCATGCGATCAGGCGGGCCGGATCGTCCGGCATGCCCCACCGGCCGGCCGGGAACATCGCCGCGATGGCCTCGTACGCGTCGCCGTCCAGGTAATCCGTGTCGACCGGCCCCGGGTTGACGCAGTTGACGGTCACGGCGAGGCCGGCGAGCGAGGTCGCCAAAGAGCGGGTCGCGGAGGCCAGCGCGCCCTTCGCGAGGGCGTAGGCGATCTCGCCGGGCATGCCGCCCGCGATGTCCTGGCCCGAGGTCATCATCAGGATCCGGCCGCCCGGCGTCCGCGTCGCCGGCAGCGTGGCGCGCAGCCGCGCGTACGCCTGGACCAGCAGGATCACGGAGCGCGCGTCGACCGCCCAGTGCGCGTCGAGCATGGCGGCGTCGATGCCGTCCAGTGCGCCGTCGAAGCCGCTCAGCGCGTGGTTGGCGACAAGGATGTCGAGACGACCGCCGAGCGCGTCGGCGGCCGTGGTCAGCAGCTCGGCCGGGGCGTCGGCGTCGGACAGGTCCGCGGGACCGTGGCACACGAGGGCATCGGGGTCACCGAGAGCTTCACGCACGCCCGCGGCGACCGCTTCCGCCCCGCCGGGCTCCGCGCCCCACGGCTGGACGGCGTCGTGCGGAACGTGGTGGTGGAGGTAGACGCTCGCGCCGTACGCGGCGAGGCGCCGGGCCACCGCGTAGCCGATCCCGCCCGTGCGGCTGGCCCCGGTGACCAGGGCGGTGCGGCCGCGCAGCGGGAGGGGGTCCCGGCGCAGCGAATCGGCGGAGGGAGAAGGCATCCTGGGCATGACCATGCATCATGATCGATACGCCGGGCGTTGTCATGCGGCTTCCGAGCCCGCCCCCGAGTCCGTCCGAGAGCCGAAGCGGCCTGTACGCGGCCACCGGCGCACGGCCCCCGGGTCGTTCAGCAGCCGCAGTCGTCCGCGCCGGCAGGCGCGGTCAGCGGGTCGGCGTCGCGGACGGTACGGCCCTGCCAGGTCTCGTACTCGAAGCCCTCCCTGGCCCAGTACTCGAAGCCGCCGAGCATCTCCTTGACCTGGAAGCCCAGTCGGGCGAGGGCGAGTGCCGCGCGGGTGGCTCCGTTGCAGCCGGGGCCCCAGCAGTAGGTGACGACCGGCACGGACCTGTCGAGGAGTTGCCCTGCCTGCTCGGGTACGAGAGCGGTCGGCAGGTGCACCGCGCCCGGAATGTGGCCCTGGTCCCAGGACTCGGTGGAGCGGGAGTCCAGAACGACGAATCCGGGGTCGCCGCCGGCCGAGAGCGCGGCCGCGACGTCGGAGACGTCGGCGTGGAAGGCCAGGCTCGCGCCGAAGTAGGCCGCGGCGCCGGCCGGGTCTGCGGGCGGCACCCGTAGGACGGGGTTGGCCTGCTGCGTCAACGGGGCGTTGCTCTGCGTTGTGGTCATGTCCAGAAATCTACGGTCGGTGATCGTCTCCAGGAAGTGGGATTCCCCGGCGCTCGTCTTGATCCGCCGGGCGATCCCCTGTTGTGTGTCGGCCATGACGGGATATTCACCGGACGCCACCGACTGGCGCATACTCGAGGCCCTCCAGACCCGGGGCAGGGCCAGCTTCGCGGACTTGGCGCGGGCCGTGTCCATGTCTCCGAGCGCCGTCACCGAGCGGGTGCGGAGGCTGGAGGAGGCGGGCGTCATCGAGGGGTACGCGGCGGTCGTGGACCAGGAGCGGATCGGGCTGCCGATCCTCGCCTTCGTGCGGCTGCGCTATCCGAACGGCAATTACAAGCCGTTCCACGACCTGCTGGACGCGACGCCCGAGATCCTCGAGGCCCACCATGTCACCGGCGACGACTGCTTCGTGCTGAAGGTCGCCGCCCGCTCGATGAGCCACCTCGAGCAGGTCTCCGGGAAGATCGGCGCACTGGGGTCCGTGACGACGAGCGTCGTCTACTCCTCGCCGCTGCGCCGCCGCCCGATCAGTCGCTGAGGGCGGCCTCCGTCCGCAGCCGCACGGCCGACCCGCCGCGGTCCTTGACGACCTCCAGTTGCGCGGGGATGCGCCGGCGCAGGTCGCCGACATGGCTGACGATGCCGACGCTGCGGTCCCGTTCGCGGAGCGAGTCGAGGACGTCGAGCACCTCGTCGAGGGTCTGGTCGTCGAGGCTGCCGAAGCCCTCGTCGATGAACAGGGTGTCGAGCCGCATGCCGCCGGCCTCGTCGGTGACGACGTCGGCGAGGCCGAGCGCGAGGGCGAGCGAGGCGAAGAACGTCTCGCCGCCGGACAGGGTCGCCGTGTCGCGTTCCCTGCCGGTCCAGGCGTCGACGACGCGCAGTCCGAGGCCGGCGCGCTTCCCGCCGGTGCGGGCGTCGGAGTGGATGAGGGTGTACCGGCCGGAGGACATCCGCTGGAGCCGTACGGTGGCGGCTGCCGCGACCTGTTCCAGGCGGGCGGCGAGCACATACGACTCGAGGCGCATCTTGCGTTCGTTGTCGGCGGAGGTTCCCGCGGTGAGGGAGGCGAGGCCGGCCACCAGGTCGTACTCCTCGCGCAGCGGGCGCAGCGCGAGGGTCTCCGAGGTTGCCTGCCGGGACAGCCGGTCGAGTTCGGCACACCTGTCACGGGCGGCGTCGAGCGCCGACGCGGCGTCGCGCAGTGCGTGTTCAGCCGCCTCGTGGACGGCGTGGGCCGTCTCCGGCGCCGCGGGCGGCCGGGCCGCCGCGGCACGGGCGTCGTCCTCCGCGAGCCGGTCGGCGACGGCGGCCGCCTCCGCCTGCCAGGCGTCGATACGGTGCTGGATGTCGCGCTGTTCGGCGTCGGTCAGCAGGCGCGCCGCCGCGTCCGCGGGGGTGTCGAAGCCGGCGCGGAAGGCGGCGTCGGCGAGCCGGTCGTCGGCCTCCTTCAGCCGCAGGGCGGTGCTGTCGACGGCGCGGACGGCGTCCGCCGCGGCGGTCAGCAGACCGGCCCGGCTCTCCAGCTGCGCCGCTCGTTCGGCGACGCTGCGGGCGCCGTCCCGCGCTCTGGCCAGGTCGTCCTCGAGCAGGGCCAGTTCCTGGTCGAGGGTCTCCCGCCGGGAGGTGCGGGCGGCGCTGCGCCGCTCCGCCTCCTGCCGGGCGGTGACCCGCTTCTCGTACTCCCGCTCCGCGCGTTCAAGTGCCTCGCGGGCGCCGTGTGTTCCGGCCGCGAGATCACGCGCGCCGGCGTACTCCCGCTCCAGTTCCTCGACCGCGCCGCGCAGGTCCGCCACCGCCGGGTCCTCGCCGGAGCGGGGCAGGGGCAGGGGCACGGTCGTCCCCAACCGGGAGTGCCCGGCGGACGCCTGCTCCGGGCCGCGGGCCCTGGCCGCCGCCGAGGCTCGGGACTCGCCGAGCACGGCCAGCTCCCGCTCCGTGTCCTCCTTGGCCTTCCGGGCGTGTACGTACCGGTCGTAGGCCGCGTCCTCCGCGGCACGGTCCACGTGTCCGGCGCCCGCGCGGGCCGGCGCCGGGTGCTCCACGGAGCCGCAGACGGCACAGGCCTCGCCCGGGACGAGCGCGGACGCCAGTTCCGTGGCGATGCCCTGGAGCCGGCGCTCCTTGAGGTCGAGCCAGGCCGCCTTGGCCTCGTTGGCGCGCTCGTGCAGGGTGCGCAGCCGTTCGGCGGCCTTGTCCGCGCGGGCGGCGAGGTCGTCGCGTTCCTGTGCGGCGCGCAGTCGTTCGCGGGCCGGCTCGAGCCGGCCCGCGAGGTGTTCGGCCCGGGTGGCGGCCTCCTGCGCGGCCGTGATCCGTTCCTGGTGGCCACGGCGGACGCCGTCCCATTCGGCGAGCCAGTCCGCCGCCTCGGCGAGGATGTCGTCGTCGGCCCGTGCCTGCCGGTCGAGGTCCGCGAGTTCCCGGGTGATGTCCGAGGCGCGGGTCTCGGCCCTGCGGGCGGCGTCCAGGCCGCCGAGTTCCTGGCGCAGCGCGCGTTCGGCGCCGGTGAGCAGGTCCACGCCCGCGTCGGTGAGTTCGGCGGGCAGTGCGGTCCTGGTCCGTTCGCGTTCGGCCTCCGCCGTGCGGTGTTCGCGCTCGGCGGCGTCACGCATCCGCAGCGCCGGCTCGACGAGCGCGGCCTTGCGGGCCCGTTCCAGGCGGGCGCAGCGGCTCTCGTGCTCCGCGCGCCGCGTCTCGAGGGCCTCGGAGCGCTCCAGCGCCTCCGCGTACCGGCGTTGGAGCCGGTCCAGGTCCTGTTCGGTCTCGAGGGCCCGGCGGGCGGCTGCGTGCCGGCTCTCGGCGGCGGCGAGGGCGTACTCGGCGATGTCGAGCCGCTCACGGGCGCCGGTGCGGGCCACGGCCGCCCATTGCAGGACGGCGTCCGCGAGGCCGGGGTCGCCGGGCTGCTGCTCGGGGCGGGTCCACTCCGCGGCCGCCGGGCCGGCGGCCTGCTCGATCCGGTGGGCGACGGCGAGCAGCCGTTCGTCGCCGGCCTTCACCTGGTGCTCGGCGGCGCGCCGCAGTTCGGCGAGGTGGTCCTCGACGGCTGCGAACCGGCGCGTGTCGAAGAGCCGTCCGAGGAGCTTGCCGCGGGCCTCCGCGTCGGCTCGGAGGAATCGGGCGAAATCTCCCTGCGGCAACAGGACGACCTGGCAGAACTGCTCGCGGCTCATCCCGAGGAGCTGGGTGATCTCCTCACCGATCTCCTGGTGGGACTTGCTGAGAGGCAGCCATTCGCCGTTCGCCGTGTCCCACTCGCGCAGGGTGCTGTGCGCCCGCTCGGTGACGAAACCCTTGCCGCGTGTCTTGGGGCGGGGCTGGGCCGGGCGGCGGGTGATCTCCAGCCGCCGTCCGGCGACGGTCAGTTCGAGGCTGATCTCGGTCGGCGTGCCGGCCGGGGCGTGGTCGCTGCGCAGCGACGTCCCGGGGCTCTGGCGCGCACCGGGGACCGCGCCGTACAGCGCGAAGCAGACGGCGTCGAGGACGGAGGTCTTGCCCGCTCCCGTCGGCCCGTGCAGCAGGAAGATCCCGGAGCTGGCGAGGGCGTCGAAATCGACCTCTTGGGTGGCACCGAAGGGCCCGAACGCGGTGACGGCGAGTCTGTGCAGTCTCACCCGGCCACCTCACGCACGCCGGCGTCGACCCGTACGTCCTCGAAGGCGGCGCGCAGCACGGTGCGCTCGCCGTCGTCGGGGCCGTTGCCGCCGCGCACATGGGCCACGAAGTCCTCCGCGATCTGCTGGTCGCTGCGCCCGCGCAGGCGCTGGGCGTAGGAGGCGGACGTGTCCTGCGGAGCGCGGTCCGGCTCGAAGACCAGGCTGAGGATGTGCGGGAAGCGCCGGGTCAGCCGCGCCATCGGATCCGCCGGGCGCACGGCGTCGGTGAGGGTCGCTTCCACGAACGACTCCTCGTACCGGTCCAGCTCCGGGTTCTCCAGGAGGTCCTCGATGGTGCCGCGCAGCCGGGCGAGAGGGCGTGGCACGGGGCAGTCGATCCGCTCGGCGGTGACGGCTCCCGAGGCGTCGAGGTCGACGAGCCACATCGTCTTGCGGTGGTCGGTCTCGGAGAAGGAGTAGGCGAGCGGGGAGCCCGAGTAGCGGATCCGCTCGGTGATGGTCTGGCAGCCGTGCAGGTGTCCGAGGGCCACGTAGTCCACACCGCGGAAGACGCCGGAGGGGACGGCGCAGACACCGCCGACGGTGATGTCCCGCTCGCTGTCGCTCTCCTCGCCGCCCATGACGAAGGCGTGCGCGAGGACGACGGACCGGGTGCCTTCCTCGCGGGCGGCGAGGTCGGCCCGTATCCGCTCCATCGCCGCGGCGAGCACCGTCTCGTGGGCGGCCTTCTCCGTCCCGAACTCGTTCCTGACCAGGGACGGTTCCAGATAGGGCAGCCCGTAGCAGGCCACCGGGCCGTGTTCGTCGGCGAGCAGGACGGGGGTGCCGCAGCCCGCCGGATCCGTGCGCAGATGTATGCCGGCCCGGTCGATCAGTCCCGCCCCGACGCCGAGGCGGCGCGCCGAGTCGTGGTTCCCGGAGATCATCACCGTCGGCACGCCGGCGTCCGCGAGCCGGTGCAGCGCCTGGTCGAACAGCGCCACGGCGGCGAGCGGCGGGACGGCCCGGTCGTACACGTCTCCCGCCACCAGCACCGCGTCGACCTCACGCTCGCGCACCGTCGCCACCAGGTGGTCCAGGAAGGCGGCTTGGGCGTCGAGCATGCTCACCCGGTGGAACGACCGGCCCAGGTGCCAGTCCGACGTGTGCAGGAGTCTCATGATCCGTGAGCGTATCTGTGGGGTCGGACAATGCGGGCGGCTTCACGCATCTCCGTACGCCTCGCCCCCGAGTTCCAGCCCGGCCGTGCCCGCCGTGACGTCCGCCAGCCACGCGCGGAAGGCGTCGACGTCGGCGTCGGGCAGCCCGATCCCGATGCTGACGGTGTCCGTGTATGTGACGTCGCGCACCTGACGGCCGGTCGCCCGGAGGTCGTTCTCCAGCTTTCCGGCACGCTGGTGGTCGACGGTGACGGTGGCGAGCCGGAACCGCTTGCGGGTGACGGTGCCGAGCGCGTCCAGGGCCTCGCCGACGACGCCGCCGTACGCCCTGATCAACCCGCCCGCGCCGAGCTTGACGCCTCCGTAGTACCGGGTGACGACGGCGGCGACGTAGCGGATCTCCCGGCGCATCAGCATCTGCAGCATGGGCACCCCGGCCGTGCCGCCGGGCTCGCCGTCGTCGCTCGCCTTCTGCACGGCCGCGTCGGCGCCGACGACATAGGCGAAGCAGTTGTGCGTGGCGGTCGGGTGCTCCCTGCGGATGCGCGCGACGAAGGCCTGGGCCTCCTCCTCCGTGGCGGCCGGGGCGAGCGCGCAGATGAAGCGCGATCGGTTGATCTCGGTCTCGTGGACACCCTCGCGGGCGACCGTCCGGTACTGCTCCTGCATCCGGCCACCCTATGCGCCGTTCGGGGCGGGTTCGGCCACCGGGGAATCGCGGGGACCTCCCGCCCGTTCTCGTGGCATGTACGCAGACGCAGAGACGATCCGCAGAATCCTGACGGCCACCGGTGACACCTGGGCGGTGGTCGGCCTGTCCAGCAACGAGGAGCGGGCGGCATACGGCGTGGCCGATGTGCTCCAGCGCTACGGCAAGCGCGTCGTGCCGGTGCACCCGAAGGCCGAGACGGTCCACGGCGAGAAGGGGTACGCGAGCCTTTCCGAGATCCCGTTCCCGGTCGACGTCGTCGACGTGTTCGTGAACTCGGGTCTGGCCGGCGCGGTGGCCGACGAGGCCGTCGGTATCGGTGCGAAGGCCGTGTGGTTCCAGCTCGGCGTGATCGACGAGGAGGCGTACGCGCGCACCAGGGCGGCCGGCGTGGACATGGTCATGGACCGGTGCCCCGCGATCGAGATCCCGCGTCTGGGCTGAGCCGCCGTGCGCTCCCGGCGGGGCGGGTCTTCCCGGCCGGCCCGCCTCAGATGCCGAGGCCGTCGACGACCACGGCGCCGGGCAGGTCGGCGAACGCCTTGCCCGGCAGGATCAGCTTGCCGCGTCGGCGGCCGCTGCCGACGAGGACCCATTCGGTGTCGACGACGGCCGGGTCCACGAGCAGCGGCCAGTCGGCGGGCAGCCCGACCGGGGTGATCCCGCCGTACTCCATGCCGCTCTCGCCGGTCGCGGTGTCCATCGGCGCGAACGAGGCCTTGCGGGCGCCCAGTTGTCTGCGCACGGCACCGTTGACGTCCACACGGGTGTGGGACAGGACCAGGCAGCCGGCGAGCGAGGTGGCGCCGCCCCGCTTCCCGGCCACGACGACGCAGTTGGCCGACTGCCCGAGCAGTTCGCGGCCGTAGTGCTCGACGAAGACGGCGGTGTCGGCGATCTCCGGATCCGTGTCGACGTAGACGATCTGCTCGGCCGGCACGTCGCCGCGCCAGGCTCGCACGGCCGCCGCTACGGGTGCGACGAGGAGGTCGAGGCAGTCGGGTGCGGGGGTGGCATCGTCGAAGTTCCCGATGGGTGCGCGCATGTGCCGCACGTTAACACCACGCCGCACGGCGGCGATCGGGTGTGTCAGCGGACGGGCGGGACGGAGACGGCCATGATCACTTCGACGACGGCGTCGCCCGCGTTGCGGTAGGCGTGCGGGACGTTCGCCTCGAAGGTGGCCGAGGTGCCGGCGGGGACGGCGTGGGCCTGTCCGTCGACGACGAGGGTCAGTTCACCGGCGGTGACGTGCAGCAGTTCCGTCGTCCCGTCGGGGTGCGGGTCCGAGGCGCTCTCGTCACCGGGCATCAAGCGCCACGACCACAGTTCCAGCGGCCCGCCGCGCTCGTTGCCGACGAGGAGCGTGGTGGAGCTGCCGGTGGAGGTGGACCACATACGGACGGCCTGCTCCGGGGGGACGATGCGGACCTGGGCGCCCTGTTCGTAGTCGAGGAGCGTGGTGATGCTGACGCCGAGGGCGTCGGCGAGTTTCACCGTGGTGCCGACGCTGGGGTTGGTGCGCGCCTGCTCGATCTGGATGATCATCCCCCGGCTGACGCCGGAACGGGCGGCGAGAGCGTCCAGGGTGAAGCCCCGTTCGCCACGCCAGTGCTTCAGGTTGCGGGCGAGCGACTGGGTGAGCTGATCGAGGTCCGACACATTCCGTCCAATATCCTGGATGACAGAGTTCAATAGACTGCACTAGCGTGTGATGCACCGAATCGTTCACCGCACTGTACTGCGAGGCATCGCATGACCGCACTCTTCGCCCTGGCCACCAGTCTCCTGTGGGGACTGGCCGACTTCGGCGGCGGCCTGCTCACGCGACGCACGCCCGCGCTCACCGTGGTCGTCGCCTCCCAGTCCGTCGCGGTGGTGGTCCTCGGCGCGATCGTCGTCGCGACCGGCGGCTTCACGGAGGCCGGGCCGCGACTCTGGTACGCCGTGGCGGCCGGCGCGGTGGGACCGGTGGCGATGCTCTGCTTCTACAAGGCCCTCGCGCTCGGCCCGATGGGCGTGGTCTCACCACTGGGTTCACTCGGCGTCGCCGTCCCGGTCGGCATCGGGCTCCTGCTGGGCGAGCGGCCCGGAGTGCTCCAGTTCGCGGGGATCGCGGTGGCGGTGGCCGGCATCGTCCTCGCGGGCGGCCCCGAGCTGCGGGGTGCGCCGGTGCAGCGCCAGGCGGTCCTGATGACGCTCGTCGCGGCCTTCGGGTTCGGCGCCGTACTGGCCCTGATCGCGGAGGCGTCGACCACGCTCACCGGACTGTTCCTGGCGCTGTTCGTCCAGCGCGTCACCAACGTCGCCGTCGGCGGGGCCGCCCTGTGGGTGTCGGTCAGGCGCGGCGGCCGGGCACTGCCGGAGGACGGCGGCCTGCGGACCGTCGTGCGCTCGCTGCCGGCGCTCGCCTTCGTCGGCCTCGCGGACGTGGCGGCCAACGGCACGTACTCGATCGCCGCGCAGACCGGGCCGGTCACGGTGGCCGCGGTCCTCGCCAATCTGTATCCGGTGGTGACGGTCTTCGCGGCGCTGCTGATCCTCAAGGAACGGCTGCGCGCGGTGCAGGCCGCCGGCGCCGGGCTGGCCCTGGTGGGCACGGTCCTGCTGGCGAGCGGCTGATCAGCGCCCTTCGAGCCCGGACACCGCCCGGCCGGGAGCCGCCGTCCCCGGCACCGTCCCGTCCTCGGCACCCGCCTGCGGCAGGGTCACCTCGTCGACGCCCGTCCGCGGCAGTTGCTTCTCGAGCTCGGCCAGCGCCCGCAGTTGCTCCGGGGTGACACCCTCCGGGATGGGTACCGGCGCGGGCGTGCGCAACGGCGGCTGCCAGCCGTCGGCCTCGTCCCATCGGCGTACGACGCGGGCGGGGGCTCCCGCCACCACGGAGTGGTCGGGCACCTCACCCCGTACGACCGCGCCGGCCGCCACCACCACGTTGCGGCCAAGCCGGGCGCCGGGAAGGATCACCGCGCCCGTCCCCAGCCAGCAGCCGGGGCCGATCGAGACGGGATCGGTGCGGGGCCACTGCTTGCCGACGGGCTCGTGCGGGTCGTCGTAGCTGTGGTTCGTCGAGGTGATGTAGACGTACGGACCGCAGTACGTGTCGGAGCCGATGGTCACACGGGTGTCGGCGATGACATGGCTGCCGCGCCCCAGGACCACCCCGTCCCCCAGGGTCAGGATGGGATCGGGGCCGAGATCGAGGCCCGGCATCATCCCGGCGGTCAGGGTCACCTGCTCGGCGATGATGCAGTGCGCGCCCAGTTCGATCCAGGGTTCACCGAAGACGGTCCCCTGCGGGAAGGCGAGCCGGGTGCCGGTCCCGATCCGCCGGAAGTCGAGCCGCCCGGGACGGTCGGCCGTGACGGCGCCCGCCTCCTGCACCCACTGCCAGCCGCGGTGGACGGCGCGTGCGAGTCCGCGGCGCCACCAGGCGGCAGGCGATGAGAACGTGTTTCTGTTCTTCGGCACCCGCCCACGGTAGTCGGCCCGGCCCCGTACGACGGGCGTGACGTGCTGTGATGTTCGCCCCAAGGGCCACCCGGCGCCCGCCGTTTACCACGCGAAGCGGCGCGCGGAGGCCGCTTCGCGCACAACTCCACCGTTCTGTGGACAGTGCGCGCACTCCGGAGTCCACGACCGCACCGCTGGCTAGCATGAGCACCGCACGCTCTCGGAGGATCACGGTCAGTGATCGGCGTCAACATGTCGCCCGTGGCAGGCGATCCGGGGCCGAGGCGCCGGCCGGCCGCCTGTCCCCACAGCTCTTCCCGCACTCGAGCAGCGAGGGATCGCGGAATGTCAGTGGCTCCCACACCACACCGGACGCGTACGTCACGGCGTTCCCCCGTCCCCCTGCCGCTGACCGCGCTGCTGGCGGCCGCCCTGGCCGGCGGAGCGGTGGTCGTGGCCGCTCCCGCATCCGCCCGCGCGTGGGTGGCCGTGACGGTCTGCGTCGCCTGGCTGGGCGTCGCGTCCACCGCCGGCGCCGCGTCGGCGACGCTGCGGCGACGCCGAGGCGCGAGCGACGCCGCGAGCGGCGAACTGCGCACGCTCCGCGCCCGGTCGGCGCAGCTCGCCGCCGAGTCGGCACACCTGCTCAACGTCACCGTCCCCGCCGTCGTCAAACGACTGCGCGACGGTGCCACCGTCGAGGACGCCCTGACCGGCACGCCGGGTCCGAAGGACGCCCAACTGCGGCGCATGCTGGAGGCCTTCGCCACGGAGGTGGGCGCGGCGGAGCACCGCGCGCGGGCGTCCGCGGCGAACTGCGCCGCCGCCGTACGGCAGTTGGCGCTGGCCGCGGACGGCGTCGACCGGATGACGACGGTCGCCCTTCCGGCCGCGGTGGCGCATCTGCGCACCGGCGCGTCGGCCGAGACGGTGATGGCGGGCCTGGACCGGCCCGCCGACTCCCGGCTGCGCGTGCTGCTCGAGACGACCGTGCGGGAGCTGGCACTCAGCGAGCGACGGGCCGCTGCCGCCCAGGGCGCGAGCGCGAAGGCCCTCAGCCGGGTGCAGGCGAAGGCCGTGACCATGCTGGCCGATCTCCGCGAGATGCAGGACCGGCACGGCGAGGAGGTCTTCGGCGACCTGCTGAAGCTCGACCACAACGCCTCCCAGCTCGGTCTCATGACCGACCGGCTGGCGCTCCTCATGGGCGGCCGGGCCAGCCGCGCCTGGAACAAGCCGATCCCCATGGAATCCGTCCTGCGCGGCGCGGTCGGGCGCATCGCCGCGTACCAGCGGGTGCGGCTGCATTCCTCCAGCACGGCCGCCGTCGTCGGTTTCGCCGCCGAGGGTGTGATGCACCTGCTCGCCGAACTGATGGACAACGGGGCGAACTTCTCCCCGCCGGTCGACGAGGTCCACGTCTACGTCGAGGAGCGGACGGCCGGCCTGGTCGTCACCATCGAGGACAGCGGTCTGCGCATGTCCGACGCGGCGATGCGCCGGGCCGAGGAAGCGGTGTCCGGCAGGGTCACCGACCTCGCCACCCTTCAGGGCACCCGGCTCGGGCTGGCCGTCGTCGGCAGGCTGGCCGTGAAGTACCGCATGAGCGTCAGCTTCCGGCCCTCGTCGCGCGGCGGTACGGGTGTGGTGGTGCTGCTGCCGCCGCAGCTGCTCGCTCAGCCGCGCAACGGCGGGCCGGAGCAGCAGGCGACCGGGCACGTGACCCCGGCCCACGGCCTCACGGTCCCGCTGCCCGACGCCCCGACGACATCGGGGGCGGGCACGGCGGGCACGCCCTCGTGGGACAGCACGGCAGCAGCCACCACCACGTCCGGGCCGGGCACGGCCGGCACGTGGCAGGCCACGGCAACGACACCCACAGAGCCCGACACCACCGGAAGCACCGGAACGACCTCCTGGGACAGCACGGCAACCACCCCAACAGCCGGGCCGGACACGGTCGGAACGAGTTCGTGGGACAGCACGGCAACAAGCCCCGCAGGCGGGCCGGACGAGGGCGGAACGCCCCCCTGGAACAGCACCGCCGCAGCCACGACGTCCGGACCCGGCAGGGTCGATACGTGGCAGGCCACGGCACCGCACGCCGCAGCCGAGCCCGGGACCACCCGGACAACCTCCTGGGAGGCCCCGGCAGCCACCCCCGCAGGCGGGCCGGACGCGGTCGGTGCGACCTCGGGGGACAGCACGGCGGCAACCACAGCGACCGAGCCCGACACCACGCGAGCACGCTCCTGGGACAGCACCGCGGCAGCCACGACAGCCGGGACCGGCACGGCCGGAGCAGCCCCGTGGGAAGGCACGGCCGGGATCATGTCGGCAGCGGGCACGGCCGGCGGCAGTGTGCCCGTCCCGCCGCAGGGTGTGCGCCGGGTGGCGACGCCCGGCGGCCTGCCGGTGCGGCCGGCGGGCCGCACGATGGCGGCGGCGGACCGCGGCCGCGACGCCGGGGCCGGCCCGTCGGAGGGCTACGCCGGGGGCGGCCGGGACGCGGGCACGCAGTTCGGCGCGTTCCACCGCTCCCGCCGTCCCCCGGCGAGCTCCGGGTCCCCCGCCGCGGACACGGGCGGCCCGTCCTTCCCGCCCGAATCACCGGCGCCCACGGACCCGCACGGCGATCCCTCGGAAGAGGCGTCCGGGACCGCCGCGCCTTAGCCGGGCCGGCGCGCCGCCGCACCGGCACCGTCCGTCCCCATCCCGTACACCGGACCACCGGAACACCGGAACCGACAGGAGGCACAGGCCGACACCCGGTCCTCACCGGACGCGCGGCCCACCCCGATCATGCAGACCACCGACAACAGCCTCACCTGGCTCCTGGAAGGCCTGCTGGAGCGCACCCCCGGCACCCAGCACGCCCTCGTACTCTCGCGCGACGGGCTGAAGCTGTGCTGGACCAGGCATCTCACCCGTGACCAGGCCGATCAGCTGGCCGCGATCTGCTCCGGCATCCAGGCCCTCGCCCAGGGCGCGTCCATCGAGTTCGGCAGCGGCACCGGCGGCGTTCGACACTCGATGACCGAGTTCCACGGCGGGCTGCTGTTCATCGTCGAGGCAGGTGCCGGCGCGCATCTCGCGGTCGTCGCGGCGGACGGCGCCGACCCGGGCATGGTCGGCCACCGGATGACCGAGCTGGTCGAGCAGATCGGCGACCGCATGCGGGCAGCACCACGGCTCCCCGCCCAGGACAGTCCGCGCTCATGACCCGGCGTCCCGTCGACACCGGTGACCCGGAACGGCTCTACACCGTCACCGGCGGACGCAGCCGTGCCGACGACGACTCGTTCGACCTGGTCACGCTGATCGTCAGCGAATGCGAACCGTCGCCCGGCCTGCAGTCGGAGCACGTCCGGATCCTCGAACTGTGCCGCGCCCCCACGGCGGTCGTGGAGATCTCGGCCGCGCTGCGGCTGCCCGTGACGGTCGTCCGGATCCTCCTGTGCGACCTGCTGGCCACGGGCCGCGTCACCGCCCGCCATCCGCCGGTCGCCCGCTTCCGGGGCTCGCTGCCCGACTCCGACCTCTTGAAGGAGGTGCTCGATGGACTCCGCAACCTCTGAGCTTCCCGGCTTCACGCCGTTGGGCAGGGATTCGGCGAACGGCCTCAAGATCGTGATCGTGGGCGGCTTCGGTGTCGGCAAGACGACGCTCGTCCGGTCCGTGAGCGAGATCCGCCCCCTGAACACGGAGGAGGTGATGACGCAGGCCGGCGTCGGCATCGACGAGACCGCGGGAGTGGCGACGACGAAGACGACCACCACCGTGGCCTTCGACTTCGGCCGGATCAGTCTCAACGACCGCATGGTCCTCTATCTGTTCGGCGCACCCGGGCAGGAACGCTTCTGGTTCCTGTGGGACAGGCTGTTCGCCGGCACGCTCGGCGCGGTCGTTCTCGTCGACACCCGGCGCATGAGCGACTCCTGGTACGCCATCGACCGGCTCGAGCATCGCGGGACCCCGTTCGTCGTCGCCGTCAACCGGTTCGACGACGACCCGTCCCTCTACTCCCTGACCGAGATCCGTCAGGCCCTGGCGCTCGACCCGCACGTCCCGCTGGTCGAGTGCGACGCGCGGATCCGCTCCTCCGGCAAGCACGTGCTGCTCAGCCTCGCCGATCACCTCCACGCACTGGCAACGGCCCGGGAGACGACACCATGAACGACCCCATCGGCACGGCGGCCCACGCGCCGCACCCGCCCGGCTGTCCCGCCCACGAGGAGGCGGTCCGGCTCAGCGGCCCGGCGTTCCAGCAGGGCCCGTCGGAGCTGTACCGCTCCCTGCGCGGCCGGTACGGCTCCGTCGCGCCGGTCCTGCTGGAAGGGGACGTTCCGGTGTGGCTGGTCCTCGGCTACACCGAGGTCACGTACGTCACCGCCCACGACGAACTCTTCGCCCGCGACTCGCGCCGCTGGAACCAGTGGGGGGCCGTGCCGGCCGACTGGCCGCTGCTGCCGTTCGTCGGGCATCAACCATCCGTGCTCTTCACCGAGGGAACGGAGCACCAGCGACGGGCCGGGGTCGTCACGGAGGCGCTGGAGGCCGTGGACCAGTTCGAACTCGCCCATCGGTGCCGCGAGATCGCCGAATCGCTGATCAACGCGTTCGCCGGCAGCGGCCAGGCGGAGCTGACGACGGCCTACGCGCACGCCCTTCCGATGCGCGCCGCCGTGCGGATGTGCGGGATGCCGGCCCACGGGGCGGACACCGAGGGCCTTGTGCGGGACCTGCGGATCTCGCTGGGCGCAGCGGAGAACGACGACCCGGTCGCCGCGTACGTCCGCGTCCAGGAGCGCATCCAACGGCTGGTGGAGGGCAAGCGCCGTGCACCCGGGCCCGACGTCACCTCCCGGATGCTGGCGCACCCGGCCGCTTTGACCGACGAGGAGGCCGTGCAGGACCTGATCGTGGTCATGGCCGCGGCCCAGCAGCCGACGGCCAACTGGATCTGCAACACGCTGCGGCTGCTGCTGACCGACGACCGCTTCGCGCTGAACGTCTCGGGTGGCCGGCTCAGTGTGGGCCAGGCGCTCAACGAGGTGCTGTGGCTGGACACCCCGACCCAGAACGTCATCGGCCGCTGGGCGGTGCGCGACACCACGCTCGGCGGCCGCCGGATCCGTGCCGGGGACTGTCTCGTTCTGGGGCTGGCGGCCGCCAACACCGATCCACGGATCTGGCCGGAGGGGCGCGTGGGCGCCGAGAACTCGGCGCACCTGTCCTTCGGCAACGGCGAGCACCGGTGCCCGTATCCGGCACCGATGCTCGCCGATGTGATCGCCCGTACCGCGGTGGAGACGCTGCTGGAGCGGCTGCCGGACGTGGTCCTCGCCGTGGAGCCGGACGAACTGACCTGGCGGCCGTCGGTCTGGATGCGGGGACTGTCCTCCCTGCCGGTGAGTTTCACACCGGTCGTGGCCCTCGGTGAGTACCGGAACGGGAATCAGCGGTAGAGCCGGCGGTCCCCGCCGGGCGGCCGCGGTGGCCGCCTCTTTCATGGCCCGCCCACCGGGCGCTTGGAGGAGCGGCGTGCTCAGTCGGCGCGGGAGGCCGGAGCCGGCCACCGTCTGCGCCCCGGTCCGGTCGGGTGCGTGCCCGTGACGCCCATGACCACCGAGTAGAGGCTGGTCTCCGCGGCGATGAAGAGACGGTTGCGCTTGACTCCGCCCCAGGCGATGTTGGCGACCGCCTCGGGGACGTCGAGCCGCCCGATCAGCGTGCCGTCGGGGTCGTAGCAATGCACTCCGTCGTCCATCGCCGCGGCCCAGAGCCGGCCGGCGTCGTCGAAGCGGAGGTTGTCGAAGCGCGCCTGCCGCCGCGCCCCGGCCTCGGCGAAGGTGTCGCCGTCCGACAGCGTGCCGTCGTCGCGTACGTCGAAGACCCGGATGCGGCCTGCCCGGGTGTCGGAGACGAAGAGCCGGCGCTCGTCGGCGGAGAAGACGAGACCGTTCGGGGCGCCGAAGCAGTCGGCCACCAGGCGCACTTCGCCGGAATCGGGATCGATGCGGTAGACGTTGTTGGAGCCGATCTCGCTCTCGGCGCGGTAGCCCTCGTAGTCGCTGGTGATACCGAAGTCCGGGTCGGAGAACCAGATCGAGCCGTCTGACTTCACCGCCGCGTCGTTCGGGCTGTTCAGGCGCTTTCCCTGCCAGCGGTCGGCCAGCACGGTGACCGTGCCGTCGTGCTCGGTCCGTGTCACCCGGCGGTTGCCCTGCTCACAGGTGACCAGCCGGCCCTCCCGGTCGAGGGTGTTGCCGTTGGTGTGCCCGGCGGTGCGGCGGAAGACGCTGACGGCGCCCGTCTCCTCGTCCCAGCGCAGCATCCGGTCGTTGGGGATGTCGCTCCAGACCACCTGCCGCCAGGCGGGCAGATAGATCGGCCCCTCGGCCCAGCGGCAGCCGGTGTACAGGACCTCCAGGGCGTTGTCGCCGTTCATGCAACGACCGGTTCGGAACCGGTCGTCGAACATCTCGTACAGCGCGGGGCGCTCACTGGTCATGCACACACTCCCCTTCAGGTGCTGAATATCATTCAGTCTGCAAGGAAGATTGCATGATGAAATACGGGCACCACAAGGTTCACCCGAATGAAGAGTTGTGGATCACACCTCGTCCGCAGGCACGGGGCCGGGCGGTGCCCTTCGGCGAGCCGGCGCCTCAGCCGTCCACCGGGGTGAAACGCACGGGCAGAGACCTCGGTCCGCGGGTGAACACGCCCTGCTCGCGGGGGACGAAGCCGTCGGCGAGGCGCAAGTCCGGCATGGCGTCCAGCAGTTGGCCGACCCCGGTCCTGACCTCGGCCCTGGCGAGCAGCGCGCCCACGCAGAAGTGCCGGCCGAGCGCGAAGGCCAGATGGTCGGCGGCCGCGGAGAACGCGGTCGTCGCGGTGAGGTCGTCGCGGAAGATGTCGAAGCGGTCGGGGTCGCGGTACCGCTCGCCGTCCCGGTTGGCCGCGCCGATCAGACAGGTCACCGTGGCACCCGCCGGGACGGTGCCGCCGCTGAGGGTGACCTCGGCGGCGGTCTGTCGCATGATCATATGGACGGGGGGTGTGAAGCGCAGTGTCTCGGCGAGGGCGCGGTCGATGAGACTCCGGTCCTCCCGCACGGCGGCCAACTGCTCCGGGTGGACGAGCAGGTTGGCGAACATGCCGGCGATGGCCTTGTCGGTGGTCTCGCCGCCTGCCGCGAGCAGCAGGCTGCAGAACGCCTTGATGTCCTCGTCGCTCATCCGCACGCCGTCGACCTCCGCCGCGCAGAGCGTGGAGAGCAGGTCCTCACCCAGGTTCTCGCGGCGCTCCTGGATGATCGGGATCATGTACTCGGCGAACTCGACGCGGGTCCGCTCGCCGGCCGCGGCAACGGCGGGATCCCTGGCGAGATTCCCGAAGTAGGCGACGACGGCGGTGTACCACCCGTGGAAGCGGTCGTGGTCCGCCTTGTCCAGGCCCAGCATGTCGGCGATGACATTGACGGGGAACCGGGTGGCGAAGGAGTCGACGAGATCCGCCTCGCCCTTGTGCCGGAAGGCGTCGATCAGTTCACGGGCGTTGCTCTCGATCACCGGCTGGAACTTGTCCCTGAGGTCGCTGCCCCGGAAGGCGGGAGCGACGAGCGCCCTGCGTACGGCGTGTTCCCGTCCGCCGAGCTGCACGATCGTCTTTCCGTGGACGGGCTCGAGCTGCCAGTCGTAGTTCTCGGTGGTGAACACCGACTCCTTGTCCTTGAAGACGCGCTCCACGTCCTCGTAGCGGGAGACCAGATAGCTCTCGGTGGGTCGGTGCCGGATCAGCGGGGCGTGCTCACGCATCGAGCGGTAGGCGGGGTACGGGTCGGCGGCGAACTCCGGCGACAGGATGTCCGGGATGTGCTGTGCGGTGGCCATGGGGCTCCCTCGTCAGCAACGGGCAATGCCGGCAAGGCTATTGAGCCGCCGACGCGGAGGACAGACGGCAAGGCGGCGCGCAGGGGTGCGCCGCCGGGCGCGAACCCGCGCCCCCTGCCGCATGTCACGGAAGCGGGGGGCTTACGGTGCAGGTAGGCGCGGGACGACCGGTGAAGCACGAGGGAGCAGGCATGACGGAGCGGGCATTGGTTGCGGGCGTGGGCGGCAAGGAGCCCGTCGTCGACCCGGAGGCGTTCGCAGCGCCGACGTCGGTCGTGATGGGTGACGTGACCGTCGCCGCGGGGGCGAGTGTCTGGTACCAGACGGTGCTGCGCGGCGACTGCGGGCCGATCCTGATCGGCGCGGGGAGCAACATCCAGGACAACTGCACCGTCCACAGCGACCCCGGCTTCCCCGTCACCGTGGGCGAACGCGTCTCGGTCGGCCACAACGCGATCCTGCACGGCTGCACGGTGGAGGACGACGTCCTCGTCGGCATGGGGGCCACGGTCCTCAACGGGGCGCACATCGGCTCAGGTTCGCTGATCGCGGCACAGGCCCTCGTACCGCAGGGCATGGTGGTGCCGCCCGGCTCCCTGGTGGCCGGGGTACCCGCGAAGGTGCGGCGTGAGCTGACCCAGGAGGAGCGGGAGGGCATCAAGCTCAACGCGGCGGTCTATCTGGACCTGGCGGCCCAGCACCGGGACGCGCACAAGGACTGAGGTCCGGGAGCCCGGCGCGCCGGGGCGAGGGCCGGGCACCGGTCGGGCCGGCACGGCCTCGGCCCGCATGCTCGCCCGGGTGGCGGGTCAGTCGGCGACGGGAACGGGCTCGGGCTGGGGCGACGCGGCCGTCGGCTGCTCCGCCGCCGCCTTCTTCGCCCGGCTCTTGAGCACCAGCATCGAGGTGACGCCGATCGCCACCGCGAGGACGAGCCCGACCCAGGAGAAACGCTTGAGCCAGGCCTCGGCCACGACACCGACCGAGTAGACGACGGCCGTCGTGCCGCCCGCCCACAGGATGCCGCCGAAGACGTTGGCGATGAGGAACTTCCAGTACGGCATCCGCAGCACACCGGCGAGCGGCCCGGCGAAGATCCTCAGCAGGGCGACGAAGCGGCCGAAGAAGACGGCCCACATGCCCCACTTCTCGAACGACCGCTCGGCCATGGCGATCTGGGCCTCACCGAAGTGTTTGGGGAACTTCCCGCCGAGCCAGGCCAGCAGTGGCCGGCCGCCCTTGCGGCCGATGGCGTACCCGATCGAGTCGCCGATGATGGCGCCGGCGGTCGCGCAGGCGCCGAGGATGTAGGGGTCGATGTCTCCGTGCTGGGAGGCGAGGAGCGCCGAGCTGACGAGGACGATCTCCCCGGGGAGCGGGATGCCGAGGCTCTCGAGCCCGATCACCACCCCCACCAGGAGATAGATGCTGACCGCCGGGACAGTCTCGAGCCATTCCTGGACGTGCAACGCCGTTCCTCCCGGTACCGCCGGGCCGCTCGCCCGGCGCGCGCCCCGCCGGCGCACGCCGGGAAGCCTACCTGGTCGCACGGGTGCGTCACGGCGCGCGAAAGACCGCCCGGTCCCTCAGGGACGCCGGGCGGCCCGGTGCGGTGCGGGACCGCGCTCAGCTGTTGGGGCGCAGGGTCCAGACGATGTGCATCTCGCCGGTCACGGCGCCGTCGGCGCGCTGGATGGCGACCGTGACGGGGAACTCGGGGCGCTCCCCCGCGTCCAGCTCCTTGACGACGTCGGCGACGGGGCGGCCGAGCGTCGCGGTCGCCGTGAGGACGCCCTTGGCGAGCTTCTTGTAGCTGGTCTCCGCCTTCACCGGGAGCGGCACCGAGCGGCTCAGCTGATCGCCGAACGCGGCCAGGACGACGGCGCCGCTCGCCGACTCGGCGAGGGTGAACATGGCGCCGGCATGCGGTCCGCCGACGTGGTTGTGGTACTCGGGCTGATCGGGCAGCCGGAGCACGGCTCGCTCCGCGGTCGTCTCCAGGTACTCGAGGTTGAGGGTCTTGACCATGGGGACGGTGGCGGCGAGCAACTCGCCGATGGACATCTGATCTGCGCTCATGCCGAGATGTTACCCACGAGTAGGCAGGCTTGACCATCCCCGGCGGGGCCCGGACGTAGAAGAGCCACGGCCGCACCTCTATGGTTACTGGCCATGTGGCCAGGACAGCAGCCGCCCGGGGGCGAGCAGAACCCGCAGGACCAGAACCCGTACCAGCAGCCGGGGTACCAGCAGCCGAATCCGTATCAGCAGCCGGGATACCAGCAACCGGGGTACCAGCAGCCCAACCCGTACCAGCAGCCGACCGTGCCGCAGTACGCCGTGCCCGGCCAGACGCCGGGAGCGCCGCAGCCGGCCGGTGACGAGAAGAAGAAGACGACGATCATCGCGATCGTGGCGGCCACGGCAGTCGTCGCGACCGCCGTCGTGACCGGCATCGTCGTCCTGCCGGACGACGAGAAGTCGTCGGGCAAGAGCGGCGACGTCGCCGCCTCGAAGCCGGCCGACCCGAACGCCTCGGACAAGCCGAAGGGCTCCGAAGAGCCCCCGGCGCCGACGGGCAACCCGCGCGGCGGCGAGGCCAAGCCCACCATCGCCGGCTGGAAGGTCGTCACCAACCCCAAGCACGGCACCCAGTTCGACGTGCCGGCGGAGTGGGAGGTGGCGAGCTCGGGCATGGCCACCGGCTTCGAGGACGAGAAGAAGGGCGACGGCTCGCCCGCCGTCATGATGTCCGCGCCCGCCCACTACAAGAGCAAGTGGTGCCTCTTCGACTCCGACAAGAACGGCAGCGAAGAGGACTACGGGCTGGCCAGCACCGGCACCAAGGGCGGCAAGGGCGCCAAGAGCACCGCGGAGGCCGCCTACAACGAGGCCGGCAACTGGGCCTGGGCCGCCTACGCCCAGACCGACCCCAAGGGAACCGTCAAGGTGACCAAGGCCGTGGACTACACGACGAAGTCGGGCCTCAAGGGCAGCGTCTCCACCGCCACGGCCAACGGCGTGAAGAAGGACAACAAGTGCGAGACCGACGGTAAGTCGATCGCGTTCAGCTTCAAGAACACCAAGGGCGACTTCGCCAGCTGGGTGCTGTACTCCAACACCGGGGTGCCGGACGAGGTGCCCGACGCCACGATCCAGCAGATCCTCAGCACCGTGCGGCTGGCCGACAGCTCGGGCTGAACCGCTGACCGCCTTCCACCGGCAGAGGCGCGACAAGTCGTTTGGCAAGTCCGGGCGGCACCAGGGATAGTCCTCCGGTGACATCTCCCGCTGCCCCGCCACGCCGCACATCGCGCCGCCCCGAGTGGGCGGGCCGCAACTACACACTGCTGACCGCCGCCGCGATCATCACCAACCTGGGAAGCCATGGTGCGCTGATCGCGGCGGCGTTCGCGGTGCTGCAGGCGGGCGGCGACGGCGGGGACGTCGGTCTGGTGGCCGCCGCCCGCACCCTCCCGCTGGTGCTGTTCCTGCTCATCGGCGGCGCGATCGCCGACCGGCTGCCGAGGCACCGGGTGATGGTCGCCGCCAACGCCCTCAACTGCGTCTCGCAGGCGCTGTTCGCCTTCGTCGTACTGTCCGGCGAACCGCAGCTGTGGCAGATGATGCTGCTGACCGCGCTGTGCGGCACCGGCCAGGCGTTCTTCAACCCCGCCGCTGAGGGCATGCTGATGTCCAGCGTCAGCGGCGAGCAGGCAAGCCGGGCCTTCGCCCTGTTCCGGATGGCCATGCATGGCGCGGCCATCGGCGGGGCCGCACTCGGCGGCGCGATGATCGCCGCGATCGGACCGGGCTGGGTCCTCGCCGTGGACGCGGCGGCCTTCGCCGTCGCGGGCGCGCTGCGGGCCTTCCTGGACGTGAGCCACATCAGGCCCCGGGAAGCGGGCGGCGGGCTGCTCGCCGACCTGCGCGACGGCTGGAAGGAGTTCGTCGCCAGGCCGTGGCTGTGGGCGATCGTGGCCCAGTTCTCGGTGGTCGTCGCCGTCGTGGGCGCGGCCGAGTCCGTCTACGGGCCCCTGGTCGCCAGGGACGAACTCGGCGGCGCGGCGCCCTGGGGTGTGGCGCTCGCGGCGTTCGGCGTGGGCACGCTCGGCGGGGCACTGCTGATGATGCGGTGGAAACCGCGGCGGCTGCTGCTCGCCGGAACACTGTGCGTCTTCCCGCTCGCGGCGCCGTCCGCGGCCCTCGCCGTGCCCCTCCAGGTCGAGGGCCTCGCGGTGGTCATGTTCATCAGCGGCGTGGCGATCGAGGTGTTCGGTGTGGCCTGGATGACGGCGCTGCACCAGGAGATCCCCGAGGACATGCTCTCCCGGGTCTCCGCGTACGACTGGTTCGGCTCGGTCGCGATGCTGCCGCTCGCCACGGCGCTCGCCGGCCCGGCGGAGTCCTTGTTCGGGCGGCGGGCGTCCCTGCTGGGGTGCGCGGCGCTGGTGGTGGTCGTGACGGCGGCTGTGCTGTTCGTGCCGGACGTGCGGAACCTGAGGCGGCGCGGGGCGACGGTGGCGGGGGGCGGGCCGGCGCCGGCGGTGTCAGTGCCGAAGGAAGCGGCGCCGCAGGCGTAGGGGGCGGGCGCGTGTCGCCTGCGGCGGGCCTGTTCCCCACCCCGCCCCTTCCCGCTGTACCGATGTGCGGCTCCGCCGCGTGGCGGGCTCCGCCCGGACCCGTACCGCGCTTCGCGCGGTGCCCTCAAACGCCGGGCGGGCTGAAGTTGCCCGGCAACTTCAGCCTCGCCGGCGATTGAGGCGCGGGGGTCCGGGGGCAGAGCCCCCGGTTCGGGAAGGGGCGGGTAGGGGAAAACGCCCCGCGCAGCGGACCGTCACCCCACCGTGAACGCTCCGTCCGGCGGCTCCGGCGACCGTACCGCCGTCGCGTCCGCCACCGGCCCCGCCTCACCCCGCAGCCGCACAAGCGCCGCCCCCCGCTCGACCCGCGCCGGGAACGCGTCGGACGCCGACCGCCGCGCCAGCGGCCCCGTCTCGATCGGCGACTGCGAGGCGAGCAGCACAGCGTTACCGAAGCGGCGCCCGCGCAGGACGGACGGTTCCGCGATCAGGGCGAGTTCCGCGAATACCTCCGCGAAGGTGGCCAGTTGGGAGCGGAGGAAGGTGAAGGGCGCGCCGTCGGCGAGGTTGGCGGCGTAGACGCCGCCCGGCCGGAGCACCCGCTCCGCGGCTCTCGCGTACTCGACCGTGGTCAGGTGCGCCGGGACCCGCGAGCCGCCGAAGACGTCAGCGACCACCATGTCCACGGAGTCCGCCGCCGCGTGCTCGACCCACTTCCGCGCGTCGTCCCGGTGGACGGTGACACCGCACCCGTCGGGCAGCGGCAGATGCTCGGCGACCAGGGCGACGAGCCCTGCGTCGTACTCGACCACGTCCTGACGGGAGCCGGGCCGTGTCGCGGCAATGTAGCGCGGCAGGGTGAGGGCGCCGCCCCCGAGGTGCAGCACGGAGAGCGGTGTGCCCTCGTCGGCCACGCAGTCGACGACGTGGGCGAGCCGGCGCAGGTACTCGAACTCGAGGTGCGTGGGATCGTCCAGGTCGACGTACGACTGCGGGGCGCCGTCGACGGTCAGCAGCCAGGCCCGCTCATGGTCCACGTCGGGCATGAGCTTGGCGGTGCCGCCGTCGACGGCGCGCAGGACGGGGATCGGCTCGTTCACCGGGCCATTGTCCCCGTCCCGCCCCGTCTCAGAGCACGGTGGTCACCGTGCCCGCGCCGACCGTGCGGCCGCCCTCGCGGATCGCGAACCCGAGCCCCGGCTCGAGCGGGACGTCCCGGCCGAGCTCGACAGTCAGGGCGACCGTTTCGCCGGGCCGTGCCACGACCGCCCCGCCGAGGTCGATGTCGCCGACGACGTCCGCGGTGCGGATGTAGAACTGCGGCCGGTAGCCGGTGGAGACCGGTGTGGTCCGGCCACCCTCACGGGCGGACAGCACGTACACCTGCGCGGTGAAGCGCCGGCTCGGCACGACGCTGCCGGGCGCGGCGACGACGTGACCGCGCCGGACCCGGTCGCGCTGGAGGCCGCGCAGCAGCAGTGCCACGTTGTCCCCCGCCTCCGCGGACTCCATCGGCTTGCCGAAGGTCTCCAGTCCCGTCACCACGCTCTCGGTGTCCGCGCCGAGCACCTGCACGCGGTCGCCGACCCGTACGGTGCCCCGCTCGACGGCCCCGGTGACGACGGTCCCGCGCCCGGTGATGGTGAGCACGTTCTCCACCGGCAGCAGGAACGGGGCGTCGGTGTACCTGACGGGCATCGGCACATAGGTGTCGACGGCGTCGAGCAGTGCCTCGACGGCGGCCGTCCAGCGCGGGTCGCCCTCGAGCGCCCGCAGGCCGGAGACGCGCACGACCGGAGCCGCGTCGCCGCCGTACCCGTGTGCAGTCAGCAGCTCCCGGACCTCCAGCTCGACGAGGTCGATGAGCTCGTCGTCGCCCGCGTCGGCCTTGTTGATGGCGACGACGATGTGGTCGACGCCCACTTGGCGGGCGAGCAGGACGTGCTCCGCGGTCTGCGGCATGACGCCGTCGAGGGCGGAGACGACGAGGATCGCCCCGTCCAGCTGGGCCGCTCCGGTGACCATGTTCTTGACGTAGTCGGCGTGGCCCGGCATGTCCACGTGGGCGTAGTGGCGGGTGTCGGTCTCGTACTCGACGTGCGCGATGTTGATGGTGATGCCGCGCGCGGCCTCCTCGGGCGCCCGGTCGATCCTGTCGAAGGGCACGAACGTGCCGCTCCCCCGCTCGCTGAGGACCTTGGTGATGGCGGCGGTCAGGGTGGTCTTGCCGTGGTCGACGTGGCCCATGGTGCCGATGTTGAGGTGCGGCTTGGTCCGCACGTATGCCGTCTTGGGCATGGCGCGTTGGTTCCTTCCCGGAACTCGAAGTGTGGGACCCCTGGGCCTGGCCGACCCTCCCCCTGCGGGGTCCGCCGGACGATCCGGGAAGGGTCAGCTTCGGGCGCCGTCGAGGGGCGCTGCGGCAGCATCGGCTGCGGGGAGATCGGCAGCCTTCGGCGCGTCCGCGACTGCGGACGGCGCTGCGAGGAAGGCGTACCGGAACATGGGTGAATGATCGCCCGGTGCGGGTGCGGCCGTCGAACGGTTTTCCCGGCACGTCGGTTCACGCGGGAGCGGCCCGGCGTCAGGACCCGGCCAGGACGCCCGCCACCGGCGCCCGTCAGGAGCACCCGGCACCGGCGCCCGTCACAGGTGCTTGAGCGCCTCGCGGACGGACAGCGGCGACAGGCGGTCCCGGGCGTCGTCGACGAACTGCCGTACGGCGTCGGGGTCGGTCTTTGCGTACTCGCGCAGTGCCCAGCCGATCGCCTTGCGGACGAAGAAGTCCGGGTGGCCGGCCCGGCGGAGGCAGTGGCCGAACAGCCTGCCGCTGTCCGTCGCGGCCCGGAAGCGCAGTTGGTGCAGGAGCGCCGTGCGCACCACCCACATGTCCTCGTCGTCGATCCACTCGTCCATCACGGCCCCGAGCGCCGGGTCGGCGGCCACCAGGGGGCCGACGACATGGACGGCGAGCACGTCGACGGTGTCCCACCAGGGCACGGTGGTGACGAGCCGGCGTGCCACGGGCAGGAAGCCGGAGGAGCAGCGGCCGGCGTGGCGGCGCAGGTAGTCGGCGGCGAAGTAGTGGTACTCCCGCTCGGGCAGTTCCCAGCAGCGCAGGGCCACGGCCGTGCAGTCGCCCTCGTCGGGGCGGGGCGTGCCGGCGAGGACCGTGCGGGAGAGCTTTCTCCGTTCGGGCGTGGGGATGCCGAGGAACGGGGCGACGCCCTTCATGTACGCGGCGGCCTTGGCGGCGCGCTCTGCGTCCCCCGCGGCCGGGTACACGACGACGAGCCGGGCCATGACGGTGTCGGCGAGATCGCTGCGCGGTGCGACGTGCGTCATACGGCACACAATAAGGCGATCACAGGCGGGTGTCGGTTAGTCTCCCCGGATGTTCGACCCCGTCCCCAGGCCGGCGTCCGGTCTCGCCTTCCGCTGTTCCAGGGCCCTGTTCTCGCCCTGGTCGCGGCTGTCCCTTCTCGCGGTGGTGCTGGCCTCCGCGGCGGTGACGGTCGTGCTCTACGAGCCGCAGCGGCTGCTCTCGGCGGGCTGGCCGCCGCAGTTGGGCGGGCCGGCGGCCGTGGTGCTGTTCGGCGTCGGGTACGGGGTGTGCACGGCGGCGTTCGTGCCGCGGCCGATCCTCAATCTGGCGGCAGGGGCGCTGTTCGGCTCGCAGGCCGGGCTCGCGGCGGCGCTCGCCGGCACGGTGCTGGGCGCGGGAATCGCCTTCACGCTGGGCAGGTTGCTCGGTCAGGAGGCGCTTCGGCCGCTGCTGCGTGGCCGCTGGCTGAAGGCCGCCGACGGGCAGCTCAGCCGACACGGTTTCCGGTCGATGCTGGCGATCCGGTTGTTCCCGGGGGTGCCGTTCGCCGCCGCCAACTACTGCGCGGCCGTGTCCCGCATGGGCTATCTGCCCTTTCTCCTCGCGACCGGTCTGGGCTCGATCCCCAATACGGCGGCGTACGTCGTCGCCGGCAGCCGGGCGGGCTCGCCGACGTCTCCCGCCTTCCTGATCGCGATGGGCTTCATCGTGGTGACGGGCCTGGCCGCGGCCGCGGTCGCCTGGACCAAGCGCCACCGCCTGCGCGGAACCGAGGGCGCCGAAGTCCGGGGTACCGAAGTCCCGGCCGACGGCGACACCGGAGGACAGGTCGCCGACAGCCGGGTCGACGGCGACGCCGAAAGCCGCGGCTCCGACAGCAAAGTCGCCGGCCGCTGAGGCGCGCGCCGCGACACCGTGGGCCGGGACACCGCCGCCGCGCCGCGTCCTCGTACCCGCGTGTGACGCGCGCGGGCGGGTACGTCTCCGGCCTCTGCGGCGGGGGCTGCGGCAAGCGCTTCATTTTGGGGCGCTACGCTGCCACCCGGCGCCGGCCCGATGACGTACGTGAGTCGTATCTCACGGGTCATGTGCCTTCGCGCGCGCCTGACAGACCGTGATCAGCTCTTGGGTGGCGTAGCTTTCATGTCTTGGTTCGAATCATTCATCCTGGGGCTCGTCCAGGGGCTGACGGAGTTTCTTCCCATCTCCTCCAGCGCGCATCTCCGGCTCACCGCCGCGTTCGCCGGCTGGCACGACCCGGGGGCCGCGTTCACCGCGATCACCCAGATCGGCACGGAGACGGCCGTCCTCATCTACTTCCGCAAGGACATCGCGAGGATCGTGTCCGCGTGGTTCCGCTCACTCACCGACAAGGCGATGCGCGGCGACCACGACGCGCAGATGGGCTGGCTCGTGATCGTCGGCTCCGTCCCGATCGGTGTGCTCGGCGTCACGCTGAAGGACCAGATCGAGGGCCCGTTCCGTGATCTGCGCCTCATCGCCACCACCCTGATCGTGATGGGCGTCGTCCTCGGCTTCGCGGACCGCCTCGCCGCCCGCGACGAGGCGGGTGGCCGGCACCGGGTGGTCAAGGAGCGCAAGACGCTGAAGGACCTGAGCGTCCGCGACGGTCTGATCTACGGCCTCTGCCAGGCGATGGCGCTGATCCCGGGCGTCTCCCGCTCCGGCGCCACCATCAGCGGCGGTCTGCTGATGGGCTACACCCGTGAGGCGGCGGCCCGTTACTCGTTCCTGCTGGCGATCCCCGCCGTTCTCGCCTCAGGGCTGTTCGAACTGAAGGACGCGGGCGAGGGCGGCCATGTGTCATGGGGGCCGACCATCTTCGCGACGGTCATCGCCTTCGGTGTGGGCTACGCGGTGATCGCCTGGTTCATGAAATTCATCACTACGAAGAGCTTCATGCCGTTCGTGATCTACCGGATTCTGCTCGGAATCCTGCTGTACATCCTGGTGGGGACGGATGTGCTGAGCCCGCACGCGGGTGAGTCGGGCGGCTGAGCGGGCAGTTCGCGGGGAAGACGGGCGCGGGGCCGAGGCCGTAACCTGGCAAACATGTCCGCCTTTCCCCGCGAGTCCGAATCCGAAACCTTGTTGTCCGCATCCGAGCTGAACGCACGGATCCGAGAGCTGTGGGCCGACGGCGCACTCCCCGAGGACCGGCGTCCGGAGTACGAGGCACTGGTGGTGGAGTGGGCCGCTGCGGCACGCGAGGACGTACAGCGCGCCGCGTAGCGAACAGCAAGCGGCAGCGGCGCCCCGTTGCGGCCGCGCCGGCCACGCCGCCCGAGGGCGGGCGGCGCCCCTCCCCCGCTCGGCTAGCCTGAGTGCACGATGAACCGTCTGACCACGCCATGGGGCGCGTACGAGCTCGCCCGCTTCCCCGAGGACCCGCGCGACACGCTCCGCGCCTGGGACGCCGCCGACGAGTACCTGCTGCGCCATCTGCACGGCATCGACGACGCCGCCCCGACGGACCTGTCCGGCACGGTGGCCGTCGTCGGCGACCGGTGGGGCGCCCTGGTCACCTCCCTCGCGGCCCACGGGACCGGGGAGATCGTCCAGATCACCGATTCGTTCCTGGGTCAGGAGGCGACCCGCGGCAATCTGCGCCGAGGCGGCGTCGAGCCGGGCAGGGTGAGGCTCCTCACCGCGCGTGACGAACCGCCGGAGCACATCGATGTGCTCCTGATCCGCGTGCCGAAGAGCCTCGCGCTGCTCGAGGACCAGCTGCACCGGCTGGCGCCGTCCGTGGACGCGGACACCGTCGTCGTCGGCACCGGCATGGTCACGGAGATCCACACGTCCACGCTGAAGCTGTTCGAGCGCATCCTCGGGCCGACCAGGACGTCACTCGCGGCGAAGAAGGCCAGGCTGATCTTCTGCAGCCCCGATCCCGCCCTCCCCCGGCTGCCGAGCCCATGGCCGCTGCGGTACGCCCTGCCGTCCGACACCGGCGTCCTCGCCGGCCGCACCGTCACCAACCACGCGGGCATCTTCTGCGCGGAGCGCCTCGACATCGGCACCCGCTTCTTCCTGCGCCACCTGCCGCAGGGCCACGGCCTGGGTCGGGTCGTGGACCTGGGCTGCGGCAACGGCGTGGTCGGCACGGCGGCCGCGCTGGCCGATCCTGGCGCGGAGGTGACGTTCGTCGACGAGTCGTACTCCGCGGTGGCCTCCGCGGAGGCCACCTTCCACGACAACGTGCCGTCCGGCAAAGCCGAGTTCCTCGTCGGTGACGGGCTGTCCGCCCTCGCGGACGCGTCGGTGGACCTCGTCCTGAACAACCCGCCGTTCCACTCGCACCGGGCGACGACCGACACGGCGGCCCGGCGGATGTTCGCCGACGCGCGCCGTGCGCTGCGTCCCGGCGGTGAGCTCTGGGTCGTCGGCAACCGGCATCTCGGCTACCACGTGCGACTGCGGCGGCTGTTCGGCAACTGCGAAGTGGTCGCCGGCGACCCCAAGTTCGTCGTGCTCAGGGCCGTACGGCGCTGATCCTCAGCGGGCCGCCTCGGTCTCCGTCTCCGGCCAACGGCTGTACGGGACACGGGAGATCTCGCGCACGCCGCCGAGCGTGCCCCACTCGTCCTTGCCGAGCCGGGTCAGCGGCGCGAGCCTGGTCACCTCCGGGTGTCCCTCCGTCATGACCTCCTCGCTGACCGCGGCATGCACCACCCTGCCGAAGACGACGGTCGAGTCGCCGAGCCGCAGCGTGCTGTGGAGTTCGCACTCGAGAGCCACCGGTGACGCCGCGACCCGCGGCGGCTTCACCCGCAGCCCCGGCTCCCTGGCGACGCCGACGGCGTCGAACTCGCTGATCCCGCGGGGGAAGTCCGTAGCCGTGGCGTTGATCTGCTCGAACATGGCCTCCGGCGCGAAGTTCACCACGAACTCCCCGGTCTCCTCGATGTTGCGCAGCGAGTCCTTGCGCCCGACCGAGGTGAACTGGACGACCGGCGGTGCCACGCACGAGATCGTGAAGAACGAGTGCGGGGCGAGATTGTCCGTGCCGTCCGCGGAGGTCGTGGACACCCAGGCGATGGGGCGTGGCACGACGGTTGCCGTCATCAGCCGGTAGAAGGCCTCACGGTCGCAGCGGGCTGGATCGAAGTCGATGCGCATGGGTGGAGTATGGCCGGTTGCCGACGCCGTGCGGGTGACGGGTGTGCACGGCTCTTGGCCTGACAGGCCGCCTGGCCGACACTGACCCGATGACACAGCGCGTGGATCTCGCGACCGTGATGGACAGGCTTGCCGTCGACGATGTCGTCACCGACTACGCGGTGGCCGTCGACGACGGCGACTGGGACGCCTACCGTGCGCTGTTCACCGGCGACGGCCGGGCCGACTACCGCGGTTCCGGCGGTATCGAGGGGCCGGCGGCCGAGGTGGCCGAGTGGCTGGCTCGTGCGATGCGGCTCTTTCCCGTCCGCCAGCACCTCATCGTGAACCGGCGGGTGACTGTCCAGGACCTGGGCGGGTATCCGGGTGACCGGGCCGAGGTGCGTGCCGACTACCTCAATCCGATGCGGACGGAATCCGGTGACGAGTTCGTGTCGGGCGGTCGCTACGGGTTCGTTCTGACCCGCGAGGAGGCCGGCTGGCGGCTGCGGTCCGTGGTGATCGAGGAGAAGTGGCGACGCGGCGAAAAGCCCGGCGACGCCTGACACGGCACAGGGCGCGGCGCCCGGTGGCACCGGGCGGCAGAGGGCGGGGACCTCGCGACGCCTGACGCGACGGAGACGTGGTGCCGGCCTGAACCGCGCCACGGCATGTCCGCGGTGGCGCCTGGGTCGGGTGAGGCGCACTGTTCGCCGGTGCCGATCTTCGCGCACACTGGTGGTGAACGGCTCGTGGCCCCTCGAGGCCGGACGAGGAGGCGCTGCATGCGGATTCCGGTCGGCAGGCGGGACAGGACCCGGCACGACGGGTGGCACGAGCAGCTTCTTCGTTCGCGGGGATCGCGGGGAGCCGTCGCGTTCGTGACCGGTGCCCTGCCCGCCCTCGCCTTTCCGGAACCGTCGCTGTGGTGGTTCGCCTATCTCGCCCTGGTCCCGTGGATGCTGGTGCTGCGCACGGCGCCCACCCCCCGCCGGGCGGCGGTCGAGGGCTGGCTGGGCGGTGCCGGTTTCATGATCGCCATGCATCACTGGCTGCTGCCGAGCCTGCATGTCTTCCTTGTGGTGCTGGCCGCGCTGCTGGGGCTGTTGTGGGCGCTGTGGGGGGTGCTCGTGCGGGTGATGCTCGGGGGGACGCCCTCGACGGCCCGGGCGGCGGTCGCCGTCGGCGCCGTCCCCGCGGGCTGGCTCATGATCGAACTGGTCCGTTCCTGGGAGGGGCTCGGCGGCCCGTGGGGCCTGCTGGGCGCGAGCCAGTGGGAGGTGGCGCCCGCACTGCGGCTGGCCTCGGTCGGCGGTGTCTGGCTGGTGAGCCTGCTGGTGCTGGCCGTCAACACGGTGGTCGTGCTGCTCGTGGCGGTCAGGAGCGCCCGTAGAGCCGCTGTGGCGGCGGTCGTCCTCTGTGCGACCGGCGCGACCCTGGTGTGGGCGTGGGCGCCCCAGCCGCGTGAATCGGGCCGGGTGCGGATCGCGGTGGTCCAGCCGGGCGTCGTCGGCGGCATGCTCAGCGCGGAGCGGCGTTTCGACCGGGGCGAGGAGCTGACCCGCGAGCTGAAGGGCCGCGATCCCGATCTGGTGGTCTGGGGCGAGAGCAGCGTCGGCGCGGACCTGCGGACGCGGCCCGACCTGGCGGAGCGCCTGGCCGCCCTGTCCGGCGAGATCGGCGCGCCGGTCCTGGTCAATGTGGACGCGCGGAGTGAGGACGCCTCGGGTGCGCCGGGGATCTACAAGAGTTCGGTGCTCGTCGGCCCGGACGGCCCGACCGGGGACCGGTACGACAAGATGCGGCTCGTCCCGTTCGGTGAGTACATCCCGGCCAGGTCGGTGCTCGGCTGGGCCACGTCGGTGGGCCGGGCCGCGGGTGAGGACCGGCTGCGCGGGCGCGCCCCGGTGGTGATGACGCTGCCGGGTGACGGCACGCGGGCACCGGGTCTGCGGCTCGGGCCGCTGGTCTGTTTCGAGTCGGCGTTCCCTGACATGAGCCGGCGGCTGACACGGGACGGCGCACAGGTGCTGGTGGCCCAGTCGGCGACGTCGTCGTTCCAGGAGAGCTGGGCCCCCGAGCAGCACGCGTCGCTGGCGGCGCTGCGCGCGGCGGAGAGCGGCCGGCCGATGGTGCACGCCACGCTCACCGGCGTGAGCGCGGTGTACGCGGCGGGCGGCGACCGCGTAGGAGCACCGCTCTCGACGGAGAGCACCACCGCGGCGGTCTACGAGGTGCCCCTGGTGTCGGGGAGCACGTTGTACGTCAGGTTCGGCGACTGGCCGGTGTACGCGTCGGTGGCGCTGCTCGCCGTGCTGGGCGCCGTGGGCGGTGTGCGTGCCCTCAGGCGGCCTGCTCCAGGGCCAGGCGGACCACACGCTCGCACAGCTCATGAGTCCTCAGCGCGTCCTGTGCGCTGAGGACCTTCCCCGTGCGTACGGAGTCGAGGAAGGCGTGCACGACCTGCTCGATGCCACGCTGGCGGGCCACCGGCACCCAGTCGCCCCGCCGCCGGACGCTGGGCTGGCCCTTGTGGTCGACGATCTCGGCGAGGTTGCGGACCTCGCGCTTGGAGTCCTGCCCCGAGACCTCGAGGATCTCCTCCGTCGAGCCGCTCATCCGGTTCATGACGCCGATGGCGGTGAATCCGTCGCCCGACAGCTGGAGCACGACGTGGTGCATCAGGCCGTCGACGATCCGTGCGCGTACGTCGGTGTGCTCGACGGTTCCCGGAAGGAGGAAGCGCAGGGTGTCGACGACATGGATGAAGTCGTCGAGGACGAGGGTGCGCGGGTCCTCGGGGAGGCCTACGCGGTTCTTCTGCATCAGGATCAGTTCGCGCGGGTGCTCGAGGCACTGCGCGTAGCCGGGGGCGAACCTGCGGTTGAAGCCGACGGCGAGGCTGGTGCCGCGTTCCTCCGCCAGCGCCACCAGCCGCTCGGAGTCGGCCAGTTCGTAGGCGAGCGGCTTGTCGACGTAGGTCGCCACGCCCGCTTCGAGCAGCCGGGTGACGATCTCGGCGTGGGCGGAGGTCGACGCGTGGACGAAGGCGGCGTCCGGTCCCTGTGCGAGGAGGGAGTCCAGGTCGGTGTGGCACCGCTCGGCGGGGATGTGGTGGGTCTCCGCGGTCCGCGTCAGGGTGGCCGGCGTGCGCGTCTGCAGGTGCAGTTCGACGCCGGGCAGGGTGGTGAGCACCGGCAGGTACGCCTTCCGCGCGATGTCGCCGAGCCCGATGCAGCCGACCTTCACGGGGTCCCCCTCACATGCCCGGCCGGCTCACCGCCGTGCCGGTCGTTCTTCGTGCGCGCCCGGCTCCGCGTGCGCGTCCTGTGCTCCGGCAGCATACGTGCGCCGTGGTGGCTGCCAGTCGGCGATGCCGTCGAAGGTCCGCAGCACCAGGCCGGGGCCGAGGCGGGAGACGGTGGACATGAGGGCGTCGCGGACGGCGACCGCGGGTGCGCCGCTGAGTGACATCAGCCGGGCGATCTGTGCCGACTTCCGGACGATCGCCGCGGTGCGCGGCTGCCGCTCCGCGCTGTAGGCGGCGAGCCCGGCGCCGAGGTCGAGGCCGGTGGCCGTGTGGTGGGCGAGGACGATGGCGTCCTCGATGGCCTGGTTGCCGCCCTGGCCGAGCGTCGGGGCCATGGCGTGCGCGGCGTCGCCGAGGAGCGCGGTGCGGCCGCGGTGGTAGGCGGGCAGCGGGCGGATCATGTGGTGGACGTCGTTGCGGAGCACGCTCTCCGGTGCGGCGGCGGCGATGATGCCGGGGACGGGGTCGTGCCAGTCGCCGAACCTGCGCAGCAGTTCGGCCTTCTCGCCGTCGGCCGCCTTGCCTCCCTGCGGGGCGGTGGCGGCAGCGTAGGCGTAGATCCGGCCGTCCTTGAGGGGCTGGGTGCCCCACAGGGAGCCGGGGCCCCAGGTCTCGTGCGGCTCGAAGGGCTGCTCCGGCGCGGGTACGACCACGCGCCAGGTGGTCATCCCGGAGTAGGCGGGCCCCGGATGGGCCGGGAAGAGGGCGCGGCGCACGGCGGAGTGGATGCCGTCGGCGCCGATGACGAGATCCGCCTCGATGTCGCCGTCGGGTGTCGTCACCCGGGCCGGTCGGCCGCCGGCGGTCCCCGCGTCGGCCAGTTCGCCGGGGCAGCCGGTGCGGACGGTGCCCTCGGGGAGTCTGCGGGCGATCCGGTCGATCAGGGTGGCGCGGTGGACGAGGACGAGGGGTCCGCCGAACCGTTCCGCGGCGGCGGCGCTGTCGGTGCGGGACAGCCAGCGGCCGGCCGGGTTCCGCATGCCGCCGGGGCCCTGCCAGGCGGCCAGGCCGCGGATCTCGTCGCCGAGTCCGATGACGTCCAGTGCGCGCTGGGAGTTGGGGGCGAGTCCGATGCCCGCGCCGACGGGCTCGAGGGACGCGGCCCGTTCCAGGACGGTGACCCGCCAGCCGTGCTGCCGCAGGGCGACGGCTGCGGTGAGGCCGCCGATCCCGCTGCCGACGACGACTGCGTGAGCGGCTTTACGCGGTACGGGCATGGCTGCTCCTCCACTCGGTTACTACACCTGTAGTGACACGACCAACGCTACTACACCTGTAGTCCCGGCGGTAGATTGACCGCATGGCCGCACGCACCGCCCCGCCCGGCGCCCCTCGGGCAGAACTCATCGCCGACACCGCGCTCGCGCTCCTCGCCGAGCGCGGGATGCGCGGGCTCACCCACCGCGCCGTGGACGAGGCGGCCGGGCTGCCGCAGGGCTCGACCTCCAACCACGCCCGCACCCGCCAGGCCCTGCTCGAGGCGGCGGTACGCAGGCTGGCGGACCGCGAGGCGGCCGTCCTCACCGTGGCGGAGATGCCGTCCGCACCGGGCGGCAGGGGCGACCTGCTGGACGCCATGGCGCTCGCCCTGCACCGCTATCTGACCGGCCATCCCGAACTGCTCGTCGCCCGCTACGAACTGGCCCTGGAGGCCACCCGGCGCCCGGAGCTGCGCGAGTTCTACGACCGGACCGGCAGCCGTTTCCGCGGCCCGCTCAACGCGCTGATGGCCGAGGCCGGTTCGCCCGAGCCGGAACGGCACGCGCTGTCCCTTGTCGCATGGTGCGAGGGACTGATGTTCGCCTGCGCCGTCGGTTCCTACCACGCGGCGGTGCCGAGCCTGGAAGAACTGCGCAAGGGTTTCCAGGAGCTGTTGCGCGGCATGCTCGGCACACAAGCCGGGCACGGCGAATAACTCCTGGCAGCACCGCGGGAGGTGACGCAGGATGATCGCCATGACCACAGATACACGTACCGAGCCGTCCACCACCGCCGGCGAACGCGCCATGCTGGAAGGCTTCCTGGACTACCACCGCGAGACGCTGATCATGAAGTGCGCCGGCCTGGACGACGCACAGCTGCGGACGGCCTCGCTGGCGCCCTCCGAGCTCACCCTGCTCGGGCTCGTCCGCCACCTCGCCGAGGTCGAGCGCTACTGGTTCCGCGAGATCATGGACGACGAGGACCTGCCCGACCTGTACTCCACGGAGGAGGACCGGGACGCGGACTTCCATGTCACCGAACAGGACACCTGGGCCGAGGCGCACACGACCTGGCTCAACCAGGTCGCCGACGCCCGCAAGGTCACCGCGGCGCACGAACTCGACGATCTGTCGGTGTCCCGCAGCCGCGGCGGCGAGACGTTCAGCCTGCGCTGGATCCTCACCCACATGATCGAGGAGTACGCGCGCCACAACGGCCACGCCGACCTGCTGCGCGAGCACATCGACGGCGCCACGGGCGAGTGACCGGGCGGGGGCGGCGGGCGGCTCAGCCGGCCCCCAGGGTGCCCTCCAGGCGCGCGATGGCGGCGCGCACCCCGCGGCCGTAACCGTCGTCCCCCAGGGCGTCCGTGGACGCGCGTGCCCGGTCCAGATGGGCACGCGCCTCCTCGGGGCGGTGCAGCTTGACGTAGTCCGCCGCCAGATTCAGATGGAGCGAGGGGTACAGGGCCCGCACCGCGAGGGTCTGGTGCCGGGCGAGCCGTTCGTCGCTCAGCCCGTCGGCCGCCGACAGGGCACGCAGATCCCAGGCCAGCTCGTCCGCCGGGTCGTCCTGGACGTCCGCCATGCAGTGGGCGAGGGTGCAGCGGTGCAGGGCGTCCCCTTCCTCGCCGATCTCCGACCACAGCAGGGCGAAGCGATTACGCGCCTCCTCACGGTCGCCCCCGTGCAGCAGCATCATCGCCTGCCCGATCCGGGTCATGACGATGTCCTGCGACGCCTCCTGCTGCTCCATCACTGTGGCCTCCTCGTCCGCGGCGAAGTGCTGCTTGAGGACACCGACGCTAGCCGCCGCGGGGGCCGATCCCGCACAGGCTCGGGCATGCGGCCCGAGCCTGTCAGCCGGGTGCGCCGATTCAGCCGATGTCGGGGATGCGCCAGTCGATGGGCTCGTGGCCCTGCGCCGCGACGGCCTCGTTGATCTGGGTGAACGGCCTGGAACCGAAGAACTTCTTCGCGGACAGCGGTGAGGGGTGTGCCCCCTTCACCACGGCATGCCGCTCCTCGTCGATGAGCGGCAGCTTCTTCTGCGCGTAGTTGCCCCACAGCACGAAGACGGCCGGGTCCGGCCGGGAGGCCACCGCGCGGATCACCGCGTCGGTCACCTTCTCCCAGCCCTTGCCCTTGTGGGAATTGGCCTCGCCGGCCCGGACGGTCAGCACCGCGTTGAGCAGCAGCACGCCCTGGCGCGCCCACGGCATCAGATAGCCGTTGTCCGGGACCGGGTGGCCGAGCTCGCTCTGCATCTCCTTGTAGATGTTGCGCAGGGACGGCGGGGTCTTGACGCCCGGCCGCACGGAGAAGCAGAGACCGTGCCCCTGGCCCTCGCCGTGGTACGGGTCCTGGCCGAGGATGAGCACCTTCACCTGCTCGTACGGCGTGGCCTCCAGCGCGGCGAACACCTCCGCGCTCGGCGGGTACACCGGCCCGTTCGCCCGCTCCTTCTCGACGAACTCGGTGAGCTCCCTGAAGTACGGCTTCTGCAGCTCTTCGCCGAGGACGCCGCGCCAGGACTCGGGCAGCATGTCGGTGTCGGTCACGTCAACAACCTCCGTCGGTGGGCCGGTTCCGAGATCCCGGAACCGGGATCTCGGAACCTACCGGGGGGCACTGACAGCGCTACCAGCTGGCCTTGCGGTACAGCTCCCACACCTGCATGACGGTCTGCGGGTCGAGGGCACGCTCGCCGCCGCCGATCTCCTCGCTGGCCGCCACGTACAGTTTGCCCTGCCACAGCGGCAGCAGGCGAACGTCGTCGACGAGGATCTCCTGCGCCTTCTCGAACTGCTTGGTGACCGCCCCGCGGTCGCTCTCACGCCGGGACTGCACGAGCTGCTCGGAGATCTCGGGTGCGTCGTACGGGGTGCCGAGGACGTTGTTCGCGCCGACGAACGGTGCGATGAAGTTGTCCGGGTCCGGGAAGTCGGGGAACCAGCCACGTCCGAAGACGGGGTACTGGCCCGCCTGGTAGCCCTTCTGGAACTCGTCCCACGGCTTGCCCTGGATCGTGATCTTGAACAGGCCGGTGGCTTCGAGCTGCCGCTTGAGCTCGGCGAACTCGGGGGCCGTGGCTGAGCCGTACCGGTCGGTGGTGTACCAGAAGCTCAGCGGCACCGGCTCGTTGATGCCCGCGTCCTCGAGGATCTCCTCCGCCTTCTTGACGTCCGGCTCGCCGTACCGGTCGAAGAACTCCGTGGTGTGCCCGGCGATGCCCTTGGGGACCATCGAGTACAGCGGCTCCGCGGTGCCCTTGTAGACCTTCTCCACGAGCGCGCCACGGTCGACGACCTGCGCGATCGCGCGGCGCACGGCCAGCTTGCCGCCGTTGGGGTCGGACGGGTTGAAGACGAGGTAGCGGATGTCGGCGCCGACCGTCTCGACGAGCTGGAGGTGGTCGTTCTCCGGCTTCTTCTCCTGGAGTTCGACGACCTGCTCCGCGGTCAGACCACGGTTGATCGCGTCGATCTCCTGCTTCTTCAGGGCCGTCATCATGAGGGCGGAGTCCTGGAAGTAGCGGATCGTCACCGCGTCGTTCTTGATCTTCGCGAAGCCCTTGTACTTGGCGAAGCGGGTCAGCTCCGCCCGGTCGCCTTTCTCGTACGAGGCCAGGGCGTACGGACCGGAGCCGGTGAGCTTGCCGTCCTCACGGAGCTTGTCGGCCGGGTACTCGGAGGGCGGCACGATCGACATGGCCGGGGTCGCGAGGATGAACGGGAACGTGGCGTCGGCCGTCGTGAGCCGGAAGGTCACGATGCGGTCACCGGTCGTCTCCACCTTGTCGAGCGACCCCAGCAGACCCTTCGGACCACCCTGCACGGCGATGGTCCGGATACGGTCGATGGAGTGCTTGACCGCGGCGGCGTCGAGCTTGTCGCCGTTGGTGAAGGTGAGGCCTTCCTTGAGCTCGCACTCGAAGACCTTGTTGCTGCTGTCGGCGAAGCGGCACTCGGCCGCGTCGGACTGCGGCACGGTGCTCCCCGTCGGGAAGCTCACCAGGGTCTGGAAGACGTTCCGGTACAACTCCCACGAGCCGTCCCAGGCGGCAGCCGGGTCGAGAGTGCTCGGCTCGCTGGTCGTACCGACGGAGATCTTCTGTTCACGGTCGGCGTCCTCGTCCGAGAACAGGCCGCACCCCGCCAGCAGAGATATGGACGCTAGGGCTGCAGCGGCCTGCAGACAGGTCCGGTAGAACACGTGCACGCTCCTCGTTCAGCCATGGGTCGGCGAACCATACCGCAGCGCCCCGCCGGGTCAACCTGACGGCCCGGCGGGGCACTTGGATCATTCAGGAACAAACCGCCTCAGGGCGGTCCGCTCGGCGTCAGTGGACGCCCGCGTTGAGGAAGATACCGCCGTCCACGACGAGCGTCTGCCCCGTGATCCAGTCCGACTGCTCGGAGGTCAGGAACGCGGCCGCGCCGCCGATGTCCGCCGGCACCCCGAGCCGCCCCAGGGGGTAGGCGGCGGCCGCCTCGGCCTCCCGGCCCTCGTAGAGCGCTTCCGCGAACTTGGTCTTGATCACCGCGGGCGCGATGGCGTTGACGCGGACGGACGGCGCGAGCTCGTGCGCCAGCTGGAGCGTCAGGTTGACCATCGCGGCCTTGCTCATGCCGTACGCGCCGATGAAGGGCGACGCGGAGACACCGGCGACCGAGGCGATGTTCACGATCGCACCGCCGTTCTCCTTCTGCCACGCCTTCCACGTCTGCTGCGCGAAGCCGAGAGCGGAGATCACGTTGGTCTCGTAGACCTTGCGCGCCACGCCCAGGTCGAGCTCGGCGATCGGGCCGAAGACCGGGTTCGTGCCGGCGTTGTTGACCAGGAAGTCGACGCGGCCGAAGGCCTCCATGGTGCGCTCGACCGCCGCCGCCTGGTGGGCCTCGTCGTGGGCCTTGCCCGCCACCGCGATGACCCGGTCGGCGCCGAGCCGCTCCACGGCCTCCTTCAGGGCCTCCTCGCCGCGGCCGGTGATGCACACCCGGTCGCCACGGGCGACGAGCGCCTCGGCGATGCCGTACCCGATGCCCCGGCTCGCGCCGGTGACGAGCGCGACCTTGCCGCTGTCCGCGACCTGTCCCGCCCCTGCTGTCTGTGCTGCCATGTCGTTCGAACCCCGATTCAGTTGAGCGGGCCGCCGGCCACGTACATGACCTGGCCGGAGACGAATCCGGCGTCCTCGCCGGCGAAGAAGGCGATCGCATTCGCGACGTCCTCGGGCCGGCCGACGCGCTGGACGGGGATCTGGGTCGCGGCGGCGGCCTGGAACTCCTCGAAGCCCATACCCACGCGGGCCGCCGTCTGCGCCGTCATCTCGGTGACGATGAAGCCCGGGGCGACGGCGTTGGCCGTGATGCCGAACTTGCCGAGCTCCTTGGCGAGGGTCTTGGTGAAGCCCTGGAGGCCGGCCTTGACCGCCGCGTAGTTCGCCTGGCCGCGGTTGCCGAGCGCCGAGGACGAGGACAGGGAGACGATCCGGCCGAAGCCGGCGTCGACCATGTGCTTCTGGCAGGCCTTGGCCATCAGGAACGCGCCCTTGAGGTGCACGTTGACGACGGTGTCCCAGTCGGACTCGCTCATTTTGAAGAGCAGGTTGTCGCGGAGCACACCGGCGTTGTTCACGAGGATCGTCGGCGCGCCGAGCTCGGCCGCGACGCGGGCCACGGCGGCCTCCACCTGTGCGGCGTCCGAGACGTCGCAGCCCACCGCGAGCGCCTTGCCGCCGGCTGCGGTGATCTTCTCGACCGTGTCCTTGCAGGCCGCCTCGTCGAGGTCGAGCACGGCTACGGCCCGGCCGTCGGCCGCGAGCCGGACGGCGGTGGCGGCGCCGATACCGCGCGCGCCTCCGGTAACGACAGCCACACGCTGCTCGGTGGTGGACATTCTGGTTCTCCTCGCCCTTGAAGCCCGTCAATCCCTGTGCCGACGTTCACGGCCCTTCACTGAGCAACCGCTTAGTACCTTCGGCAGACAGGACGCTAGAAGCCCTGGCACGCGGTGTCAACGGCACCAGGGGTCCACGGCGCATGTCACATCGATCAGCCGCGTCCGTCAGCGCACCAGCAGGTCGAGCAGCCGCTCCACCTCCGCCTCCGGATCGGCGGTGAGGCCGGTGTGCACCGGCCCCGGCTGGACGACGGTGGACCGGGGCGCGATCAGCCACCGGAAGCGCCGGCCCGCGTCGTCACGGGAGGCCTGTCCCGCGGCGTCGCCGCCCCGGCAGACACCCTCAACGGCGTGGAGCGCCGCCCGTACCCCGGTCACGTCGGCCTCCGGGTCGAGCGCCCGCAGCTTCCCCTCGTCCAGGTGGGTACGGGCGGCCACGAAGGTCCTGGCACGGCAGTAGACCACCACGCCCGCGTTGAAGCACTCCCCGCGCTCGACCCGCGGCACCACGCGCAGCAGCGCGTACTCGAAAACATCGCGGTCGTTCACCGGCGTGCGTCCTTCTCGTCCGTCCGCGCGTGCTTCTTCGCGGTGTGCGGCCACGGCGTCGCATGGTCGGTCAGCCAGCCGGGCGCCTGGGACGGCCGGGACTTCGTCGGGGCGTTCAGCGTGATCCGCTCGTGGATCGTCGCGGCACGCGACAGCAGGGCCTCCACGTAGGAACGGCGCAGCGCGTCGGTGGAGTCGAAGCCCGGCTCGTCGACCAGCCACTCGTCGGGCACGTCCGCGGCGACCTCGGTGAGCAGTTCCTCCGTGACCAGCGGCGCGAGCTCGGCGGCGGCCGCGTCGACGTCCGGGCCGAAGGGGGCGAGGGCGTGGTCGGACGCGTCGTACGGCTTCGCGGCGGAGGCGGCGGCGCCGGGCCAGTTGTGGTGCCAGATCATGGTGGCGCCGTGGTCGATGAGCCAGAGGTCCCCGTGCCACACCAGCATGTTGGGGTTGCGCCACGACCGGTCCACGTTGTTGATCAGCGCGTCGAACCAGACGACCTTGCCGGCCTCGGCCGCGCCGACCTCGTAGGCGAGCGGATCGAACCCGAGCGACCCCGGCAGGAAGTCCATCCCGAGGTTGAGCCCGCCACTGGCCTTGAGCAGCTCCTGCACCTCCTGGTCCGGCTCCGAAAGGCCGATGACCGGATCGAGCTGGATCGTGACGAGATCGGGCACCCGCAGCCCGAGCCGCCGCCCGAGCTCGCCGCAGATGACCTCGGCGACGAGCGTCTTGCGTCCCTGCCCGGCGCCGGTGAACTTCATGACGTAGGTGCCGAGATCGTCGGCCTCGACGATCCCGGGGAGCGAACCGCCCTCACGCAGTGGCGTGACGTAACGGGTCGCGGTGACCTCTGTAAGCATTTCGCCAGGCTATACGGCCCGCCCCCCTGCAAATCCAGGGACCAGGCCGCCTGAACAGTTCCCGACGAACTTCGACGAAGCCGGGTGCCTTTCAGTGCGAGGCAGCGGTCCTGGCGACGGGTGCGACGCGGTCGAGGTACTCATCGTGCTCGCAGCCGACGTCGGGATCGCCACTGGTCGGGCACATCACGGGATCATCCACCTCGCCGAAGAGGAAGACGGGGACCACGCAGTCGGTGCCGGAGAACGTGAGACTCAGGTAGGCACCGTGATTCACAGGCTCGCCGTCCCCCGAACCGAAGGCCCACCTGCCGGAGGACAAGCGTGAAGCGTCCCCGCAGGTCTCTGCCGCCGACATCCGAGCAACCTGATCGCCGGTGAAACTCCCGTTCTCACCGAAGGTCAAGGTCGTACCCTCCCGGCTGCGCCACTCCCCTGCCAACTGCTCGGCGGAGAGCTCCGCGGCGTGGTAGGCCGCGGCATTGCAGGCAACCGTGACCGCGCCCGCAGCCACCATCAAGGTGGCACGTCGCCAACCTGCGCGTCCCACATCAGCCCTCCCCACGCCCCGGAACGTATCCACAGGCACAACATATTTGAACGGGATCAAATATGGGGTCGCGCACGCGTGGCGACGCCGGCAGTTCGGTCCCGGAGGCCGGAGAGCAGCACAGCCGATCCGACGTGGCCGTCGTCCGGTCGCATACACCATGCGGTGACCTATCCGGATCAAAGTACTTGAAACTATAAACAGTAAGTCGTCTTCTCTATAGGCTTTGCCCGCTCATCAGCACTATTGAGGGGGGACCTCACCATGCGCACCCATGCCCATGCGTTTGCCGTCGCGCTCGCGGCCGGCTCGCTCGCCGTCCTGACCGCGGCCCCGGCCCAGGCGGCCGAATACTCGTCCGCCCTGAAGGTCTGGGGCGTCCAGTACGACGCCCCCGGAAGGGACTCCAACAGCTGCACGACGGGCAACACCCGCCACGAGTACCTGACGATCAAGAACTACTCCCGTACCGCGACGGTCAACCTGCGCGGCTACGTGGTCAAGGACGCGGTCGGCAACCGGCACACGTTCCCGACGAACCACTACCTGCAGCCCGGGGACTACGTGAGGCTCCGCGGCGGGCACGGCACCGACTCCGACGGCGACAACGTCGCCTGGCGCGACAACTGCAACTTCATCTGGAACAACGACCGCGACACCATCTACCTCTACAAGCCCTCCGGCGACCGCGCGGACGTCCACTCCTACACCAAGGCCGCCAACGACCGCGACGGCAACGGCTTCATCACCTTCCACTGATCCGACACGGCGGAGCCCCCTGGTGACAGGGGGCTCCGCCGGCGTCGGCACGCCCGGGTGCGGGCGGCGTGTGCCTGTGTGAACCTGGCCGCGGAACCACGTCGTCAATGACCAGGGAGCAGGTCGTGAACCAGCTCGGAGACAAGCCGGAAGAGGTCCGCAAGCAGCTCGAGGAGGAGAAGCGCCGGAGCGGGAAGGGCAGGCCCGGCGGTGAGAAGACGGGCGACGCCGCGGAGACGACGGACAAGTCCCGCAAGGCGTCCGCCTCCGAGGAAGAACCAGCGGGGAACGAGGACCGGACCCCGGAGTGACGTGGGGGGTCGGAATCAACACCCGGCCCGAACACGCCTGACCCGACTTGCGCCGTTCCGCGCCGAGTTCGGGCCGATCCGGCCGAGCGTAAACGTCCCGTTCAGCGGCTGCTCGCCCACCGCCACGAACGGCACCAGCTCCTCGGACGGACCGGCGGCACTCGTCGGTGGGTGAGGTGGGTGATCAGGAGGCGGCCGGCCATACCTGCCTCACGACGTGCTCCCTCCGCCCCCGTCACCCATGGAGAACGTCTGACCCGATGCGCCACCGGCGTGGTCGGCCGGGTCGACGGGAGTCCTCCAGTGGCTGTTACTGCCATGGTCACGCTCGCGCCGCACGTCGATGGCCCACTGGACCGTTCCATAGAGCACGACGACCGCCGCAAGACCGCCGATCACCATCCACATCTCCACTGGTGCCACCTCGCCTCGACCCCCAGGGGTCCGCGGACAACCGCAGACGCACGTCCTGGTTCATGGGGTCAGCGTCCCCTGCGGGTCACCGTGTTACCGCCTATTTGAGCAAGTTCAGAGGTACCCCCGCACGGGGCCGCCGTGTCACATCGTGAGTGACGGGCGCCGTGTTTCCTGCATCAATGGGTTCGCCCGAAGCTCTCCGCTTCCTGGGGTGACAGCACGGTCCGAGTGGCCGGCCGGCGCCCGGCGCGTGCGACTCCCGGCCGGGCGGGATCTGTTCTCGCTCGGCCACAGGTGTCCCCGGAGGCCGCCACCACGTTGGGACAGTGCGCGCCGGTCGCGGCGCGTCCACATGTCCGGCCGGGCCGAACGGCTCCCTACGCGCCACCTGGCCGACCGGGCCGTACCTTCAGGAGAGACGGATGGACTACTACGACCTCGGCACCCACACCCGCCCCGTCACGACGTCCTCCCCGTCCGCCCAGATGTGGTTCGACCGGGGGCTTGTCTGGTCGTACGGCTTCCACCACGAGGAGGCCGTCTCCTGTTTCGAAGCCGCCGCCGCGGCGGATCCGGACTGCGCGATGGCCTATTGGGGCATCGCCTACGCCCTCGGTCCGAACTACAACAAGCCCTGGGAGTTCTTCGACGGCGAGGACCTGGCCCGAACCGTTGCCCGCACCCACGCGGCCGTCGAACGCGCGCACGAGAAGGCGGCCGGCGCGACTCCCGTCGAGCAGGCCCTGATCCGGGCATTGCGGTACCGGTATCCGCAGGCGGAAGCGGTCGAGGACTGTTCGGTGTGGAACGAGCCCTACGCCGACAGCATGCGCGCCGTGTACGAACTGGCTCCCGACGACCTCGATGTCGCCGCCCTCCATGCCGACGCGCAGATGAACCTCACGCCGTGGCAGCTGTGGGACCTGGGGACCGGGCTGCCGGCGGCAGGCTCACGCACGCTGGAGGCGAAGGCGGTCCTCGAGCGGGCGATCGGCACCGGGCGGGGGAAGGCGCACCCCGGCCTTCTGCACATGTACGTCCACCTCATGGAGATGTCCCCGACCCCCGAGGCCGCCCTGCCCGTCGCGGACCGGCTCCGTGGCCTCGTGCCCGACGCCGGGCACCTGCAGCACATGCCCACGCACCTGGAGGTGCTCTGCGGGGACTACCGGCGTGTGGTGTCGGACAACACCGCCGCGATCGCCGCCGACGAGAAGTACTACGCGCGGGCCGGCGCGATGAACTTCTACACGCTGTACCGCTCGCACAACTACCACTTCAAGATCTACGGTGCGATGTTCCTCGGCCGGTCGGGGACCGCCCTGGAGACCGCCGCACAGCTCGAGGCCTCCATCCCCGAGGAACTGCTGAGGGTGCAGAGTCCGCCCATGGCCGACTGGCTGGAGGGTTTCCTCGCCATGCGGGTGCACGTGCTCATCCGCTTCGGCCGCTGGTCGGACATCCTGGAACTGCCGCTGCCCGCCGACCCGGAGCTGTACTGCGTGACGACGGCGATGGTCCACTACGCCCGCGGCGTCGCCTTCTCGGCGACCGGCCGGATCCCGGAGGCGGAGAGGGAGCGCGAACTGTTCCGTGAGGCCGTCTCCCGCGTACCCGGGTCACGCACGCTGTTCAACAACACCTGCGTCGACATCCTCGCGATCGCGTCGGAGATGCTCGACGGCGAACTGGAGTACCGCAAGGGGAACCACGACGCCGCCTTCGCCGCGCTGGAGCGGTCGATCGCACTCGACGACCACCTTCCCTACGACGAGCCGTGGGGATGGATGCAGCCCACTCGGCACGCGTACGGCGCCCTGCTTCTCGAACAGGGACGCGTGGCAGAGGCGGAGGCCGTCTACCGGGCCGATCTGGGCCTCGACGACACGCTGCCGCGTCCTTCACAACACCCGGGCAACGTATGGGCGCTGCACGGATTCCACGAGTGTCTCCTGCGTCTGGGCAGGACCGGGGAAGCGCAGATCGTGGCCCAGCAGCTGAAGCTGGCGTCCGCCCTGGCGGACGTGCCGATCAACGCGTCCTGCTTCTGCCGTCTCGAAGCGGTCGCGGGGGCGGGCGAGGCAAGCGGCGGCTGCTGCTGACAACCCGCCCTCGGCCGCGCACGTGGGGAGCATCCTTCGCCGCGCGTGGGCCTCGGAGGGCCGGTCGCGGCCGTACAGCATCGCGTGACGCCGCGCCCGTGCTTGCAAATGCCTGCAAGCCGAACGCGGCGCCAGGTGGCTCTTTCCGCGTCTGGAGCGTCCGGCGGCGGGACGGTCAGTGCGTGCCTCGCCGTAGCCGGCCCTTGGCCTTGCCGATATCGGTCACTTGCGACAGGGCGCCGTCCGACTGTCGGCTGTGCGGCTCCAGGTGCTTGAGCCGCGCCCGCCACGGGCCGTCCGCCCGCTCCAGGTGCACGATGACCGGACCCTCGGGCAGCGGAACGGTTTCCCTCCGCTTGCCGATCTCGTTGACGACGTTCTCGTCCCTGGGCAGGGTGGCGGGGTCGTCGTGCCCCTCCAGTTCGTAGAGGTTGATGATGAGGTTGTCGTCGCCTCGGTAGCGGAGGGCGAGATCGGCCGTTCCTCCTGTGTGGAGCAGGACGTCGGGGCCCCGGAACTCCAGCTCTTCCTCCGTCAGGCGCGTCGCCGCGGCAAGCGGCAGCACCTGGAGCTGCCAGGGGCCTTCCGCCTTCAGCTGTAGCCGCAGGCGCCCGTTGCCCGGGACCAGGGCGAGGAGGCGGCCCCGGAAGTTCTCCTCCGTACTGTTGACGAGGGTGTCCCCCTCCTTGTTGAAGCGGGTGAGGGGCCACATGCCCGTGTATCCGTCTCCCCGGATGCTGAGGTCGACCACGACCGGTCCCGGCGGGAGCCCGTTCAGCGTGATCACGTCGTTGTCCCGGCCTGTCTTCGTGTACGGCTCGAAGACGGCACCGAACGCCCAGTCGGGCCCGCTCGGCTGCGGCGGGAACGGTGGAGCCACCGCCGCGGGCGCCGGAGCGGAAGGCACCCCGAAGACCGGCACCGGAGCCGGAGCCGAGGGCTGGATCGGGGCCGCGGCAGGGGCCGGGGCATGGAACGGGACCGCGCCCGGTGCCGCAGGCGGCGCAGACGGCGCAGACGGCGCAGGCGGCGCGTGGAACGGAACCGGGCCCGAAGCCGCAGCCGGCGCCGGTGGCTGGAACGGAACCGGAACCGGAGCCTCGGCCTGAGCCTGCGCCTGGACGTGGGCCTGGGCCTGGGCGTCTTCCGCCACGTCCACGCCGTGGTCCCTCGCCAGACCGGCGAGGCCGTTCACATAGCCCTGGCCCACCGCTCGGAACTTCCAGCCCCCCGCCCGCCGGTACAGCTCCGCGAGCACCATCGCCGTCTCGCCGCCCGCATCCGTCACGTCGTACCGCGCTACCGACGTGCCGTCCGGCGCGAACGCCTCCACGGACAGCTCGTCCACGTCCCGCAGCGCGCCGACCTCCGCCGACCCGACCACCAGCACGCGGACGATCTCGTCCTCGATCGCGGTGAGGCCGGCCTCCAGCCACACCGTGCCGCTCTCCTCCCCCAACAGCCTTACGGCACCCGAGGGATGGATCGGCGCACCGTGGAACACGATGTCCCCGTCCCCCCGTACCCGGCCCGTCTCCGTCAGGAACAGGACCGCGACATCCAGCCCGTTCCGCACCGCGAGCCGCAGCGGCACCGTCGGAACGAAGCCGTTGCCTCCCTTGATCATTTCCCCTCCCCAAAATGGATCACTCCCGAATCCTGCGGTCGCGCAGTCCTTCGGGACAAGCCCTGGATCGCTGGAGGGGGGCGGGGATCCGGGGGGGGCGGCAGCGTGCTTCTGCGCCGTGTGCTCCTGGGCTCCCGGGACAGGGCCGGCCTCGGCCGGGCGGCTCAGTCGCCGCCGCCCCCGCCGCCGCCGCACGAGGATCCGCCGCCGCAGGAGAAGCCGCCCCCGCAGCCGTAGCCACCGCCGTCTCCACCGCCGCGGCGCCCGCCCCGGCCCCTTGTCTTCTTCTTCCCACCCGCCCCGACGAGCAGGATCACGATCACGGCGAAGCCCGCGATCATCAGGAAGTCGGCCATGTCGTCCCCCGTGGGTCTCTGTCACGCGTGCCTGTCGCGTCGCGTGTGCGAGGACGATGCCCCCGACGACCGGCGACCCAACCGGACTTGAGCAACTCCAGAGCTTGGGCCGTCCGACCGCCGGCTGTCAGGCCGGGCGCCCGCGCGGGGGGAGGGGCGGTCGCCCGGAAAAGGCCCCGGCACCGGTCGTGGGTGGGTCACGAGGACGATCACGCCGGGGTACCGGGCCAGCGCCTCCTTGAACTCTTCGTAGAGCGCCGGCCCGGAGGTGGTGGGACGGAACGAATACCCCACCCGTATTCGGAAGCGCTCACCGGCTGGACGGTTCGGCCTCTTCCAGGCGTGCGAGTACCTTGTCGAGCACCGTGCCCAGAGCGGCCAGATCGTCGGCTCCGACGGCGTCGAAGATGAGGTTGCGCACGGTCCGCACATGGGCAGGGGCGGCCTGTTCGATCGTGGCCCGGCCTTCGGCCGTGAGGACCACATAGGCGCCTCGGCCGTCGTCGGGAACCTCCTCGCGCCGTACCAGGCCCCGGTTCTCCATGCGCTTGATGTGGTGGGAGAGGCGGCTGCGTTCCCAGCGCAGGGCGCGCGCGAGGTCCTGCACCCGCACCCGGGCCTCGGGCGTGTCCGTGAGCTGGACCAGAACGTCGTAATCCGGCAACGACAGTTCGGAGTCCGCCTGCAATTGGCGGTGCAGGGCCGTGGGCAGCTCGGTGTTCACCCGCAGCCAGCTGCGCCAGACGTGCTGCTGCTGCTCGGTCAGCCAGGGGGAGTCGGTGTCCATGCGGCCAGCGTATCCAGAATTCGGTGACGCGTCACCTGAAGTAGTTGACGTGTCACCTAGCGTCTGGTGAAATATGCGTGACGCGTCACGTATTTCCCGGTTCGGGGAGCGCCTGCCACCGGCCGGCGCTCTCAAGCACAAGAGGAGAAGCGACATGAGGATCCGTCACAGAGGTGCCGGACCGTGCTGTGCGTTACCAGAGCCGCGTCCGGCAGGGGCCGCCACCTCCGGGGCCGCCCGCTGCGCCGCGAGCCGCTGGAGGCGCATGAGCGCTGAACGCGGAACCCGAAGTGAGCGCTACTTCGGCGCCGTCCGGTTCGAGCCGGACTCGTCAGCGTCGTTCGAGCGCATGCCGGCCACACTGATCAGCGACGCGGGCGAGAACCGGCAGGCGTGGTACATGGACGTCACGGACCTGGCTCCGAGGGGCAGCCTCAAGGACACACCCTCCGGCCCGGGAGGGGAACAGGGATGACCCACAACGAGCCCACCGCCGTCCCGCCACAGCACTCGACCGCATGGCTGTGCACCACACACCTCATGCTGCACGCGATCACCGCCGGCCGGAACATTCCCGTCCCCGCCTGCCTGGCGTACTCGGCCGAAGACCCGTACACCGTGTACCTGGACAGCCACACCGACACGGCCGTTCCGGTCACCTGGGCCCTGTCCCGGGAACTGCTCACCGCCGGCACCAGGCGCCGCTCCGGCGCGGGCGCCGTGTCGATCTACCCCGGCCACGGCGACGATGCGGACAGCCTCTACCTCCTCCTCGCCGGCCACGACGGGACGGGTGAGACGGACACGCTGTTGCTGCGTGCCCAGGCGGCGGATGTCGAGGCCTTCCTGCGCTGGAGCGAGCACATCGTGCCGCCCGGCCAGGAGAGCGACCACCTCGACCTCGACGAACTCGTCCGGCAACTCCTCGAACACGGCCCCGATGCCTGACCCCCAGGCCAGATATCACCCCGCGCGCGGCCGCGTGACGGCGCCCGGGGACGGAGATCCCTCCTCCCCCGGCGACACTCAGGCCGGAGGGAGCGTGCCCGGCGCCGTCACACGCGTCATCTCTCCAACTGCACGCGTCCGTGCCCGCTCGCCGGCGTCACGTGTTCTGCTGCCCCAAGGGCCGGACGCGGGGACCCGGTTGTGGACCGAGCGGCGGCTCCGGGAGCCCGCGCCCGGCTGCGTGGGGCGAGCCGTCGCGGGACCCGGTTCCGCGGCGGGCAGAGGAGGCGCCGCCGTCAGGAGCCGGCAGCGGAGACGTTCCGGGCCAACTCGGTGGCCAGGCGTCGCATGACCGTGTGGTTGGCGCGTCGCATCGTGGTCCGTACGACAGGGGCCAGCAGTCGGTCGGCGAGAGGGGCGCGCACCCAGGTATACGTGAACGAGATGTGGGTCCCACCGGTCGGCAGCGGCTCGATGGCGTAGGTGCCGTGGGCCAGGCGCCGGCCGGCCGCGCTGACGTTGCGTTCGACGATGCGCCGCGGCGCTTCGGCCTCGACGACCTCGATGGCGACGTCGGTCTTCGTGCCGGCCAGCGCGGCGGTGACCGTGGCGCACGATCCGATGCCGCGGGCGGGGCCGCTGTAGCGCCAGTCGGTCAGGTAGTGGTCGGTGAACCGCTCGTGGTGAGCCATGACATCGAGGAAGTCGTAGACCTGCTCGGGCGTCTGAGGTACGTCGATCGACACGGTGACAGACTTCATGTACCACACGGTACATGCGCCATGTACCAAACGGTACACTCGGGATGTGGTGACAACGTACGACCCGCATCCCGAGCGCGAGGCCGGGCAAGGCAAGCATGGGGACCGGCGCGCCCAACTGGTGGACGCTGCCGTCGAGCACGTCGCGGCACACGGCATCGCGGACCTGAGCCTGCGCGGCCTGGGCGCCGCGATCGGCGTCAGTCATCGCATGCTGATCCACTACTTCGGCTCCAGGGAACAACTGTTCGTCGAGATCGTCCGGGCGTCGGAGCGACGCCAGCGCGAGCTGCTGTCCCGGCTCCGCCTCGAGCCCGACCTCCCGCCCGCCGATGCCGCACGGCTGCTGTGGCGGCAACTCACCGACCCTCGGCTGGCCGGTCAGGAGCGGCTCTTCTTCGAGATCTGCGGGCAAGCGCTACGGGGCCGCCCCGAGGCCGTCCCGGTCCTCGAAGGGCTTGTGACGGACTGGCTGGAGCCGCTCGTGGCCGCGGAGACGGCCGCAGGAGCGGACGCCGCCACCGCCCGGAACCGGGCCAGGCTGGGACTGGCCACCGTCCGCGGTCTGTTGCTCGACCTGCTCGCCACCGGTGACCACGCCGGCGTCGACGCGGCGATGGAGGAGTTCCTCCGGATGTACTACGGCTCAAAGTGATGGAGTCTCCGATCAGCCGGTCGGCAGGGCGGCAGGGCAGCAGGGCGGCTGTGGAACCTCGGTGCTCTCTCAACCGGGGTGAAGGCCCCGGAAGCGATCGGGTTCCGCCGGATCTCGATCGACGACCTGGATCGGCGTCCGATCCCATTGCCACATGCTGATGCCTGGCGTGCGGGAGAAGCGGATCCGACCGCGGGTGCCTTCGACCCCAACATGCGGCCAGGACGCGGCGATGCGCGCCGGTCCGGGCCATGAGAGCGCAGCACATCAGCGAGGACGGCGACCGTGTCGTAGCCCGCGAAGGCGACGAAGGAGGGCGCTGCGCCCAGCCGCTCGCGGAGGGCCGTCCCGACTGCCATTGCATCCATTACCATCACCGGCAGGCAACCGATGATCCGTTCGCTGAACTGCTGAGCCGTGAGCGGCACGTTGCCAGGCACAGCGTCCGTGAGGCGCTCGCTCGAATCGCCGCGGCCGGCTGTTGACGGTGCCCTTCAAGCTTCAACAGCGCGATGATCACGACCGGCGCCGAGTCCTACCGCCTCGTCCACAGCAGGGCACAGGCCGAGCGGTCCGGAGCCATCTGAACTCCGCGTGTCCGGCGGGGCTTCGGCGGACACGGGACAGATGTTGTCGGCCCGGATGCCTGCGGAGTCCCGCGTGAGGTCGAAGAAGACCCTCTCACCCACGAGCAACGAGTGGCCCCCGTGGCCGTGGATCGCTGAACGGTACGCGACGGCATCGGGCCGCCCGTCATCGGGCACGACGAGGCCGACACCCCGTTCAGGGTCGAACCACTTCACTGTTCCCAAAGGCACAGGGCATCCCCGCCGTGATCCTCGACTCGGTGGGGGGGGCTCGCACAGCGTCCGCCCGCTCACCACCGGCCACAAGAGGCGTGCTTTCAGCGCGAGAAGCACGCCCCGGCGCACACGCCCCCGCCACGCCCCCGCCGGCCGGGCCACCTGCTCTCGTGGGCCATCACACCGGAAAACCTCGTGCCCAACACCCGACGATCCGCCGCCCCCAGTGATCACCGGAGCCGGGCGGGAGCCGACACCCCCCGCAAAGTCATAAGCGGCCGGCGGCACCACTCGCCGCGGAGCATCTCGCGTGTTTCCACTGATGCACTGAGAGAAAGTGGAAGAGTCCCTTATCCGCGCCGGCCACGACGAGGGCAGAGACATGCAGGATCAAGACGCCTCGGCACCGGGAGGACACGCTCCTGCGGACGGGCCGGGACTGCTGTCGGCCAGGCTGAGCTCGATCGCCGCCGCTGCCTACCTGGCGGACGAGCACGGCATCATCATGGCCGTCAATGCGACAGCCGAACAGCTCCTCGACCGGCCCGCCGGCGAACTTCTCGGGCAGGACGGGCACGAGCTGCTGCACCGAAACGCCCATGGCCAGCCGGTACCGAGAAGCGCGTGCCCGATCCGGCAGGCCGTCCTGGCGGGCCGCCCCGCGCAGGGCGCAGAACTCTGGTTCGAGCAGGGCGACGGCTCCCTGAGGCCCGTGGCCTGGCTGGTCACCGGATACGACGACGGCAGCCGGCGGGGCATGCTGGTGCTCTTCCATACGCTCGACGACAAGGAGCCGGGTTCGGTTCAAGAGCCCCTCTCCGAACTGGAGCGGCTGGCGCTGTTCGCGGAGCTGACCACCCGGCTGACCTCGACGATGGACGTCGACGAGGCCCTGAACCGGCTGGTGCGTCTGGTGGTGCCGCGGCTGGCGGACTGGGCTGTCGTCGACCTGATCACCGAGTCGGGCGAGGTGCGGCGCTGTGCCGTCGTCCATTTCGAGGACGGCGCTCTGGCATCCCAGGAGAACCTCGTCGGGCCCATGCCGGCAGTTCCTCAGGAGTCCCAGCTCCCTCTGTCCCGTGCGCTGCGGGGCGCGGCATCGGCGCTGGCGGGTCCGGAGACCTACCAGGGAGAGCCGGACTCGGGGATCGCCGTCGAACAAGGACGGCTCTTCGCCGCCACAGGGATCCAGTCCGCCGTCATCGGCCCGATCCGCGGCCTGCGGGACGTGCTGGGTGCTCTGACCCTGGGCCGTTCCGAGTGCCTGAACCCTTTCACCACCGCCGATCTGCCGCTGCTGGAGGAGATCACGCGGCGAGCCGGGCTGGCGCTGGACAACGCCCGTCTCTACGAACGGCAGCGGAAGGTGTCGGAGACGATGCAGCGGCACCTGCTGCCGCAGCTGCCGAGCGTGCCGGAGCTGGAGATGACAGCCCGTTACGTGCCGGCACCGGACGCCTCCCACGTCGGCGGCGACTGGTACGACGCTTTCGTCCTGCCGGACGGTGCGACCGCGCTGGTCATCGGGGACGTCATCGGACACGACCTGGACGCGGCGGCCGACATGGCGCAGCTGCGCAACATGCTGCGCGCCTACGCCTTCTCCAGGCAGGAACCACCCAGCAAGATCGTCGAATGGCTCGACGAGGCCGCCATGCATCTGTCCGGGGCCGACATGGCCACCCTCGTCCTCGCCCGGCTCACGGACATCGGATCGCCCGGCTGGGAACTGACCTGGACCAACGCGGGCCACCCACCACCGCTGCTCATCACCCAAGACGGAGTGACGCGGTACCTCACCGACGGCCACAGCGTCCTCCTCGGCACCGGCCTCCTGCACCCACGCCCGGACGCGTCGCTGCTCCTGCCACCCGGCGCCACCCTGCTGCTCTACACCGACGGCCTCGTGGAAGAACCCGGCACATCACTCGACGACGGACTCGACCGCCTCAGCCGCCAGGCCGCCGCCCTCGCGCACCACCCCCTGGACGCCTTCACCGACCAACTCCTCGCCCGTACGCGCCCCGCGGCCAACGACGACGACGTCGCCGTCCTCACCCTGCGCACCACCACCCGGACCGGCGACCGGCCCACCACCATGAACCCCTGACTCATTGGACAGAAAAGGGACCGCCCGATGTCTCCTTGAGACGTCGGGCGGTCCCGGTCCGCCGGACCTGTACGCTTCCCCGGCCGCGTAGCAGCCCATCGGCTACACGCCGACCTGCTCACCGTGCGACGCGGGGGCTGCCTGGGCCTGCGCGGCGGCCTTGTCACCGCGCATGAGCAGCAGGGTGATGACGCCACCGATGGCCGCGATCGCGGCGGCGCCGGTGAACGCGGAGGAGAAGCCGTCGGTAAGGGCTGGCAGGTTGCCCGGTTCGCCGGCGCCCTGCGACATGGCGACCGCTGTCAGGGCGGCCAGGCCGAGGGCCGAGCCGACGTTGTAGGTCGTGTTGACGATGCCGGACGCGAGACCGGCCTGCTCCTGCGGGGCGCCGGACATCGCGGCCATCATCGCCGGAATGTAGGCGAGCGACATACCGAGCGCGGCGACGAGCGACGCGGGCAGCACGTCGACGAGGAAGGTACCGGTCGGCTCCACGGCCGACAGCCACAGCAGGCCGGCGGCGAGGACCAGCAGACCGCCCGCGATCAGCGGCTTGGCCCCGAACCTGCCCATGAGCCGGGCCGTGACGGCCGTCATGAAGATCATGAGGAGCACGGTCATGGGCAGCAGCGCGGCGCCGGAGGCGAAGGCTCCGTAGCCGAGAACCTGCTGCAGGTAGAGGTTGAGGAAGTACCACATCGGGATCCACGCGGCGCCCAGCAGCGTCATCGCCAGGTTGGCCGGTCCGAGCCGCGGGACACGCCAGATGCCGAGCGGCATGAGCGGCTCGCGCACCGCCTTCTGGATCACGAAGAAGAGGATCAGCAACGCTGCCGCGCCGGTCAGCTGCAGCACGGTGCCGGTAGAGCCCCAGCCCACCTCCGGCGCCCGGACGACGGCGAAGACCGTGAGCGCCAAACCGGCGGTGACGGCGACCGCGCCCAGTACGTCGACCGAACCGCGACGGCTCGCGACGGACGGCAGCAGCTTGGTGGCGGCGAGGGTCGCCAGGCCGATCGGAACGTAGATGATGAACACCCACGGCCAGCTCAGCCACTCGGTGAACACGCCGCCGAGGAACACACCGGCGGTTCCGCCCGCGGGCGCGGCGGCGCCGTAGAGGGCCATCGCCTTGCCGAGCTCCTTCGGGTTGTGCCCGAAGAGCATCATCAGCAGCGTCATCGCGGCCGGCGCGATCAGTGCGCCGCCCACGCCCTGGACCGCCCGGCCGACGACCTCGACCCAGGCGGTCTGGGCCGCCGCCGCGACGACGGAGCCGGCGATCATGACGACCCAGCCGGCGTTGAACACCTTGCGCGCGCCGAGCAGGTCGGAGAGACGTCCGCCGAGGAGCAGCAGCCCGCCGAAGGCGATGACGTACGCGTTGAAGACCCACTGCAACTCGCCCTGCGAGAAGCCGAGGTCCTTCTGCATCTCGGGGAGCGCGACCCCGATGATCGAGGTGTCCATGATGACCATGAACTGGGCGGCTGCGAGCACGGCGAGCGCCCACCACCGCCGGGGATTGACCGTTGACATGACCGAATCTCCCTTGACTACGTCAATACCCCCCTAGGAGTACCCCCGAATCGGGAAGATACCCCTAGGGGGTATGAAGAAGCAAGGGTTCCTAGCCGATTCCGGCCGACAGGCAGGCGGGAGGGCCCAGGCTCACAGCAGGAAGAGCCGTGGCCATGAGGGCCGCAGCAGTGACGGGCACAGAGACAGCGCGAGGCCGCGGCCGGTCCCCGTTCCGGTCGCGGCCTTCCGGGCGTGAAGGTCCGTGCAGGTTCAGCAGGCCAGGAGGCCCGCGGCTTCCGAGCCCGCTAGGAGGCCCGCGGCTTCCGCCGTTCGGCGGCCTTCTTCGGAGCGGCCTTCTTGGCGGCGGACTTGGCCGCCGTCCCGGCGGCGGTCTTCTTTTCCGCGGTCTTCTGCTCCGCGGTCTTCTTCGCCGTCTTCTTCGCCGTCTTCTTGCCCGCCGTCTTCTTCGGCTTGGGCATCTCGTGCACAGTGGCGTGCTCGCCCTCGCCCCGGGACGCGCGTGCTTGCGTGACGGAGGCGTTGAGGGCGGCCATCAGGTCGACGACCTGGCCTCCCGGCTCCGCCGCCTCCGCTGCGGGGGCAGGCTGCTTGCCTTCGGCCTTGGCGGCGATGAGTTCCTCGAGGGCCTCGCGGTAGTGGTCGGTGTAGTGGGAGATGTCCTCCTCCCCCATCGCGTCCATGAGCGCGATCGCCCCGTCGACCTCCGAATCGTCGATCTCCACGGCCGGCGGTGCCAACGACTCCGGGGACCTGATCTCGTCCGGCCAGTGCATCGAGTGCAGGACCAGGGCCTCGTCCTTGACCCGCAGCAGTCCGAGGCGCTCGCGGCCGCGGAGGGCGAACTTGGCCACGGCGACCTTCGACGACCGCTGCAATGCCTGCCGCAGCAGCTTGTACGGCTTGGCCGCGACCTGACCGTCGCCCTCCAGGTAGTACGAGTCGCCGATCCGTACCGGGTCGATCGACCCCGCCGGCACGAACGCCACGATCTCGATCGCCTTCGCCGTCGGCAGCGGAATCTCCGCCAGGTCCTCGTCCGTCACGGCGACCAACTGGTCCTTGGAGACCTCGTAGCCCTTGACGATCTCGTTGTCGGACAACTGCTTCCCGTCCACTTCGCAGACCTTGCGGTAGCGCACCCGGCCCATGTCCTCCAGGTGGACCTGCCTGAAGGAGATGCTGTGGTTCTCCGTGGCGGGCACGACCTTGATCGGGATCGTGACCAGCCCGAAGCTGATGGCGCCGGACCAGATGGGACGGGGCATGAGCGACCTCCAGTACGGCCCGAGCGCTGCCATGGAGGATCTCGGTCGCGTGTCGCGATCTCGGGGCCGACGCCCTACGGATGCCCGCTCTCACGCCGAGACCCCACAGCTTGTCTTTCGCACAACGCTATGAGGGGGAGACGGTCCATGCCACTCACGGGCATCCCTGTCGCCGGCCGGCGGCGACCCGGGCAGCACGTGACCTTCGTGAACGTCGTGCGGGCCAGGGTCCGGTGCCGTGCACCGGTCCCTGGCCCGTGGCGGACGTCAGTCGAGGGGCGTCAGCGTGCCCGTGCGCGCCAGTTGCGCGTACCAGCGCGAGCTCGCCTTGGGGATGCGCCTGCCCGTCGGGTAGTCGACGTAGACCGTGCCGAAGCGCTTGCTGTACCCGTAGCCCCACTCGAAGTTGTCCAGCAGGGACCAGAGGAAGTAGCCGCGCACGTCCACGCCCGCCTCGATCGCCCGGTGCACCGCCGTGAGGTGTCCGTGCAGATAGGCGATACGGTCCGGGTCGCGGACCTCGCCGCTCGGGTCGACGTAGTCGTCGAAGGCCGCGCCGTTCTCGGTGATCACGAGGGGCGTGCCCGGGAGGTCCGCGCCCAGGCGCAGCAGGAGGTCGTGCATGCCGGTCGGGTCGACCGCCCACCCCATGGCGGTGGTGCTGCCGGGCGGCAGGTGGAAGGCCACGTTGTCGGCGCCGGTCCAGGGGCTGTGGTCGCTTCTGCCGTGGCCGTCGGAGCCGTGGCTCGTCCCGTCGGCCGCGGCAGACACCAGGGTCGGCGTGTAGTAGTTGACGCCCAGGAAGTCGAGCCGCTGCTTGATGTCGACGGTGTCGCCGTCGCGTACGAAGGACCAGTCCGTCAGGCGGGCCGTGTCCTCCAGCAGGTCGGCGGGGTAGGCCCCTTCGAACATGGGCCCGGTGAAGACCCGGTTGGCGAGGGCGTCGATGCGGCGCGCCGCGTCGACGTCGGGGGCCTGCCCGGTGAGCGGCCGCACATGGTGGATGTTGAGGGTGACGGACACCTGGGCGCCGCCGGGCAACGCGGCGCGCAGGGCCTGGACCGCCTTGCCGTGCGCCAGGTTGAGATGGTGCGCGGCGCGCAGGGCCGCCACCGGCTCGGTGCGGCCGGGTGCGTGCACACCGGAGCCGTAGCCGAGGAAGGCGCTGCACCAGGGCTCGTTGAGGGTGGTCCAGGTGCGTACCCGGTCGCCGAGGGCGTCGGCGGCGAGTGCGGCGTACTCCGTGAACCGGTCGGTCGTGGCCCGCTCGGGCCAGCCGCCGGCGTCCTCGAGCTCCTGCGGCAGGTCCCAGTGGTAGAGCGTGGCGACCGGCTGGATGCCCTTGTCCAGCAGTGCGTCGGTGAGCCGGCGGTAGAAGTCCAGTCCCTTCTGCACCGCCGGGCCGCGGCCGGTGGGCTGCACGCGCGGCCAGGAGATCGAGAACCGGTACGCGCCGACGCCGAGGTCGGCCATGATGGCGACGTCTTCACGCCAGCGGTGGTAGTGGTCGGTGGCGATGTCGCCGGTGTCGCCGTTGCGGACCTTGCCTGGGGTGCGGGCGTAGGTGTCCCAGATGGACGGGGTGCGGCCGTCCAGCGCGGCTGCTCCCTCGATCTGGTACGCGGCGGTCGCCGTGCCCCACAGGAAGTCCTGCGGGAAGGTGCGGGTGGCGGGCGCCTGGTCGGCTGGGGCGACGTGCCGGGTTGCGGTGGTCACGTGGGTCCTTCCGGTGACGGGGAGAACGGGAAATGAGGAAGAGGGGGTGTCCGGCTCAGCCCTTGACGGCGCCCTGCATGATGCCGCCGACGATCTGGCGGCCGAAGACGACGAACATCGCCAGGAGCGGCAGCGTGCCCAGCAGGGCGCCGGCCATGATCAGTGACTGGTCGCGGATGTATCCGGCGCTGAGCTGGGTGAGCGCGACGGGCACCGTCGGATTGCTCATGTCCAGGGCGATGAACGGCCAGAAGAAGTCGTTCCAGGCGTGCACGAATGTGATCATGAACAGCACGGACATCGCCGGCCTGGCGATCGGCAGGACGATGCTCCAGAAGATGCGGAGCGAGTGCGCGCCGTCCACCCTGCCCGCCTCGACGAGTTCGTCGGGCAGTGCCTCGGCGAGGTACTGGCGCATGAAGAACACGCCGACGGCGCTGACCAGGGTGGGGAAGATGACGGCGGGCAGTTTCTGTCCCCAGCCCAGGTCGCTCATCATCATGAACAGCGGTACGACGCTGAGTTGGGGCGGCACCATCATCGTGCCGATGACCAGCATCAGCAGCACGTTGCGCGCCTTGAACCGCAGCTTGGCGAAGGCGAAACCGGCGAGCGTGGCGAAGAGCACCGTCGCCAGCGCGATGCAGCCGGCGACGATCAGGCTGTTGATCATCGCCTTGCCCATCGCGGCCTCGTCCCAGGCCCTGGCCAGGTTCTCGAACAGGTTCGGCCCGGGCAGCAGCGGAGGCGGGGTCTGGGTCACGCGGGTGTTGTCCGTCGAGGCCGCCACCATCGTCCAGTACAGCGGGAAGAGCGAGGTGAGCGCGGCGATCGCGAGGAGTACGTAGGCGAGCGGGCCCGCATGGTGCTGACGGCCGGCCCGCATCCGCATCATCGGACGGCGGCGGGCCCTGCCGGGGGATTCCTGGACGGCACCGGGACCGTGCTCGGCCCGGACCGGGAGGCTGTCGGTGGTCATGATGCGGTGCTCCTGGTCGGTCCGGACCTGCGGGACGCGGCGCGCCTGACGAGGCGCTGGACGACGAAGACGAGGACCAGCAGGAGGAACATCACCCATGCGACGGTCGCGGCCCGGCCCATCTGGTAGTTCTTCCAGCCCTCCTCGTACAGCAGCAGTCCGAGGGTCTGGTACTGGTTGTCGGCGCCGCCGGTGATGCCGTTGGGGCCCTGCCCGAAGATGAGCGGTTCGCCGAACAGCTGCGTCGCGCCGATCGTCGACAGCACCATGGTGAAGACGATGGTGGAGCGGATTCCGGGGACGGTGACGGTGAGGAACTGCTGCCAGCGCGAGGCGCCGTCGATGGCGGCCGCTTCGTAACGCTCGCGCGGGACGGCTTGCATGGCGGCGAGGTAGAGCAGTGCGTTGTAGCCGGTCCACCGCCAGATCACAATCGTGGAGATGGCGATCTGGGCGGCCCACTTGTTGTTCTCGAAGTCGACGTTGTCGAAGCCGAAGAGGCCGAGCATCCAGTTGATCATGCCGAAGTCGCGTTCGAAGAGCATGGTGAACACGAGCGCGGCCGCACCGACCGAGGTGGCGTACGGAGTGAGGGCGGCCACCCGGAAGAAGGTCGAGCCGCGCATACGGTAATTGAGCAGGTGGGCGAGGCCGAGGGCCATCAGCAGCTGCGGCACGGTGGAGATCACGCCGAGGGTGATGGTGTTGCCGACCGCGTTCCAGAAGTGTTCGTCCTCCCACAGCGCGACGTAGTTGTCGAAGGCCACCCACTCCATGACGTTCATGGTGGCGAGCTCGACCCGGTGCAGGGAGATCCACGAGGTGTGGACGAGCGGGTAGAAGCTGAAGGCGGCGAAGACGACGAAGAACGGGGCGACGAAGGCGTACGGCGCGCCGCGTACGTCCAGCCGGTGGAGCAGGGCGCGCCGGCGCGGGGGCGCGCCGGCATCGTGTGCGCCGGGAGCCGACTTGTCGGCGGGTCCGCCGGCCGGCGCGACGGGGGTGGAAGCGGCCACGGGGACAACCTTCCTGTGAGGCCTGGGTGCGGAGGGCTCGACCCCGGTGACCGCCTGCCCGTGCGGGCGGCGCGGTCACCGGGCGGACGGGGGCGGGCTCAGCCGGTGGCCTTCTTGATCCGCTCGTCCGTGGTCTTCCAGGCCTCTTCAGGGCTCTTGTTCTGGGACTCGATCAGCGTCAGGCCCTGCGAGAAGATGTCCTTGATCGTGCCGTCCTTGCGTCCGAGGACCTGCTCGTCGGGGATCTCCTGGGCCGCCGCGCCGAAGATCTCGCCGATGGGCGCGCCGCCGAAGTACTCCTGCTCGGCCCCGGTCACGGCCGGCGACGTCAGCGCCTTCTGCGAGGAGGGGAAGTTCCCGAGCTTCTGGAAGACGAACTCCTGCTGCTCCGGCGCGGTGAGCCAGGCGACCAGCTTCTTCGCCTCCTCCTTGACCGGGCTCTGCTCCATCACGCCGAGGAAGGAACCGCCCCAGTTGGCGCCCTTCGGGGCCTTGGCGACGTCCCACTTGCCCTTGTTCTTCGGCCCGGCCTTCTCCGTGATGTGGCCGAGCATCCACGCCGGGCAGACGGTGGTGGCGAAGGTGCTGTTGGACAGGCCGGGGTCCCATCCGGGCTGGAACTGACGCAGTTTGGCGGTCAGTCCGGTCGTCGCGGCCTGTGAGGCGAGGTCCCAGGCGGCGGCGACGGCGGGGCTGTCCTGGTAGATCAGCTCTCCGTCCTTGTCGTAGAACTGCTCGGAGTTGCCGTAGATCATGGCGTTGAACAGGCCGCTGGCGCTGTCCATGAAGGCGACCTGGTCACCCTTGAAACCGGCCTTGAAGTCCTTGCCGGCCTGGACGTACTTCGACCAGTCGCCCGCCCACAGCTTCGCGACCTCGTTCCGGTCCGTCGGCAGTCCGGCCTGCTCGAACAGGTCCTTGCGGTAGCAGACGGCCATCGGGCCGATGTCGGTGCCGAGCCCGATGAGCTTCTTGTCCGGGGTGGTGACCTGGCTGAGCTTCCAGGGCAGGTAGTGATCGATGCCGGGTACGCCGGAGAGGTCGACGAACTTGTCGGCCTGGGTGTCCACGAGCTCCTTGGCCCGCCCGATCTCTATGCCCTGGATGTCCTTCAGTCCGCTGCCGGCCGCCAGGTGCGTCTGCAGGGCCGTGTAGTAGGTCTGCTCGTCACCGGCCACGTCGGCCTTGATGGTGACGTTCGGGTTCTCCTTCATGTAGCGGTCCAGCAGGCCGGTCTCCTTGTACCCCATGACGCCGAAGAGGCCCATGGTGATGGTGACCTTGCCGTCCTTGACGCCGCCGCCGGTACCGGAGTCGCCGCCGCTGCTGCAGCCGACGATCAGGCCGAGGGCGGCGAGCGCGGAGACCGTGCCCGTAATTCTTGTACGCAACAGCTTCTGATTCCTGGTCATGGTGTCCTCCCCAGCGGCGGTGCCGATGCACCGGAATACGGACATGCGGGTCCGCTCAACGGCCCGATCCATCGGTGGGCACGTTCCCAAGCTACGATGGGAACGTGCCCACCAAGGTGCACGAAGACTGACGGCCTCGCTGTGCGCCTGTCAAGAACTTGAAACCAGATCGTCTTCCGACGCACATCTCGGGGGCGAACCCGAGGTGAACCGGCCCGATCGCCGGGCACAGCGCGGACTTCTGGCAAAATGCGCTGCCTGGCGGCGTGTCACGCCGATCGACGAGGGAGGAGCCATGGGGGGCAGCCGGCGGCCGACCATCAAGACCGTGGCAGCGCGGGCCGGTGTGGGCCGCACGACGGTTTCGCGCGTCATCAACGGTTCGGAGCTCGTCAGCGACGAGGCACGGGACGCCGTTCTGGCGGCGATCGCGGAGCTGGGTTACGTACCGAACTCCGTCGCCCGGGGACTGGTCACCAGCAGGACCGACTCGATCGCCCTGGTGATCCCGGAGTCGGAGAGCCGACTGGGCTCGGAGCCGTACTTCTCGGCGGTCATCCGGGGCGTCAGCACCGGCCTGGCCGACACCCGGACCCAGCTCCAACTGGTCCTCGTACGGGACAAGGGTGAACAGGACCAGCTCACCGACTCGGTCGCCGCACGACGGGTGGACGGCGTCCTGCTGGTCTCCGTGCACGAGCAGGACCCCCTGCCAGGGCTGCTCGAGGACATGGGGCTGCCGACCGTGCTCGCCGGCCGCCGCTCCCCCGCCGAGTCGCTGAGCCACGCCCACTCCGACAACGTGGGCGGCGCCGCCGCCGCGGTGCGGCACCTGGTGGAACGGGGCCGGAAGACCATCACGACGATCACCGGACCGCTCGACATGGACGTCGGCCGGAGCCGCCTGCACGGCTGGCGCGAAGCCCTTACCGCGGCCGGCCGGGACTCCGGCGGCCACCTCGTCGCCGCCGCCGACTTCACCGAGGAGGGCGGCAGACAGGCCATGCGTTCGCTTCTTGAACGGATCCCGGAACTCGACGCCGTCTTCGCGGCGTCAGACGTGATGGCCGCCGGCGCGATGAGCGAGCTGCGCGCGCAGGGTCGACGGATCCCCGAGGACGTGGCGGTGATCGGCTTCGACGACTCCTTCATCGCCCGGCACACCGACCCCCCGCTGACGACCGTGCGCCAGCCCGTCGAGGAGATCGGCCGGACCATCGCCCGCATCCTGCTGGCCGAGATCACCGACCCCGGCGCTCGACGTCAGCACGTCGTACTGCCCACGGAGCTCGTCGTCCGCGACTCCACCTGACGCGCGACCGGAAGCAGCGCCCTTGTCACGGGCCCGGGCCCGCCGACCTACGACGAGGGCGCTCCTTCCGGGCGAGACCGCAGCTGGTCCCGAAGGAACGGGACCGATGCGGCGTCGCACGACATGACGATCACGAGTCTGCCGGATTCGATGCCCTCGGGCCGCTGTGTGAAGGACCATCGCTGTCCTGCCCGCAGGAGGGCCTTGAACAGCAGCAGTCGTTCAGCGGGATTCTCCGACAGTGCCTCGTCCGCCGCTTCGAGGATCAGCACGTAGTGGTCCACAGACAGCCACTTCAGGTCGCGCAGACAGTCGGCGAGGGCATCCCAGTTCCACCCGAAGTAGTCGGGCAGTCTCAGCCTGTCGTAGAACTGCTGGAAGACGGCGTCCGCGTCGTGCATCTCCCGGCCGTCGAGACGCGCTACGTAGGTCCTGCCGGTCGCGGGGAGCAGTACATCGACAGGCAGGGCGCCTTGCTTCGCGACCACGTGCAACCAGGGCACGGCGTGCACGGCCCCCCCTCCCTCCCGTGATCGAGCGACTTCTCTTCGGACAGTGCCCTGGCGGCCGCCAGGACCGGGCGTCGGCCGAACCCGCTCATGCGGGTCCGCCGTCACTTCTGCGCGTGCTCGCCCACGTAGAACAGAAGCCAGACGAAGCCGGCGAACAAGTGGCTCGCGAAGACGTACACGAAGACGCGCAGCATCACACCGCGCTCCTTCCACTTCTCCAGGTCCTGCTCTTCGTGCTTCGCCTTGCGTGCCACGTCGTCCCTCACAGTCGTCTCGGTCAAGCGGCTTCGCGCGCCCGGAGCCGGTACCGCACAAGCGGTTTTCGCGCTGTCCCGCGGCGGGTCCGGCCGCCGGCCGGTGAGCGCGGCGGCTTACGCCGCGCTCTCGCGTCAGGACGTTTCCTTCTCCGCCTGGCGCAGCTCGGCCAGCAGTTCCTGCTGCCCGGTCAGCAGCACCGACAGAATGCGGCGGGCAGCGGCGAGCAGCTCCGCCACGTCCCCTCCCGCCAGCTCGTAGACGACCGTCGAACTCTCGCGGGTCGCCCGGACGATGCCCGAGCGGCGCAGCACCGCCAACTGCTGCGACAGACTCGAAGGCTCGATCTCGATCGCCGCCAGCAGGTCCCGTACCGGCATCGGCCCGTCCTGCAGCAGCTCGAGAACCCGGATACGCACCGGGTGTCCCAGCATCCGAAAGAACTCGGCCTTCGCCTGATACAGCGGTACCGGAAGAGCGGTCATGCCTCCCTCACCCCGTCCTCCCTCGCCTCAGCGGCTCGCTCACGCCACGCTCCTGCCCTCATCACCTGCTGACTTGAAAAACTCTTCACATCGTAAACCCCGCCGGGCATGCGGCGGCGTGGCGCTCCTCGGATCCAGGCATCGGGGACAGGCGAGATCCGGACGGCGCCCGTCGGGGCCGTCCGCAGCCCCACCAGCGCTCCTGCCGCATGAACGATCCCGCTCTGGAGCTGCTGCGCACCCGTCCGGAGCTCGCCTGGCTTCTTCTATGAAAACCGACAGCGCCTGAAACCGAACTTCATGACTTCAGGCAGCACGGGCCCCCTGCCGAGAGTTCAGCAGGGGCCCACGGTGTGGGGAACTGCGGAGGGCCAGGACCCGATGAACGGCAGGCCGGCCGACATGAGCTACCGTCTGCTGCTTGGTCCGGCGAATCGGCCTCACTTCAGATGTCGGGTGAAGAACCGGGCCGCGGAGTCGGCGGCGAATTGCGGGACGCCGGTGTGTCCGCCCATGTTGGCGTGCAGGGTCTTCTCCCTGGAGCCGAAGGCGTCGAACAGGTCGAGGGCCGTCTGTCGGTCGTTCCCTTCGTCGTCCCACTGCAGCAGCACGTGCAGCGGAACGGTGACCTGGCGGGCCTCCTCGAACATGGCGCGAGGGACGAAACTCCCGGCGAACAGAACGGCGGCCGCGATGCGCGGCTCGACCACCGCCAGCCGGGTCCCGATGGAGATCACGCCTCCCGAGTACCCGACCGGGCCGCCGATCTCGGGCAGCGAAAGGAGGGCATCCAGGGCGGCCTGCCATTCCGGAACCGCCTTGTCGACGAGCGGGAGGACGAGGGCGTCGACGATCTCGTCGCTGACCGGCTCGCCGGCCTCCATCGCCCGGCGCAGGTCGGCGCGGGCCTGCTCGGCGGCGGGCCAACGGGGCCGGTCACCGCTTCCGGGAAGTTCGATGGTGGCCGTGGCGAAGCCATCCGCTACGGAGTGCCGGGCCCGGGCCACCAGTCGGGGGTACATCTTGCGCAGCCCGAGGGGAGGGTGGCCGAGCAGGATCAGCGGCGCCGGTGCGGACGCGGAGGCGGATGCGGGCGTCCACAGGAGGCCGGGGATCTCACCGAGGGTGAATTCGCGTTCGAGGACGCCGTCGTCGAGGCGCTGCTCGGAAGTGAAACGCATGGTCGTGCCTTTCGGGAGTGCACTGGAACGGCGCTCCCGGACGACCGCCTATCGCCCGACCGTGACCCCGGGGAGGAGCACCCATGTCGATACTGCGTTCACGGGTACCACCTCCTCGATCTCTCGCACGGCCTCCGGAAATGTAGCGGTGGTCGCCCTCGTCCGCCAACCGGGTTTTGCGATCCGGCCCGGCTCAGTCGGCCGTGCGCCGCAGGACCAGGGAGACGAAGCCCCAGCTGTCGCGGTAGACGCGCAGCCAATCGGACCGGTGGGCAGTGGCCACGGCGAGCGCCTGCGGACTGTCCGGATCGTCACGGTGGTCGAGAGCCCAGGTGGCCAGTGATCCCGTCCACGACCACTCGTAGGCGTCGAGCTCCTGACGGGTGCTCACGTGTCCGTGCACCGGTGTCCAGCCGTCGTCGACGACCCGCTCCACCGTGGTCGCCAGGTCGGTGAGGTCCCCGAGCATCTCGACGGCCTCCTGTGAGGGCGCGCGCTCCCAGAAACCGTCCCCGATCAGGACGCGGCCCCCGGGCGCCAGGTGCGTGCGTGCCGCCGCGAGGGTGGGGAGCAACCCGCCGAAGGCGTGCGCCGCCCCTGTACTGATCACAAGATCGAAAGCGTGCGGCGAGTCGAAGCCGGCCGCGTCGTGGTGATGGAGGGTGAGGCGCTCGTGGACCCCGAGCTCGATCGCGGTCTCTCTCGCTCGGGCCAGGGCGCGTTCGGAGACGTCGACGCCGTCGCCCTTCAGACGGGGCTGCGCGGCCAAGGCGCGCAGCAGCCACTCCCCGCCGCCGCAGCCCAGGTCCAGCACGCGCTCGGCGCCGGGTCGGATGCCGTGCCGGAGCAGCAGGCGTACGGAGTCGTCGTCCAGCGGGGACGCTACAGGGTGATCGACATGGGCGAGGCACGAGATCTGTTGACGGTCCACCGGCGCAGCCTGGCAGTGCCGGTGGACGCACGCACCTGCTTTTCCGGATGCGGGCGCGGGCACCGGCGCGGGCCGGATGCCGGTACCGGGGACCGGAGCGGATCGGGACGCCGGACGCCGGACGCCGATCAGACCTCGGACCGGGTCCCGCGCTCGCCGCCCTCCCCCGGCCCGCCGTCCGGCCGTTCCCGACGCGAGCCCGGCTCGCCGGCGGCCGGCGAGCCGCCCCCTACAGCGGCGACCCCACCCGAACCGGTGCCCCCGCCCGAGCCGATGGTCGACTGAACCGTGCCGATGGTATGCGGAACCGAGCCCGTGGTCTGCGGAACCGAGCCCGTGGTCGGCGGACCCGTGACGACTACCTGTGCGGGCCGCAGGAGATGGTCACCGACCCGGTAACCGGGCCGCAGCACCGCGCTGCAGACAGGCCGCTCCTGCTGCTCCGACTCCGTGTAGTCGAGCGCCTCATGGGCCGTCGGATCGAACGGCTCCCCCACCTCGCCGACGGACTGCAGACCGAGCGCGGCCAGTCGTGCCTCGAGGAGATCGGCGACGCACGTGAACCCCTTGGACGTCTCACCGTGCTCGCGCGCCTGGACGACGGTGTCCATGACCGGCAGGAGAGCGCCGAGCACGTTGGACACGGCGATCTCCTGCACCGCCATGCGGTCGCGTCGCACGCGCTTGCGGTAGTTGTCGTACTCGGCCTTCGTCCGCTGCAGATCGGCGGTCCGTTCGGACAGTTGTGAGCGCAGCTTCGCGATCTCCGGTGGTTCGTCGCCGCCGGGCACGTCAGCCGCCGCCGTCCGCTCCGGCGCCTGGTCCTGCGCCCGCCCCTGATCCTGCCCACGCCCAAGCCCCTGCCCCTGCCCCTGCCCCGCAGCCCGGCCGTGCTCCGGCTCCGGCTCCGGGCGCGGATGCGGATGCCGGGCCTCCAGGCCCGCCCCCGCACCGGCCGTCCGCGGCGCCGCCGCGTCGGTGTTCTCCGATGTCGCGGGCCCAGGTGACCCGGTGGTCCCACGCAGCTCCAGGGTGACCGGATCGATCCGGCGTCGGTCGCGGATGATCACGGGCGGACGCTGCTCCCTCCTGTCAGCGCGTCGATCGTTCGGAACGCTCATCCTTCGCCTCCCTGCCGCCTGTCCTCGTCGACGACCTCGGCGTCGACGACCTCGTCGTCGGACGCGCCCTCTCCCTCGCCGCTCGCCTGGCCACCGGTGGCCCCTCCCGTGCCCGTCGCGCCCGCCCCGCCCTCGGGCCGGGCCTGGGCGTAGATGGCGGAGCCGACCTTCTGGGCGGCCACGCTGACCTTCTCCGTGGCCTCGCGGATCGCGGTCGTGTCGTCGCCCTTGAGCTTCTCCTTGAGGTCGCCGATCGCGGTCTCGACCTCCTGCCTGGCGTCCTGCGGGACCTGGTCCGCCTGGTCGCGCAGCAGCTTCTCGGTGTTGTAGACCAGCCCCTCCGCCTGGTTGCGGGTCTCGGCCGCCTCCTTGCGGCGCCGGTCGTCCTCCGCGTGCTGCTCGGCCTCGCGCATCATGCGGTCGATGTCCTGCTTGGGCAGGGCGGAGCCGCCGGTGACGGTCATCTTCTGCTCCTTGCCCGTGCCCAGGTCCTTCGCGGTCACGTGCATGATGCCGTTGGCGTCGATGTCGAACGTGACTTCGATCTGCGGCACCCCGCGCGGGGCCGGCGGCAGACCGGTCAGCTCGAACATCCCGAGCTTCTTGTTGTACGCCGCGATCTCACGCTCGCCCTGGAAGACCTGGATCTGCACGGACGGCTGGTTGTCCTCGGCCGTGGTGAAGACCTCGGAACGCTTGGTCGGGATCGTGGTGTTGCGCTCGATGAGCTTCGTCATGATGCCGCCCTTGGTCTCAATACCGAGGGACAGCGGGGTCACGTCCAGCAGCAGGACGTCCTTGACCTCGCCCCGCAGCACACCGGCCTGGAGCGAGGCGCCGATGGCGACGACCTCGTCCGGGTTCACACCCTTGTGCGGATCCTTGCCGGTCAGTTCCTTGACGAGCTCGGTGACGGCGGGCATCCGGGTCGAGCCACCCACCAGGATCACGTGGTCGATGTCGTCGACGCTGATGCCGGCGTCCTTGATCGCGTTGTGGAACGGGGCCTTGCAGCGCTCCAGCAGGTCAGCGGTCAACTGCTGGAACTGGGCGCGCGTCAGCTTCTCGTCCAGGTGCAGCGGGCCCTCGGCGGAGGCCGTGATGTAGGGCAGGTTGATCGTCGTCTCGGTCGCGGAGGAGAGCTCGACCTTGGCCCGCTCCGCGGCTTCCCGCAGCCGCTGCAGGGCCATCTTGTCCTGAGCGAGGTCGATGCCGTAGCCGTTCTTGAACTGCTTGACCAGATGGTCGACGACGCGCTGGTCCCAGTCGTCGCCGCCGAGGTGGGTGTCACCGTTGGTGGCCTTCACCTCCACCAGGCCCTCCCCGATGTCCAGCAGCGACACGTCGAACGTGCCGCCACCGAGGTCGAAGACGAGGACCGTCTGGTCGTTCTCCTTGTCCAGGCCGTACGCGAGCGCGGCGGCGGTGGGCTCGTTGATGATCCGCAGCACATTGAGACCGGCGATCTCCCCCGCCTCCTTGGTGGCGGTGCGCTGCGAGTCGTTGAAGTAGGCGGGCACGGTGATCACGGCGTCGGTCACGTCCTCGCCGAGATAGGCCTCCGCGTCCCGCTTCAGCTTCTGCAGCACCCGGGAGGAGATCTCCTGCGCGGTGTAGCGCTTGCCGTCGATGGAGCCCGAGTCCGGGAAGCGCCACTGCGCCTCCCCCATGTGCCGCTTGACCGAGCGGGCGGTGCGTTCGACGTTGGTCACCGCCTGACGCTTGGCGATCTCCCCGACGAGCACTTCGCCGCTCTTCGCGAAGGCGACCACCGAGGGCGTGGTCCGCGCCCCCTCCGTACTGGCGATGACGGTCGGCTCGCCGCCTTCGAGGACGGACACCACCGAGTTGGTCGTACCGAGGTCGATACCGACTGCACGGGTCATCTCAGCTCTCCTTCCTGCACGGGCTCGTCGGCGCGCCCGCCGGGGCGCGCCGCGCCGGAGGTCCGGCCGCGGTCGGCACCGCGCCACCGCTCGCGCGGAGACGGCGGTTCATGGCCACTGCCACGGGTCCACGTCCATGACCCACCGCAGCAGCAGGGTCAGCGGATCCGAGGAGTACGGGGCCTCCTGCGGAGGGACGTGTACCCGGACAGGGCCCGCGCGCACGCTCGGGGCTCGCGGCCCGATTCCCAGGACCGCCGGCGGCTCTGCCGACAGGCGTTCGTCGGCTCGCCTACGGGTCGGAGGACCGGACGGCCGGTCGACGGTCACCGGGATCCGCCGGGCTCCGGAGGTCCGGCCGCGGTTGCGCTCCGCGTCGTAGCGTTGCCGCAGCACCGGATCGCGGAGGGTCGCGTACGCCGCCACGACGGCGGCGAGCTCGTCGAGCCGCGCCGCTCCGGCCGGGCCTGAGTCCGGGTGCAGGGCCCGGACCTGCCGACGGTACGCCGTGGTGATCTGGCGGGACGTCGCTGACGGCTCGACGCCGAGCACCGTGTAATGGTCACGGGAGAGGGGTGGCCCCGGCATCTCACCCACCTCCTTTCCCAGCGGGGCGGCAGCAGCACGGAACCGGGCTGTTCCTCGTCAAATATGTACATAAAACTTGAGTCGGGTGTTGTCAAGGCTGCTCCTGCGGAGACACCTGAACCTGCGGAGACACCTAAAATGGAAGCTGCAGGCCGCATCCGACGGGATGGAGGTGGACGACGTGATCACCGAGATGGCAGTCGAGCGCGTGGAGTTCACCTGTGGCAGGTGCTGGCACGAGTGGAGCGCCGACTACGACGTCCAGCAGTACCGCGACGACCAGGGCGGGCAGTGGGAGTACTTCTCCCGTGACGGCATGCCGGTGGCCTCCCCGTACACGCCCGCGGGCGCACCGCCGTGTCCGATCTGCGGCCGCCGATGGGTGGGCCGCATCCTGGCGCGGCGGCCCGTCCCCATGCCCCCGGGGGCGGCCCAGACGCCCCGACTGAAGATCACCGACACGTCCGGGCACCGCTCGGAGCGGCACGGAGCACGCCTCCTCGGCTCGTCCGCGCACGTCCAGCCCGAACCGCTGGGGCCGCCGGCGGACGAAGGCAGCAGCGAGTCTCGCGTTCCACGCTGACCGGCCGGCGGTTCCCCGGCGGTCCGGCCGACGAAGGCCCGCACGGACGGCTGTACGGCCCTGATACGACGGTTGCGGCCTTGAACCGCGGCCCTGAACACAGAACACGTCCCGAAGACACGCCTCAAAGGAGGTGCAGCGCCATGGCCCGCCTAGCAGTCAGAGGCGAGGAGCTGATCGTCGAACTGACCTGGTGGGAAAAGATCACCGCACGGCACGCGGACGTCCGGGTGCCGCTCGCGGCGGTGGAGAAGGTGACGGTGGAACGCGACTGGCGGCGCGCCGTGCGAGGCGAGCCCTCCCGCGGCGTGTGGATCGGTGACCTGTTGTATCTCGGCGTGCGCGAGCAGGCGGACGTGCGGGACTTCGTCGCGATCCGCCCGCGTCGCGGTCCCGTGGCGCGCGTCGACCTGCGCCCGGCGGCGTCACCGTTCGCCCGTGTCGCCGTCTCCGACCGCGTCCCCGAAGCCACGGCGGCCACCGTACGCACGGCCGTGAGCCACCATCTGCTCGCGCCGGCCGGCTCCGGTTGCGCCGACCCCGACCCGGCACCGCGCAGAAGGCCCGCCTGGCTGCCGGGCCGCTCGCCGGCACCGGCTCCCCCGGCGGGCATCTGAGCAGGGAGTCCGGATCGCAGGACGAGCGGTCGAAATTCCTGATTCCTTGAACGCCGCGGCCCCTCGGCGCGTACAACATCACGAACCGGCCGGTACGGGGCCGGACGAGACGAGGGAGCCAGCATGACCGGAACGCAGGGGACCGCCCGGACCGTGGCGCGCCGCACCGTCGTCGCCGCCGTGGGCGGGGCCGGCCTCTCCGTCGCCCTGACGGCGTGCGGCGGCTCGGACGACTCGGCGCAGTCCGTGTCGGACAAGCCGGCCGGCGAGGGCGCCGCCTCGGGAGGCGGCACCGGGGGCGGCACGGTGATCGCCAAGACCACCGACATCCCGGAGGGCGGCGGCAAGATCGTCGGGGACGTGGTGATCACCCAGCCGGTGGCGGGCGAGTTCAAGGCCTTCTCGTCCAAGTGCACGCATCAGGGCTGCGCGGTGACGGGCATCGCCGACGGCACCATCAACTGTCCCTGCCACAACAGCCGGTTCGACGCCACGGACGGCAGCGTCAAGGCAGGTCCCGCGACGAAGCCGCTGCCGCCCGCCGCGATCACGGTGGAGGGTGACTCGATCAAGCTCGCGTGACGCGGCGCGGCCCTTTCCAGCAGGAGACCACCTCGTCGGTGGTGGCGATCGTCGCCACCAGCGACAAGGTGTTGCGGATCATCGCGGGCGTGTACTCGGCGGGCACTCCCGCGATGGCGTCGGCCACGACGACGGCGGTGTAGCCGAGGTTCACCGCGTCGAAGACCGCGTTGGGCACCGCCACGTTCGCCGACACCCCGGTGACGACAAGGGTGCGGCAGCCGAGGTTGCGCAGGATCGGGTCGACGTCCGTGCCGGCCAGCGGCGACAGGCCGTGCAGTCTTCGCACGACGATGTCCTCGGGCGCCACGTCGATCGGTGGAGCGAGACGCACCGCCGCGGAGCCGGTGTGCTGCTGGACGGGCAGCCGGGCGGCGGCCCTGAACAGCCGTGCGTTCCGGTTGGACCCTCTGCCGTCGGGCCGCCGCTCGGCCACCGCGTGCAGCACCTGCACTCCGGTGTCATGGGCCGCGGCGACCAGCCGGGCGACGTTGCGGAGGGCGCCGGAAGAACTTGCCGTCGCGGCGAGTTCCGGCAGTGCGCTGCCCTTGCCGACGACGCCCTGCTGGCATTCGACGGTGAGGAGCACGGTGGTGGGCGCCTCGAGCTGCTCCAGGAGCTGATGGAAGGATGACACGCGGCTCCTCCTCGGTGTCCCGGCCCTTCGGCACGGGAGGCGCGACGGTAGCCGCCGTTGCGTACGAGGGGAAGAGCCTCCATGCTGACGCACAACATTTCTGACAGACCGTCAGTAATGCGTTCCGCCGTGTCAGCCGTTGCCGGGGAGGCCGCACATGACCGCCATACAGCGCCGGGGCCGTCGCATCATGATGACCCCCGCCGAGCTGGACGCGTTCCTGACAGAGCAGCGGACCTGCCGGGTGGCCACGGTGTCACCCGACGGGCGTCCGCACGTCAGCGCGCTGTGGTTCGCCTGGGACGGCACATCGCTGTGGCTCTACTCCCTCACCCGCAGCAGGCGCTGGGCGGAGCTGCGCCGCGATCCGCGGCTCGCCGTGGTCGTCGACGCCGGCGAGGAGTACGGGGAACTGCGGGGTGTCGAGCTGTCCGGCACGGCCGAGTTCGTGGGCGAGGCCCCGCGGACGGGTGAGCACTGTCCCGAACTGGCGGAACCGGAAGCCCTGTTCGCCCGGAAGAACTTCGGCCTCGACACGATGCCCCACGACGGCCGGCACGCCTGGCTGCGGCTCACCCCGGACGCGGTCGCTTCCTGGGACTTCCGCAAGCTGTCAGCGCTCTGACTCCTCGACCGGCCCGGCGGCGGCGCGCAGCGCCTCCACCGCCGCCCTGATGGAGGGCCTGCGGTCGGCGTCGGTGCGCCACACCGCGTAGACGTGGCGGCGCATCCGCTGCCGTACGGGGACGAGCGCGACACCCACGGGAACGGGCCCCCGGCCGAGCCGGGGCGCCACGCAGACGCCGAGGCCGGCGGCGATCAGGGCGAGCTGGGTGTGGTGTTCGCCCGCCCTGTGCCCGATCCGCGGCTCGAATCCCTTGGAGCGCAGGGTGAACATCAGCCACTCGTGGCAGAACTCGCCCTCCGGCCAGGACACCCACTCGTCGTCGGCGAAGTCCTCCAGGTCGACCTCCGCGCGGTCGGCCAGGGGATGACTCGCGGGCATCGCGACATCGGGCACGTCGTCGAGCAGTTGCGCCTGCGCCAGGCCGCCGGGGACGGGAAGCCGTTTGTTGCTCCAGTCGAGCACAACGGCGAGGTCGAGGTCCCCGCGGATGACCGCCCTGACACCGGCTTCGGGCTCCAACTCCGTGGAGAGCACCCGCAGTTCCGGGTGGTCCCGGCGCAGGGTGGACACGGCCACCGGGAAGAGGCCGCGGGCCGCGGTGGGGAACGCCCCGATCCGGACCTCGCCGACCGCCTGACCTCGCCGCGCCTCGATGTCGGACTGGGCGAGCTCGACCTGGGAGAGGATGCGCGCGGCATGGTCGGCGAGGAGCCTGCCGGCGTCGGTGAGGCGCACGCCGCGCCCGTTCTTCGCCAGCAGCTGCTGCCCGACCTCCCGCTCCAGCTTCGCCATCTGCTGGGAGACGGCCGAGGTGGTGACGTGCAGCCCGTCGGCGGCGGCACTGACGGAGCCGTGCCGGGCCAGGGCGTCCAGGGTGCGCAGTCTCTCCAGGTTCAACATGTAAGCGATGCTAAGCGAAGAGGTCGAGAAATTCTCGCTTGTCCTAAGAGGTGCGACGCGCGATCGTGGGGCCATGAGCAGCGCAACCACCGAGGCCGACGAGGCCCGCGCCCGCACCCTTCCCCCGGTCCCGCCGGGGGCCGCCCCCGCCGGGACCACCTCCGCCGTCCGCCCGCCCCGACGGGCCGTCGACTGGCGCATCCGCTTCGCGGTGCTCTCCGCGGTGTGGGGCTTCAGCTTCCTTCTCATCAAGGTGGGCACGGGGGCGTACGCGCCGTTCCAGGTCACCTTCGGCCGCCTCTTCTTCGGCACGGCGGTGCTCGCGGTCGCGATGGCGGTCCGCCGTGACCGGCTGCCGAGCGGCCTGCGCACCTGGGGTCATCTGACGGTCGCGGCCTTCCTGCTCAACGCGCTGCCGTTCTCGCTCTTCGCCTATTCCGAGCTCACGATCCCCTCGACGCTCGCCGGCATCTGCAACGCCACCTCGCCGCTGTGGGGCATGGCGCTCTCCCTCGTCGCACTGTCCGAGGACCGGCCGACCCGGCGCCGCGTCGCGGGTCTCGGTATCGGGTTCCTCGGCGTCCTCACCGTCCTCGGCGCGTGGCAGGGCTTCTCGGGGCTCGACTTCTCCGGCACGGCCATGGCACTGCTCGCCTCGCTCAGCTATCCGATCGGCTGGATCTACGTACGCCGCACCCTGGCGGGCTCCAGCCACTCCCACCTCTCCCTGACGGGTGCCCAACTGGGCCTGGCGACCGTTCAACTCGCCGTCGTCACGCCGCTGTTCACCACGGTGCCGGACTCGTTCCCGCTCGTGCCCCTGCTCGCGGTGATCGCGCTCGGCGTCCTCGGCACGGGACTGGCGCTGCTCGTCCAGTACGGGCTGGTGGCGGAGGTCGGGCCGACGACGGCGCAGATGGTCACGTACTTCATCCCGGTCATCGCCACGGCGGCCGGCGTGGCGCTGCTCGACGAGCACCTGGCCTGGAACACCCCGGTGGGCGCGTTGATCGTCCTGGTGGGTGCCGCGCTGACGCAGAGCCGGCCGAAGCGGATCTGAGCCCGCACGGGGGTATCCGCCCCCGAAGCGACCCGAGCCCGCAAGGGTCACCCCCGAAACGGGCGTGAGCCCGCCCGGCGCCGACCGCCCCGGGCCTCGGACGGCCGGGCCGCTGCCGAACGGGCCCGCTGCCGGCGCCGGGACCGCTGCCGGACGGTACGCGACGCCGGCGCCGGGACCGCCGGCGTCGGGTACCGTCCGGATCAGCCGTAGCTGCGGGCGGGCATCGGGCCGACCGCCGAGGCCACCGCGTCGGCGAGCGGCTCGATGTCGGCGGCCGTCAGGTCGGAGACGGTCAGACGGACCCCGGGCGGCGACGACATCCGGAACCGCGCCCCGGGGGCCACCGCCCACCCGGCGTGCAGAAGCCGGGCCACCGCTCCCGTCTCGTCCCGGACCGGCACCCATACGTTCATCCCGCTCCGGCCGCGGGCCTCGACGCCGCGCCTGGCCAGCGCGCCGATCAGAGCGTCGCGCCGTTCGCCGTATGAGCGGGCCACGAGGGCGGGGTCGACAGCCCCGGACGCCCACAGGTGCGCGACCGTGTGCTGCAGCAGCCGGCTTACCCAGCCCGGCCCGAGGCCGAGCCGTCCCTGTACGCGGTCGATGGTGACGGTGTCGCCCGTGAGGACGGCGACCCGCAGATCGGGCCCGTAGGCCTTGGCCGCGGAACGCACGAACACCCAGCTGTCCGTCGGCCCCGCGAGGGGGTGCAACGGCTGGTCCACGATGGCGTGTCCGTGGTCGTCCTCGATGAGCAGGGTGCGCGGGAACCGTGCGAGCGAGGCACGCAGTTCGTCCGCGCGCCCGCGGCTCAGGACCGCGCCCGTCGGGTTCTGCGCCCGGTCGGTGACGACGATCGCCCGGGCTCCCGCACCGAGCGCCCGCTCCACGTCCCCGGGCAGCGGGCCGTCGTCGTCGAGTGCGACCGGCAGCGGCTTGAGGCCGAGCGCGGAGACGAGATCGAGCAGACTTCCCCAGCCCGGGTCCTCCACGGCGACGGCGTCGCCGGGCCGCAGATGCGCGGCGAGGACCCGCTCGATGGCGTCCAGCGATCCGGACGTCGCGGCGAGCGGCCCTGCGGGGACCCCGTCGGCGTCCATCGAGGCGCGTGCGAGGCGCACGAACTCGGGGTCCAGCGGCGCCCTTCCGTACAGTCCGGGTTCCTCCGCGTGCCGTCCGGCCGCGGCGGCGAGCGCCTCACGCAGCGGCGGCAGGAGCGCCAGGTCCGGGTTGCCCTCGCCGAGGTCGCGCACGCCGGGGGGTGCGTCGACCCGGATCGATCCGCGCACGGTACTGGCCGGGCGGGGGCGCACCCGGCTGCCCCGGCGGCCGGCGGTCTCGATCACCCCGCGCTCGCGCAGGGTCCGGTAGGCGGCCGCGACGGTGTTCGGGTTCACCCCCAGCTCCGTGGCCAACTCCCTCATCGGAGGCAGCAGTCGGCCCGGTTCGAGCTCTCCGGAGCCCACTGCCCGCTCGATGCTCGCGGCAATCTCGGATGCACGCCGCCCAACGATCCGATACTCTCCTAGCACAAAAGACATTATGCACTAGTGCAATGGAGAGCGCAATGCCGGAGACCACGGAAGCCCTGTACGAGCCGACCGACCGGACGATTCCCACCCGCTCCCGGGAGCGGGCATCGTACGACCGCGAACTGGTGCACTCGATACTCGACACGGCGTACGTCTGCCACCTCGGGTTCGTACGCGACGGAGCACCCGTCGTCCTGCCGACGCTGTACGCCCGCGTCGGCGAGCGGCTGTACGTCCACGGGTCGACCGGGTCCCGTCCCCTGCGGATGGCGGGCGAGACGGACCCCGGGCTGCCCGTGTGCCTGACGGTGACGCACGTCGACGGTCTCGTCCTTGCGCGCTCGGCCTTCCACCACTCGCTCAACTACCGCTCGGTGGTGGTGCACGGCACCGCCCGGCAGGTCACCGACCCGTCGGAGAAGCGCACCGCGCTCGACGCACTCGTGGAGCATGCCGTTCCCGGCCGTTCCACGGACTCCCGCCCGGCGAACGCCAAGGAACTGGCGGCGACGGCGGTACTCCGCCTCGATCTGGCGGAGGTGTCGGCGAAGACCCGCACGGGCGGGCCGAACGACGACCCGGCCGATCTGGACCTCCCCTACTGGGCGGGCGTCGTCCCCGTCACCACCACCCGCGGCCTGCCGGACCCGTCGCTGGACCTCTCCCCCTCCACGCCGCTCCCCGCCTACCTCTGACGCGCCGCCGCGTCGGTCCACGAGCGGCGGGCCCTGCCGAACGGGGGTCGGCAGGACCGCCGCACAACCTCTACCTGCGCCCCGAGCGTGCCCTCGCCGCCGCCCGCGACGTGAGTGACGCCTCGGACATCGGCATGCGCTTCGGCCGCTCGCGCCCCGAGGGCCTCACGCCGCGGCCGGCACCCGCCTCCGGACCGCGGCGCCACGCGCCTCCGCCGCCGCGAGACCGGCGACCGCCGTGAGCAGCAGCAGCGTCCCCGCCACCGTGGCCGGCGTCAGGCGCTCGCCGAGCAGGGTCACCGCCATGACCGCCGCGCTCACCGGCTCCAGCAGCATGATCACCGAGACGGTCGCCGCCCTGACCACGGCCGCGCCCGCGAAGTAGAGGGCGTAGGCGAGCGCCGTCGGCACGGCCGCGACATAGACCAGCAGCCCGAGGACCCTGGCCGCCTCCGCGGTGTGCGGCAGCAGTCCCTCGCCGATCGCCATCGGCAGCAGACCCACGGACCCGATCGCGAACGCCCACGCCGTCGTGGACAGCGAGTCACCACCGCCGCCGTCCCGGCCGAGCCACCGCGTCAGCAGCGTGATCGCCGCGTATCCGGCGGCCGACAGCACGGCGAGCGCGACGCCCGACGGCTGCACCTCGGCGCCCTCGCCGCCGAGGACCAGGACGCCGAGCCCGGCCAGCGCTCCCGCGACGGCCAGGATCCCGCCGCGGCCGAGCCGCTCCCCCATGGTCAGGCGTGCCCCGACGGCGATGAGCACAGGGCCTGCGCCCAGCGTCACGACGGTGCCGACGGCGAGGCCGGTCGCCTCCACGGCCGCGAAGTAGGCGCTCTGGAAGACGGTGAGACCGACTCCCGTGGCGAGAATGCGCAGCACCCTCCGCCGGCGCGGTTCGGCGGGCGCGGTGGCTCCCCGGCGACGCCGGGCGCGCATCGCGAGAACGGGCAGCAGCAGGAGGAGCCCGCCGACGCACCGCCAGAACGACAGGGCGAGCGGCCCCAGATCGCTCACCGCGAAGACGAGCGAGGCGGCGGCGCCGGCGGTCCCCCAGGCGAACCCGGCGAACACGAGACAGGTCAGACCGCGGCCCACGGACATGATGGCGGGCACGCCGGCAGCAGGAGTTGAAGAGGAATTCGACACGTGACTTCTCCGTATGAAGAACGGGACGGCTGATCGCTCGGCTCAGTCACGCGGGCAGCACCGACCGCTCGGGGAAGACACCCCGAGCCAGGTCTCCTTGAGAACGTCCGCCCGCGCTAGGCGGCGGGCGGCGGAAGTACGGTCGAATGCATGATCGCCACCCTACGTCGCGCGGTGACCGGCGGACAACTCACCCGCGGCGGGCCCGTCGCCGGCCGCCGCGGGCAGGGCTTCCGGCCCACCTGCCGCCACCGGCCCGGACGGCGGCCGGGGAGCCTGGGACTGTGCGATGAACGCCCCGAACAGGACGACCGCGCCACCGAAGATCTGCGGCGCGGAAAGGTGCTCACGCAGCAGCACCCACGCCAGCACGGTCGCGATGACCGCCTCCAGGCACGCGACGACACCCGCCACCTGAGGCGAGAGCCGGCGCACCGACACCACACCGGTGACGTACGCGAGCACGGTGGCGATCAGCACGATCCACGCCAGCAGCATCGCGGCCGGGACGTCGGTTCCTCCCATGTCGGCGTCACCGGCGAGCAGCGACCAGTCCATGCCCCACGGCCGGGCCACGACCGTCAGCACCGCGGCGCCGATGAGGAGGCCGTACGCGATCACGCCCAACGGGTCGGGGGCGTCGTCGCTGTCGCCGCCCTGGTCGGACAGGACGAAGTAGCCCACCTGACAGCAGGCGGCGCCGAGGGCCAGCAGCAGGCCGAGCACATCGAACCGCAGCCCCGCCCACACCTCGACGACACACGCGAGGCCCGCGACCGCAAGCACGACGCCCGCGGCGGCGGCCCTGGTCACCGGCCTGCGCTGGACGAAGCGGACCCAGCCGAGCACCAGGGCGGGCGCCAGGTACTCGATGAGCAGTGCGACGCCGACAGGGATGCGGGAGATGGCGGCGAAGTAGCACGCCTGCACGCCCGCCACGGCCAGCAGGCCGAAGCCGGCCAGCAGCGCGGGCCTGCGCCTCAGAAGTCCGCGGTGACGCCAGGCCAGCGGGAGCATCACGAGCGCGGCGCCCGCGACCCGTAGCCACACGACGTGGAGGGGGTCGAGCCCCGCTTCGATCAGCGGCTTGGCCGCGACACCCGATCCACCGAACGCGAACGCCGAGCCCAGGGCGAGTCCCAGGCCGGCGCTCCTTCCCTGAGACGCTTGCATCGGCACATCATGTCAGCAGCCGTCAGCACCGTCACCCCTGTGACACATGTCGAGACACTTCCCGGCACGCCCCCGGAGGCCACTACGCGGCGGGCCCGGCGGACACCCGTTCCGCAATCCGCGCCGCAAGCACCGACACGTCGACCCGGGCCCTGCGCAGCACTTCGGCGGCCCGGCAGTCGCGATCGGCGGCGATGCGGGCCAGCACGTCGATCCCCGCCGCCCGGGTGTCCCCGCGGAGCCTCGCCGTGGCCAGCGCGCCCACCAGGGCGGCCACGGCCGACGGCGACCAGCCCGGCAGGTCGGGCAGCGCCGCACCGGCCGAACGGCCGGGCGCCTGTGCCGTACCGGGCACCGCGGTGCCCGGCGACGGCAGCCGCGGCGCACCGCCCTCTCCCACCACCGGCAGCGCGACCGAGTCCTCGACGGAGCCCCGCCAGGCGAGCCCGTAGCCGATGCTGCGCTGGACGAGGTAGCCGAGCACCCGCGCCAGTTGCGCGGGCGACCCGAACACCGCCCGGACCTCGGGGTCCCGTTCCATCAGGGAGTGGAGGAGATGGGCGGTGTCGATCTGCCTGTCGCCGTCGCGCAGCACCCTCCTGCGGGCACCCGCGACCACCGATGCCAGCTCCACGGTGAGCGCGGCTTCGAGATCGGCACGGACAGGGGCGGCAGGATGCTGCCGGGGCAGCCACGGGGCAGGACTTCGCACGCTCCCACCTCATCAGGCATCCACTGCCCCGGCGTCCACGCGGGGAAGCATTTGCGCATCCCACCGGAGTTGGGCACACCCGGGCGATTCCTCCTCCTTGCGGATGAGAAGCCGCCGCCGTCCCCTGACTCATCACCTGCGGCCCGCCGGTGACGACCGCCGACAGCACGTAACTGACAGGTCGTCAGTATTGAATGTTCCCGCACGCACGGCTACGGTCCGCGCACCGGAACCCGACACGAAGGGGTGGTCGCATGGCCGAAGTCAGTGCCGAGGCGCGCATCGAGGCACCGGCCGCGAAGGTCTGGGCCCAGCTGACCGACTTCGCCTCGTACGGCCGCTGGAACGCCACCCACACCAGCTTCCCCAAGGGCGGCCCCGAACCGCTGGAGACGGGCGCCACCTTCGCGGAGAACATGAAGCTGATGGGCTTCCCCGCCGAAGTGACCTGGACGGTGGAGGAGTTGGAGGCCGAGCGGGTGCTCGCCATCAGGGGCAAAGGACCGATGTCCGTCGTTGTGGGCACCCGCTACTCGCTCACCCCGGCCGACGGCGCGACCGACGTGCGCATCGACGGCGAGTTCACCGGTGCGGCCGTCTCGCTCATGGCCGGCAAGCTGAAGGACTCGGCGACCGCGGCGCTCAACGAGTCGCTCCGCAAGCTGGGGGGACTGGTCGCCTGACCCCGCACGCCGGGCGGGCAGGTCGCCCGGGCAGCCGTCACGGACGGCATCGGCCGCGGAGACGACAGAAGGGCCCCGCGCCGACGCGGGGCCCTTCACGCCTGACTCAGTGCTCGTCGGCCAGGATCAGGTAGAGCTTCTTGCGGGCCTCGTTGATCACGGCGACGGCCTTCTGCCGCTGCTCGGCGGTGCCCGACTTCCAGACCTGGCCGAACGCCTCCATCAGGCCGAAGCCGGCCTGCCGGATCTCGTTGACCGTGTCCCAGTCGACACCGCGACCCGCCTCCTCCCAGGGAGCCTCCGGGCCCGATTCGGCCTCGGCGCGCCCGGTGTCGGTCAGGGTGAACAGCTTCTTGCCGCCGTCGCTTTGGCTGACGATCAGCCCCTCGTCCTCCAGCATCTGAAGGGTCGGATAGACGGACCCCGGGCTGGGCTTCCACGCCCCGCCGCTGCGTTCGTCGATCTCCTGGATCATCTCGTAGCCGTGCATCGGGCGGTTCTTCAGCAGCGCCAGGATCGAGGCACGGACATCACCCCGCCGCGCCCTGCCCCGGCCGCCGCCACGCCCGCGTCCGCCGCCGAAAGGCCCGCCGAACGGCGGTCCCCAGGGCCCGAACGCCGCACGCCGGCCCTCGTACTCACCCCAACCGTGATGGCCGGGCCCGCAGTGTCCGCGGCCGCCTTCCGGCCCGTTTCCTTGTGAAGGCATCGCTACGCTCCTTCCATCGTTGATCAGTCGCGATGCTTCAACGATATATCGGAAACAAACTAACGACAAGGCCTCACCGGGCCGCCGACCCCGAATTGGCCTTGGCCTGCCCGTTCACCGGAGCTCTACGGTCGACCCATGCGGATTCGAATCGTCGACGCGTTCACCGACCGCCCCTTCGCGGGCAATCCCGCCGGAGTGCTGCTGCTGGACTCCGCCGGATTCCCTCCTGACACCTGGCTCCAGAACGTCGCCGCGGAGCTGAACCTCTCGGAGACCGCCTTCGCCCACCCCCTGCCCGCCGGGGGCGACGCGGACTGGGCACTGCGCTGGTTCACCCCGGCCACGGAGGTCGACATGTGCGGCCACGCCACCCTGGCGACGGCGCACGTACTGCACACGACGGGAGCGGCGACGGGCACGGTGCGCTTCACCGCGCGCTGCGGCATCCTGCTGACCACCGCGCACGTGGACGGCACGGTCACCCTCGACTTCCCCACCGCTCCCCTGCGAGAGGTGGCGGTCCCCGACGGCGTCGCCGAGGCGCTGGGCGCGAAGGTGCTCGCCACCCATGACACCGGGCCCCACATCGGGGACCTGCTGGTGGAAATGGCCGACGAGCGGACCGTGCGCGCTCTGGACCCCGATTTCGCCGCCCTGGTGGCGCATTCCGAGCGCGGGATCATCGCCACCGCCGCAGCGGCGGACCCCTCCGCCGGCTACGACTTCGTCTCCCGCGGCTTCTTCCCCAGGGTCGGCATCGACGAGGACCCGGTCACGGGGAGCGCCCACACGGCACTCGCGCCCTTCTGGTCCGCGCGCCTCGGCCGCGACGAGCTGACCGGCCTCCAGGCCTCGGCCCGCTCCGGCCTGGTCCGCACCGCCCTGCGCGGCGACCGCACCCTGCTGACCGGCCGCGCGGTGACCGTGATCGACGGCGAACTGCTCACCGCTCCCTGAGCACACCACGACCGAGGGGATGCACGGCAGACACCGTGCACCCCCTCGGTCGCGCTGCCGGCCCGCCGGTCACGGCGTGGGAAGCCAGTCCACTCTCCCGGACAGCAGTCCGTATCCGACGAAGGCGACGATGTCGAGCAGGGCGTGCGCCGCCACCAGCGGCCCCACCCGGCCCCACCTGCGGTACAGCAGGACGAAGACCACGCCCATCACCATGTTGCCGATGAACCCGCCGATGCCCTGGTACAGGTGGTACGAGCCGCGCAGCACCGAGCTGGCGACCAGCGCCGCCATCGGTGTCCAGCCGAGCTGACCGAGCCTGCGCAGCAGATACCCGACGACGATCACCTCCTCCACCACGGAGTTCTGGATCGCGGAGAGGATCAGCACCGGGTACTTCCACCAGACCTCGGGCAGCGCCTCCGGCACGACGGTGAGGTTGAAACCGGAGGCCCTCGCCACCAGGTAGAAGGCCAGCCCCGCGCTTCCGATACCGGCGGCCACGAGCGCGCCACGGCCTATGTCGGACCAGGGCCGGCTCCGGTCGAAACCGATCGAGGAGAGCCCGGCACGCTCGCGGATCAGCAGATGCGCGACGAGCGCGACGGGCACCAGCGCCGTCGCGATCCCGAAGAGCTGCCACGCCAGATCGAGCCACGGCCGCCCGGGCGCGAAGGACCCGTTGAGCGTCGCGGCCTGGTCCTTCAGCCCGCCGGGCTTCGTCAGCGATCCGATGAAGCTGATCAGCGCGGACACACCGCTGGCGCCGAGCGACAGGGCGAGCACGAGCAGCGTCTCCGACCGGAGGGTCCTGCGCGACACCGCCTCCCGCGGAAAGGACCCGGCCGCGTCTCCCGCCTGCGCCTGCACTACAGCCTCCAGTTGCTCCACCGCATGGGACGTCACAGCTTGCCCGACGAACCTACGGCGGTCGCAGCCAGGTCCCGCGCACGCGTCCACGACCGCGCCGAGCCACCGTGCGTCCGCGTGCCCGGGTCGGTCAGGAGCGCGCCCCCGGGAAACCCACCGGCCATGTGTGCACCGGCTGCCCCTCACGCATCAGCTCGCAGTAGCGGCGGGTCATCGCCGCCAGCGCCACCTCACGCTCCAGCCCCGCCTCACGGGCGCGGTGATAGGTGTCCGCCTGCCAGGAGGCTCCGTTCATCCGGCGACGGCACCGCTCCTCGATCACTCCCAGATACAGGTCGCGATCGGCGGGCGCCACGTTCCACGCGTCGAGACCCGCCGCGGCCAGCGGCAGCAACTCGTCCCGGACGAGCTTGACGACCGGCACCTGCGTGACGCCGCCCCGGCCGGGACGGGGCCACTGGAGCTCGGCGTCGATACCGTGCCGGCACGCGGTCTCGAAGTTCTGGTCGGCGGCGGCGAAGGGCAGCCGCGTCCACACCGGACGAGAGTCCTCCGCGAGCGCTCGCACCAGCCCGTAGTAGAACGCGGCGTTGGCGATCACGTCGGTCACCGTGGGACCGGCGGGCAGCACGCGGTTCTCGACCCGCAGGTGGGGGACGCCGTCGACGACCGCGTACACGGGACGGTTCCAGCGGTAGATCGTGCCGTTGTGCAGGACCAGCTCCTGGAGCCGCGGCACTCCGCCGTCCTCCAGCACCCGCAGCGGTTCCTCGTCGTCGCAGAAGGGCAGCAGCGCCGGGAAGTAGCGGATGTTCTCCTCGAAGAGGTCGTAGGCCGATTCCACCCAGCGCTCACCGAACCAGGTACGCGGGCGCACACCCTGCGCCTGGAGCTCCGGCGGGCGGGTGTCCGTGGCCTGCTGGAAGAGCGGCGGCCGCGACTCGCGCCACAGCTCCTTGCCGAACAGGAACGGCGCGTTGGCGCCGACGGCGACCTGCACGGCGGCCACCGCCTGCGCGGCGTTCCACACGTCGGCGAACCGGCCGGGGGTCACCTGGAGATGCAGTTGCACCGACGTGCAGGCGGCTTCCGGCGCGATCGACGCAGACGTGCACGTGAGCCGCTCCACCCCCTCGATGTCGAGGGTGAAATCCTCCCCGCGGGCCGCCACGATCTGATCGTTGAGCAGCATGTAACGGTCGACGTCGGAGAGGTTCGCGGACACCAGATCCTGCTGCGCCAGCGTCGGCAGAATGCCGATCATCACGATCCCGGCACCGAGTTCCTGTGCCTTGCGATCGGCATATCCCAGCCCGGTATGCAACTCCTCCGCCAGCTGATCGAGCACGCGGCCGCCCAATCGGTGCGGGACGATGTTTACTTCCAGATTGAACATGCCGAGCTCGGTCTGGAAATCGGGACTGGCGATACGGGAGAGAACTTCGGCATTCATCATCCGAGGCATCCCGTCCGCGCCCGCGAGATTCAGCTCTATCTCGAGCCCCATCAGATTCTTGGGCCGGTCGAACCTCTTCTCCGCCAGAAGCCGCCCCAGGCCGGCCAGGCACTGTTGCAGCTTGCCTCGGTACCGCTGCCGATCGGACAGGTCGAACCCGCCTGCCTCGACCTTCTCCCCCATCGAAGCGTCCCTCCTCGAGTGGGTCCCACGTGGCGAGGACCGCTCACGTCACGGACGATAATGCCCAGCCTCATTGATCCATAACGCCCCGCGCGGACTCTGCGGCCGGTAGGCTGGACACAGGCGTCCAGCGGGCACATTCCCCTGGCATGAGGCGAACCGCAATTGCAGGCATGGACGGCGACGGAAAACACAGGCTTGATTCGGCCTACCGCGTCGGAGCCGAAACCGCAGGCCGCAGCCTCGAGAGCACGGGAAAGCAGCAGAAATGCCGCATGAAACGGGCCGGTTCACGTCTTGCCCGAAATACCTGCGACGGGTAGCGGAAACATTACGTGAACACGCGTCGTATAAACTCCGCGAGGGCGGTGAGTTCGTATCCGGTGTCTTCCGGCCGCTGGCCGCCCCGCACGCAGACAGTGACGTCCGCACCTTCACGCTCCACCGTGTCTCCTGAGTGAGAGGCGACCCATCATGCCGCTGCTTGTCCCCCCGGCCCCCGCGCCTGCCCTGCGAAGCGTCCTCGCGGCACTCGGTTCCCCCACAGCCGTCCGCGAGGCCCGAACACCCGCTCTGAGGTCCGTCCAGGGGCCGCTGAGCGCCGAACTGCCGCTGCCGGTCCATGTACTGGACCGGATCGTGCCGAGCGGCCGCACCCCGCACACCAGGCTCACCGGCTGGCGTTTCCTGATCCGCAGCGGCGACCGCACCGTGGCCGCCGCGGACACCATGCTCACGCCGGACGGCTGGACCTTCTCGCACTTCTTCGAGGGCCCCTACCTCGACTCGACCGAACGCGCCCTGCGCCAGGCCGAGTCGACCGGCGCCCCGTTCCAGCCCAGACTCCTGTCCGTTCCCGAGCTCTACATGCTCACGCTCTGGCTGCACGGCGACGTCGAGGCCGACGCCGCGTCCGGCACCCCGCAGCCTTCCGACGTCCTCGTCCCTCTCGCCCCCGCGCCACCGGGCATAGCCGCCCACCGGCCGCACCGGGTCGCGGACCTGCTGCCCCTCATGACCCTGCGGGTGACGCCGGCCCCGCTGCTCGACTCGCCGGCGGCCTGACAGGAGAACACTTAGGACATCACACCCACAGGAGACACCCGATACGCCCCGCGACCGGAAGGTCGCGGGGCGTACCGGTGCTCCGGGTACTGGCCCGTTGTGACTAGCCCGGCCGGGCCACTGCGAACCACCCGAAAGGACAGCCCCGTCGAACTGAACCGCCCGAGCGGGTGGTGCGTCATCAATCAGTAGGAAGAGCTGCTGTGAAATGCCTGCGGAGCGACCTCCGCGGGTGAACACTGGGGACCGACCGACAGATACGGGGGAGCGGCCATGAACACCTCATCGAGCCGCACGACACACACCACATCACAGCGAAAGAACCCATCAATGTGCCAGCACCAGCCAGCCTGTCCCACATCCGACTCCGCCGACCGTGAGGCGGCCCGCCTCGTCGCGCACCATCCGGAACAGGGCTGGAGCCTGCTGTGCAACGGCGTGCTCCTCTTCGAGGACACCGGCGAGCTGCTGCCCGACGGCCGGATCATCGCCCCGCGCCGTACGGCGGACGCCGGCCCGCTGGTGACCGCCGCCTAGGCCCGGACAGGGCCCAGTAGGGCTGAAACCGGTCGACGAAGTGGGTGCGGCTTCAGCCGCACCCGCCGAAGGCCGGCGGCTGCGGCGGCCGTCGGCGCGACCACCGCCGGACGGTCAGTCCTCGTACAGGCCGACGCCCTCGCCGGCCGCCGCGCGTACCAGGACGCCGGCCAGCTCCACAGGGGTGGAGAGCATCGGGTAGTGGCCGGTGGCCAGTTCGAAGAAGGTGACTCCGGGCTCGGCGAGCTTGGCGAACCGCGGCAGGCCGGTGCCGTGCAGCGTGCGGGCGAACTCCAGGCTGAGGCCGTTCGCGAGGCAGAACACCCCGGTGGTCGGGAGCTTGAGCCAGGCGCCGGTCAGCTCGATCGGCTCCGTGACGGTCCGGACCGGTTGCGGGGTGGCCAGGCGGTGGTAGCGCTCCAGCTCCGCCGGCGGGACCGCGTGCACCGCCGGGATCTCCTCGGGTACCGGGACGACGCCGCCGAGGGCACGGTCCAGCAGACCGAGCTGCGGCATCTGCGCCACCACCGACTCACCCGGCTCCGGGAAGCCGGTGTCCACGAACACCACCCGGGCGACCTGTCCGGGGCACCGGTCGGCCGCCGCGAGGGCGGGGAAGGCACCGTAGCTGTGCGCCACCAGCACAGTCCCCGGCCCCTCCGTGTCGAGCAGCGCCGCCACGGCGTCGGTGTGCTCCGCCAGGCCCACGCCGGCGGGGTCGTCCTCCCCCGCCCTCTCGGCCATGCCGGGCAGGGTGACCGGAAGCGCCCGGTGCCCCTGCGCGGTCAGCTCGGCGGCCACCGCCTCCCAGGCCCAGCCACCCATGAAAAGCCCCGGGACCAGTAGAAACGTCGTCATGACAGACCTCTTTCGAAGCATCGCGTGCGGTCGATCAGGACGGTAGGACCTCCCTCTGGGGGAGATTCCAGCCGTTTGTGACGTGCGGGACCGGCAAGATCCGCCGGACAGGCCTGGGCCTCTTCAGGAGCACGGGAAAGCGAAGGGCCGGCCCGGAGACTTCCGGACCGGCCCGACGCATGTGCCGTGCGACTCGCGTCAGTTGTCGTACTCCTCCAGCGGCGGGCAGGAGCAGACGAGGTTACGGTCGCCGAAGGCTCCGTCGATGCGGCGCACCGGCGGCCAGTACTTGTCGGCCGCGTTCACGCCCGCCGGGAAGACGGCCTCCTCGCGGCTGTAGGCGTGATCCCACTCGCCCCCGAGCGCGGACGCCGTGTGCGGAGCGTTGCGCAGCGGGTTGTCGTCGGCGGACCACTCGCCCGACGCGACCTTCTCGATCTCGCCGCGGATCGCGATCATGGTGTCGCAGAAGCGGTCGAGCTCGGCGAGGTCCTCGCTCTCGGTCGGCTCGATCATCAGCGTGCCGGCCACCGGGAAGGACATCGTCGGCGCGTGGAAGCCGTAGTCGATCAGGCGCTTGGCGATGTCGTCGACGCTGACACCGGTCGCCTTGGACAGCGGCCGCAGATCGACGATGCACTCGTGGGCGACCAGGCCGGCCGGGCCGGTGTAGAGCACCGGGTAGTGCGGCTCGAGGCGCTTGGCGATGTAGTTCGCCGCGAGCACGGCGACCTGCGTCGCCCGCTTGAGGCCCTCTCCGCCCATCAGCCGGACGTACGCCCACGAGATCGGCAGGATGCCCGCCGAGCCCCACGGAGCCGCTGAGATCGGTCCCACGCCCGTCTGGGGGCCGGCCGCCGGCTGCAGCGGGTGGTTCGGCAGATAGGGCGCGAGATGGGCGCGCACACCGACCGGGCCGACGCCCGGGCCGCCGCCGCCGTGCGGGATGCAGAAGGTCTTGTGCAGGTTCAGGTGCGAGACGTCGCCGCCGAACCGGCCCGGCTTGGCGAGACCCACCAGGGCGTTGAGGTTGGCGCCGTCGACGTACACCTGGCCGCCCGCGTCGTGCACCTGGGCGCAGATGTCGGCGACGTGCTCCTCGAACACACCGTGCGTCGACGGGTAGGTGATCATCAGCACGGACAGTTCGTCGCGGTACTGCTCGATCTTGGCGCGCAGGTCCTCGACGTCGATCTCACCGTCGTCGGCGGTCTTCACCACGACGACCTTCATGCCGGCCATCACGGCGCTGGCGGCGTTGGTGCCGTGCGCGGAGGACGGAATCAGACAGACCGTGCGGCCCGCGTTCCCGTTGGCGCGGTGGTAGGCGCGGACGGCCAGCAGACCCGCCAGCTCGCCCTGCGACCCGGCGTTGGGCTGGATGGAGACCTTGTCGTAGCCGGTGACCTCGGCGAGGCGCTCCTCCAGCTCGTGGATCAGGGTCAGGTAGCCCTGGGCCTGCTCCACCGGGGCGAACGGGTGGATCTGGCCGAACTCCGGCCAGGTCACCGGCTCCATCTCGGTGGTCGCGTTCAGCTTCATGGTGCAGGAGCCGAGCGGGATCATGCCGCGGTCCAGCGCGTAGTCACGGTCGGCGAGCCGGCGCAGGTAGCGCAGCATCGCGGTCTCGGAGCGGTGCTGGTGGAAGACCGGGTGGGTCAGGTACTCGTCGTCGCGCAGCAGCGCGGCGGGCAGGGCGTCCACGCCGGCCGCGTCCAGGGCGTCGATGTCCCCGTCCACGCCGAAGGCGGCCCAGACGGCGGCCAGCTGCTCGCGGCCGGTGGTCTCGTCGCAGGCGAGGGAGACGTGATCGGCGTCCACCAGGTACAGGTTGACGCCGCGCTCGCGGGCGGCGGCGACCACGTCCGCGGCCCTGCCGGGCACGCGGGCGGTCAGGGTGTCGAAGTACGAGCCGTGCAGCAGCTCGACACCGCCGGCCCGCAGCCCTTCGGCGAGGATCGCGGCGTAACGGTGGGTGCGCCGGGCGATCGCACGCAGCCCGTCCGGCCCGTGGTAGACGGCGTACATGCCCGCCATCACGGCGAGCAGGACCTGCGCGGTGCAGATGTTGCTGGTGGCCTTCTCGCGGCGGATGTGCTGCTCGCGGGTCTGCAGCGCCAGCCGGTAGGCCTTGTTGCCGTCGGCGTCGACGGAGACGCCCACGAGGCGGCCGGGCAGGCTGCGCGCGAACTTGTCGCGGACGGCCATGTAGCCGGCGTGCGGTCCGCCGAAGCCCATCGGGACACCGAAGCGCTGGGTGGTGCCGACGGCGATGTCCGCGCCGAGCTCGCCGGGCGAGGTGAGCAGCGTCAGAGCCAGCAGGTCCGCGGCGACCGTGACGATCGCGCCGAGCTCGTGCGCCTGCTCGATCACGGGCTTGAGGTCGCGCACGGCACCGGAGGCGCCCGGGTACTGCAGCAGCACGCCGAACACGCCGCGCTCGGCGATCTCCGCGGGGATGCCCTCGCTGAGGTCGGCGGTGACGATCTCGACGCCGGTGGGCTCGGCACGCGTCTCTATCACAGCCAGCGTCTGGGGCAGGGCGTCCGCGTCGACCAGGAAGACGCCGTTCTTGACCTTGCCCACCCGGCGGGCCAGCGACATGGCCTCCGCGGCGGCCGTGCCCTCGTCGAGGAGCGAGGCGCCGGAGGTGGGCAGCCCGGTCAGGTCGGCGACGACGGTCTGGAAGTTGAGCAGCGCCTCGAGCCGGCCCTGCGAGATCTCCGGCTGGTACGGCGTGTACGCCGTGTACCAGGCCGGGTTCTCCATGACGTTCCGCAGGATGACCGGCGGCGTGAACGTCCCGTAGTAGCCCAGGCCGATCATGGGCGCGAGCACCTGGTTGCGGTCCGCCAGGGTGCGCAGCTCCGCGAGGACGTCCGCCTCGGTGCGGGCGTCAGGGAGGTCGAGGGCCTCGGCGCTCTTGATGACGTCCGGTACGGCGGCGGCGGTGAGCTCGTCGAGGGAGCCGTAGCCCACATGGGCGAGCATCTTGGCCTGGGCACCGGCGTCGGGCCCGATGTGCCGCTGCTCGAACGGAATCCCTCGCTCCAGCTGGGAGAGCGGAATGCGGTTGGCGGTCATGGTGGGAGGCCTCCTGGTCTTCGCGACCTGCGAGGGGCATCACGGCACGGATGCCCGGACGGCCTCCCCCTCTGTCATCTCGACCTGAGAGCTTCACCGGGCGTCACGGAGCGACATCCCGGCTTTCACCGTCGGTGAGAGCGGATGCCGTCCGACGCCCGCTCTGCTTTCCAGAGTGACCTCGTCCGTGCGGTACAGGTGCCTGAGAGATTCCGGGGAGGATTTGCTCCTTCGGCGCCTCCGGACTTCTCTCCGGAGGACTCTCCCGCACAGGGTCAGCGGCCGTTTGCCAGCGTACCAGCGTGCATCGCGCCGGATCGCTCGAGTGGCCGACACCCGGAATGTGGACTTTTGTAGTCGTTGGAGAACAGTTGCGACCACTTGGAGGGACCGTGCAGACCGACATCGATCCGCGCAGCCTGATCGGCCGCAAGGCGTTCGACCGCAACGGAACCAAGATCGGAACCGTTGACGAGGTGTACCTGGACGACGCCACGGGCGTGCCCGAGTGGGCGGCCGTGCGCACAGGCCTCTTCAGCCGTGACGCCTTCGTCCCTCTCGAGCCGAGCGAGCTCGTCGACAACGCGCTGCACGTGCCCTACGAGCGCGCACTGATCAAGGACGCGCCCGACTTCGGAGTGGGCCGCCACCTGTCGCCCGAGCAGGAACTCCAGCTCTACCACCACTACGGACTCGACCTCTCCGGTCCGCCTCCCGCACCGGCGCCCGCTTCCGGCGACCGTTCCTTCGGCCGGGTCGCGGGGCAGGAGGACTGACCGGCAGCCGCGCTCCGGCGTCGCCGGGTCCGGACGCAGGACCAAGCCCCTGTCCCACCGCCGCTTCCCCGTCGCCCCTCCCCCGCCGCGCCCCTCAGCCCGGCCGCCGGTCCGGGACGGTCTCCGGAATCGAAGCCGGACCCACCTGCCCGCTCCCGCCGCCGCCCATGGCCGGCGGGGGCTCCGTCCGCCCGGCGGGCCGCACCAGCGGCAGTGGGTCCGCGGCTTCCAGATCCTCGTCGTCCACCCGGAACGTCCGCACCCTGCCCGGCGCCGACCACGGCTCCTCGAACCGCACGGTGACCCTGCCGACGCCGCTGCCCTGGACCCAGCCCGGCCCGTACGTCGCATGGCGCACGTCCTGTCCGGCCGCCCAGCGCCGCTCCGCCGGGTCGGGCCGCGCTGGCTCGGGACGCTGCGGTTCGCCCGTCTCGGACGCGGCTCCCTCCGGCACGGTGGGCGCACCCTCCTCGGACTCGGCCCCCGCAGCCGCCTCGGCCTCGGCCTCCGCCTCTGCGGCGGCCTGCGCGAACAGGTCCTCCTGGGTGTAGTCCGCGAGCCCCGTCACGCCCACGCCCAGCAGCCGTACGCCGCCGGTGGTGTCCACCGACTCCAGCAGCCTGCCTGCCGCCTCCCGCACCACCGCGGGGTCGTCCGTCGGGCCGCGCAGCGTCTCCGAGCGCGTCAGCGTCGAGAAGTCGTACCGGCGCACCTTCAGCACGATGGTCCGGCCGGAGTGGCCGCTGCCGCGGAGCCGCCGCACGCACCGCTCGGCGAGCCGGTCCACCTCGAGCCGGACCCGCACCCGGTCGTGCAGGTCCACGTCGAAGGTGTCCTCCACGGACACCGACTTCGCGTCCCGCTCCGCCACCACGGGCCGGTCGTCGTGCCCCAGAGCCATCCGGAACAGCGATGCCCCGTGCGCCCTGCCGAGCAGCCGTACCAGCTCGTCCTCGCCCGCCTCCGCGAGGTCCGCGACCGTGGTCATGCCGGCCCTCCGCAGGTGCTCCCCCGTCGCGGGCCCCACACCGGGCAGCGTCCGGACGGGCAGCGGCCCGAGCAGGTCCCGCTCGGTCCCGGGGTCGATCAGCACCAGGCCGTCGGGCTTGGCCTGCTCGGACGCGATCTTGGCGATCATCTTGGAGCCTGCCAGTCCGACCGACCCGGTGAGCCCCGTGACGGCCCGGATGTCGGCGCGCAGCCGCTCCCCCGTCTCACGGGCGGACGGGGCGTCGTGGGCCGCGCCACCGGCCTCCAGGTCGACGAAGGCCTCATCGAGGCTCAGCGGCTCCACCAGCGGCGACAACCGCCCCAGCAGCTCCATGACCTGCTCGCTCACCGAGCGGTACAACGAGAAGCGTGGTACGAGACAGGCGGCGTTCGGTGCGAGCCGTCTGGCCTGCGCCATCGGCATCGCCGAATGCACACCGAAACGCCGGGCCTCGTAGGAGGCCGTGGCCACCACCCCGCGCGGACCGAGTCCGCCGACGATCACCGGCTTTCCGCGCAGCGAGGGCTTCGCCGCCTGCTCGGCGGCGGCGAAGAAGGCATCCATGTCGAGATGCAGGATCGTCGGCGCGGTTCTCACATGTTCGATGCTCCCCCACAGCACTGACAACGGGGAGCGGCGACGGCCGTCAGACGGCCCGGTCGCGTCTGCGTCTGGCCAGCTCGTCCGCGGGGTTGTGGCCCACCAGGGTCTCCCCGGTGTCGATCCGCTCGCCGTGCAACTGCGACAGCGCCGTCTCGACGTCCCGCCACACGACTCCCACGGCGATGCCGAAGACGCCCTGCCCACCCTGGAGAAGGCCGACCACCTCGTCGGGCGACGAGCATTCGTACACCGTCGCGCCGTCGCTCATCAGTGTCATGCGCTCAAGGTCCCGGAAGCCTCGGTCCCGCAGGTGCTGGACGGCCGCCCGGATGTTCTGAAGCGCCACCCCGGTGTCCAGGAAGCGCTTGACGATCTTGAGGACGACCACGTCGCGGAAGCTGTAGAGCCGCTGCGTGCCCGAACCGTACGCGGGCCTGACGCTGGGCTCGACGAGACCGGTGCGCGCCCAGTAGTCGAGCTGCCGGTAGGTGATCCCGGCGGCCGCGCAGGCCGTGGGCCCGCGATAGCCGATGGTGTCGGTGGAGGGCGCGGCTGCGCTGTCGTGCAGCGGGTACGGCCCGCTGTCCACCGGACCGGGTCCGGGGCCGCCCCCAAGCGTACTGTCGCCGCTGCTTCTCACGCCGACCTCCGTCCTTGACCTGCCACCTCGAAGGTAGGGAGTCACCAGGGGTGCGTCAACGATCGCCACACTCGGCACGCCGAGTGATAATCACCCTGAGAGTGGTTTCCCGTGCCCCCATCCGGGGAAAGGCTGCTCGAATGCGCCGACGCGGAGCGGTCAGCCGCCCTCGCGTCGGCGGAACCGTCACTGGTTGCTGGACCCGAAGTCCTCGGGGGAGATCTGGTCGAGGAACTCGCGGAACTTCTCCACCTCGTCCTCCTGCTCGTCCGGGATGGCGATACCCGCGTCGTCCAGCACCCCGTCACTGCCGTAGATCGGCGTACCGGTGCGCAGGGCGAGAGCTATCGCGTCGGACGGCCTGGCGCTCACCTCGACCCCGCTGGCGAAGACCAGCTCCGCGTAGAAGACGCCTTCACGCAGGTCGGTGATGCGGACCTGGGTGAGCTCCTGGCCCACCGCCTCCAGCACGTCCTTGAAGAGGTCGTGGGTCAGCGGCCTGGCCGGTGCCATGCCCTGCTGGGCGAAGGCAATGGCGGTCGCCTCCCCGGGACCGATCCAGATGGGGAGGTACCGATCGCCTCCCACTTCACGCAGGAGCACGATCGGTTGGTTCGAGGGCATTTCGACCCGGACACCCACAACGTCGAGCTCGTTCACACAGCAACCCTAGGACGTGCGCGACCGGTTTGGGTAGTCGGGCTGGTCCAAGATCAGTGGAGCCGCACTCCGAGGGCGGTCTGAACCAGTGCCGCATGGAGCCTCACGGAGAGCGTCACCAGCTCTTTCGTGGTCGCCTCCGCATGGGCCCTGGTCTGCGGATTACGGTGCCGGCGCAGCGGTGCGACGACCTGTTCGACCAGGCCGGCATCGCGGTCCGCGGACGCTTTCATGGCGCGCAGGTGCCGGGGCTCGAGACCGAATCTGCCCAGCTCCGCGACCATCCGTGCGACCGTGACCGCCTCCGGCTCGTAGGCGCCGCTCCCGTCCGGGGTGAGCAGACCGTACGACTCCCACTCGGTGAGCTCCTCCTCGGAGACCTCGGCGGCGGCCAGCAGGGCCGCACGGCCGATACGGCCCGCGGGCGGACGCTCGGCCTCCGGCTCCCAGGAACCGTCGAAGAGGTCCCGCTGCGGGCCCTGTGCGGGCAGCTGCACCTGCTCGCCCCGCTCGAGGGCGTCCAGCTGCTCGCGGATCACCTTCAGGGGGAGGTAGTGGTCACGCTGCATCCGCAGCACGAGCGCGAGCCGCTCCACGTCCCGGGCCGTGAATTTGCGGTACCCGGAGGGCGTACGGCTCGGCTCGACGAGGCCCTCGGCCTCCAAGAACCTGATCTTGGAGATCGTGACTTCCGGGAACTCGTCGCGCAGGTGCCCGAGGACCGCGCCGATGCTCATCGGGCGGTCACCCGCGGCGGCGGTGCCGTGACCGGCACCGCCCGTCGGTGTTCGCAGCATGTGCCTTCCCTGGGGGTCACCCCGGACAGAGTCTGGGGAGGGTTACACGCCCCGCTGGCTCGCGTAGAAGACCAGCCGGTACTTGCCGATCTGGACCTCGTCGCCGTTGGCAAGCACCACGGAGTCGATCCGCTCGCGGTTGACGTACGTGCCGTTGAGGCTGCCGACGTCGGAGACGGTGAAACCGCCGTCCTGGCCGCGCCTGAACTCCACGTGCCGCCTCGACACCGTGACGTCGTCGAGGAAGATGTCGCTCTGCGGATGACGCCCGGCCGTGGTCAGCTCACCGTCCAGCAGGAAGCGGCTGCCCGAGTTGGGCCCGCGGCGGACGACCAGGAGCGCGGAGCCGAGCGGCAGTGCCTCGACGGCGGCCTGGGCCTCCGGCGAGAGCGAGGGGACGGCGGTCTGGCCGGTCACCTCCGAGTCGTAGGCCTCGATGCCGGAGATGGAGATCGTCGACGTCGTCTCCGACGCACGCTCCGCCGGCGCGCCACCCCTCAGCGGCGCACCGCAGTTGGAGCAGAACCGACCGGCCTCGGTGTTCCGGTGGCCGCACCTCGAACAAACCGGCAAACCCGCCATGGACGGATCCTCCTGCCGCGGCTGCCCCGCGTGGGGATTGGTCGCATACGGGTCGGAGGCAAACCCTCCACCCGCACTTGAGGTTGATGGATCCCCGAAACCTATGCCGCGGGCACCGGCAGGGTCAACAGACGACGCGCCCTGTCCGCCCGAATTGTCACCACCGGCCACCTCGTCCCGGAACAGCGGGCGCTCGCCGCCCTGCTCCTCGCTCTGACCATGACGCGGCGCGCGATGGCGGGCGTTGCCGTCCTCGCGTGAGCTCTTGCCGAACAACTTCGCAAACAACTTCACGGGCGTTTCCCCTTGACCGAAATAGACCCGCCCGTGGGGCAGGACGAACCCTCAACCAACACACCTGCCGAACCGGACACCCTCACAACGTCCGTACCCTCCGGACAGTTTCCACCACGCACCACATATGTGATGCGTCGCCCCCCTGCAATCCTCTGCCCGGCTCCGGCGCTCCCCATGTCCCCCCGCTTCACTGCGGTGACGACCGAGCGTAGTCAGGCCGCTCCGCCGGTCGCAAGGCGTCGACAATGATCTTCTCTGATCGCTCCACGGTAGCCGTGGCCTGCTCCTTCTCCAGCGTCTGCACGACACCCCCGGGGATGTTCAGCGCCGGCTCCAGGTCCTGCGGCTTGCCGATGACCTTGAAGGTGTACGGAGCGTTGATCCGCTTGCCGTCGACCTCTATGTCCCCGGCCGCCCCCGAGAAGAAAGTGTCCGCGACGACCCGGATGCCGTTCACCTGGATCGCCTCCGCACCGGCCGCGCGCAGCTCCTGGATCGTGTCGAGGAGCATGTCGGACTCCACGGTCCCGGACGGATCCTGGATCGTGAGAGTGATGCCCGGCCCCTCCGCGGCGACCGTGCCGGCCAGGATGCCGAGCTGCTGCTCCTTCTGCTGCGTCTGCTTCCGGGCCTCTTCCGCCTGGTCCGAGCTGTTCTCGAGCTCGGTGCGCTGGTCCTCGAGGCGCTGCTTCTCGTCCTCCAGCCGCTGAGTGCGGTTGTCCAGCTCGTCGAGGATGCGCACCAGGTCCTCCTGCCGTGCGCCGCGCAGCGCGCTTTCGTCGCTGTTGGAACGGACCTGAATGGCCAGGCCCAGACCGAGGACGAACAACAGCACGGCGACGATCAGTTGGGCGCGCGTCACCCGCGGCGGCCACACCGCCGCACCGAGCCGCTGCCGCCCGGTCCGCACCTCCGACTCCGACGGATCCGGTTCCTCCGCGACGGGCGGCGCGGGCGGCTGCGCCTGCGGGAGCGGCTGGGCACGCGTCGGCCGCGGCTCCGGCGCCTCGTTCCTGGGGGTCTCCTCGCTGCTCATCGTCACGCCCGGAAGACGTGCCGGCGGATGGCCGCGGCGTTGGAGAAGATCCGGATGCCCAGCACGACGACCACTCCCGTGGACAACTGCGCGCCGACGCCCAGCTTGTCGCCGAGGAACACGATCAGCGCCGCCACCACGACGTTCGAGAGGAAGGACACGACGAAGACCTTGTCGACGAAGATCCCGTCGAGCATGGCCCGCAGACCGCCGAACACCGCGTCGAGCGCGGCGACGACCGCGATCGGCAGATAGGGCTCGACCACCGCCGGCACCTCGGGCCGGACCAAAAGCCCGACCACGACTCCCACGACGAGGCCCAGTACGGCGATCACGATGTGCCCTTCTCTGATTCGGCCGCGCCCTGCCCACTGCCCTGCGGGGCGCCGGCGGTCGTCGGCTCAGCTGTTCGTACGATCAAGCTCGGGGCCGCGGGCAGTCGCACCGACTCCTCGTCGGACATGCTGGTGCGGATTCCGAAGTCCTCTTTGAGGACCTGGAGATACTGCCCGTCGGCGCTGCCTTGGAAGGCGGTACGCAGCCTGCTGCCGTCCCCCACCGCGAGCACCGTGTACGGCGGCACCAGCGGCCTGTTGTCGACCAGTATGGCGTCGCCGGCCGCGCGGATCGCCGACAGGGCGGTCAGCCGCTGCCCGTTGATCGCGATCGCCTCGGCGCCGGACTCCCAGAGGCCGTTGACGATCCGCTGCATGTCCCGGTCCCGTACCCGGCCGGTGTCGGAGAAGCCGCTGCTCTCCCGCGGCCCGTCGCCGCCCTGGTCGGTCCCCTTGGCATCGTCCACGACGAGTTGGACGCCCGGGCCGTGCACCTCGGTGGCGCCCGCCAGCAGGGGAACCGTCGCGCCCTGCTCCTCGCCGTGCGCGTTGAGGGCCTTGCGCTGCCGCTCCTCGACGTCGGACCGCAGGGCCTCGACGTCCCGCTCCACGGCGTCGGCCTTCTTGGTCTGGGCCTCGACGCGGTCGATGAGCTCCTCGCGCTCCTTGGCCAGCACCGGTGCCGAGATCTGCGCCTCCGCGGCTCCGAGCGTCACGACCGCGGCCGCGAGCACGAGCCCGGCGGCCAGTCCCAGCTTGGCGCGCAGCGTCCGGGGCATGCCGCCGCCCTCGGCCCTGCGGGCCGCCGCCTCCGCGTAACCGTCGTCGAGGCTGTGCTCCATGACATTGGTCAGCAGCGACATGGACGCATCAGGGCGCGCGGGCGGAGAACCTGTGCTCCGAACGGGGGGCTGCTGCGACATGCCGCACATCGTCGCACGTCGCAACCGCTACCGCCGAATGGCCCCACCGGTGTGCCGGCGGACGCCCCGCGGGCGTCCGCCGGCACACCGGCAACGCGTCAGTGACCTGCGCTGTCCACCACGGACGACCATTCGTCCAGGAGCGCCTGGGCCGACGCGTCGTCCGGCCCCTCCGCCCACAGATGGGTGACGGCCTCCGACGGGTCGGGGAGCACCATCACCCACCGGCCGTCGGCCTCGACCACGCGCACACCGTCGGTGGTGTCCACGTGCCTGTCCCCGGCGGCCTCGACCACGCGCCGCATCACGAGCCCCTTGACCGCCCACGGCGTCGCGAGGTCCCGCCTGAGCACATGGGCCCGCGGGATCCGGGCGTCGATCTGGCTCAGTGTGAGCTGTGTACGCGCGACCAGACCGACCAGCCGCACGAACGCGGCCGTACCGTCGAAGACGCTGCTGAACTCCGGCACGATGAAGCCGCCACGACCGTCGCCACCGAAGATCGTGGTCTCCTCCCGGCACACCCTCGTCAGGTCGTCAGGGGACGTCGTCGTCCACTCGACCTGCGTGCCGTGGTACGCCGCCACCTGCTCGGCGATCCTCGTCGTCGTCACCGGCAGCGCCACGCCGCCGCTGCGCCGCTCCGCCGCGACCAGGTCGAGCAGCACCAGCAGCGCCCGGTCGTCCTCGACGATCCGGCCCCGCTCGTCGACCAGGGAGATCCGTTCACCGACGGGGTCGAAGCGGACACCGAACGCCGCACGCGCGGAGGCGACGATCTCCCCCAGCCGGACCAGGCCGGACCGCCGGGTGTCCGCGGACTCCGTAGGCCGCGACTCGTCGAGACCGGGGTTGATCGTGAGCGCGTCGACCCCGAGGCGACCCAACAGGCTCGGCAGCACAAGACCGGCGCTGCCGTTGGACGCGTCGATGACGACCTTGAGGCCCGACTCGGCGATCCCGGTGGTGTCCACGTTCCGCAGCAGGGAGCCGGTGTACGAGTCGAAGACGCTCGACGGGAAGTGCAGATCGCCGATCTCGCCCGGGAACGCACGCCGGTACTCCTGACGCGCGTACACCCGGTCCAGCTTCCGCTGCCCACCCTGCGACAGGTCCGCGCCTCGTTCGTCGAAGAACATGATGTCGACGGAGTCGGGCACACCAGGCGACGTACGGATCATGATGCCGCCCGCACTTCCGCGGGCCGTCTGCTGGCGCGCCACGGGCAGCGGCACGTTCTCCAGGTCGCGTACGTCGATGGCACTGGCCTGGAGCGCCGAGATCACCGCCCGCTTCAGGGCGCGTGCACCACGGGAGTGGTCACGTGCGGTGGTGACCGTGGCGCCCTTCTTCAGCGTGGTGGCGTACGCGCCGGCCAGGCGCACCACGACCTCTGGCGTGATCTCCACGTTGAGGATGCCGGACACGCCTCTGGCACCGAAGAGATGCGCCTGTCCCCGGGACTCCCAGATGACGGACGTGTTGACGAACGCACCGGCCTCGACGGTCTTGAACGGATAGACCCGGACGTTGCCCTGGACGATCGATTCTTCGCCGACGAGGCACTCGTCACCGATGACGGCGCCGTCCTCGATGCGGGCGGCGCGCATGATGTCGGTGTTCTTGCCGATGACGCAGCCGCGGAGATTGCTCTGCGGACCGATGTAGACGTTGTCGTGGACCACTGCCTTGTGAAGGAACGCGCCGGTCTTCACGACGACGTTGGATCCCACGACGGTGTGTTCACGGATCTCGACGCCTGCCTCGACCTTGGCGTAGTCGCCGATGTAGAGCGGACCTCGCAGCGTCGCGTCGGGATGGACCTCCGCGCCCTCGGCGACCCACACACCGGGAGAGATCTCGAAGCCGTCGAGCTCGACGTCCACCTTGCGCTCCAGGACGTCGGCCTGCGCCTTCACATAGCTCTCGTGAGTGCCGACGTCCTCCCAGTAGCCCTCTGCGACATAGCCGTAGATCGGCTTGCCTTCCTTCATGAGCTGCGGGAAGACATCCCCGGACCAGTCGACGGGAACGTCGGGCTGGACATAGTCGAAGACCTCGGGCTCCATCACGTAAATGCCCGTGTTGACCGTGTCGGAGAAGACCTGCCCCCATGTCGGCTTCTCGAGGAAGCGCTCGACCTTTCCCTCTTCGTCGACGATCGTGATGCCGAATTCCAGCGGATTCGGCACCCGCGTCAGACACACGGTGACGAGTGCGCCCTTCTCCTTGTGGAAGGAGATGAGGTCGGTCAGGTCGAAGTCGGTGAGGGCGTCACCGGAAATCACGAGGAACGCGTCGTCCTTCAGCGCTTCCTCTGCGTTCTTCACACTGCCGGCAGTGCCGAGTGGCTTCTCCTCGTTGGCATAAGTGAGCTCCATTCCGAGCTCTTCGCCGTCACCGAAGTAATTCTTCACAAGTGAGGCGAGAAATTGCACGGTCACAACGGTCTCAGTGAGCCCGTGCCGCTTGAGCAGCCTGAGTACATGCTCCATGATTGGCCGGTTGGCCACCGGCAGGAGCGGCTTGGGCATGCTCGAGGTCATGGGGCGAAGTCGGGTACCTTCGCCGCCGGCCATCACGACGGCCTTCATGTCGGAAGCGTCCTCCTTGAAGAGACGACTGTCTGGCCGACTTCACCCGTCCAAAAGTGACCGCTGGTGACATGTGGTGACACGCGCGGCCGGCGACACAGCGCGCTCCCACACCGACGAGGTCAATCGGCCATAGTGTCCGCTTTGACGAGACGGCGGACCTGAATCACATAGAGGATCCCTGCCCACCAATACAGAGTTGTACCCCATCCCGCGAACGCCCATCCGAAAATCGCCGCGAGTGACGCAAGCCACCCCGTTCCGTCACTCAGGAGCAGCAAGGGGAAGGCGTACATGAGGTTGAAGGTCGCCGCCTTGCCCAGGAAGTTCACCTGGGGCGGCGGATAGCCGTGGCGACGGAGGATTCCCACCATCACCAGCAGCATCACTTCACGGGCCAATAGCGCGGCCGTCACCCACAGCGGCAGAATCTCCCGCCAGGTGAGACCGACAAGGGTCGACAGGATGTAGAGACGGTCGGCGGCCGGGTCGAGGATGCGCCCCAGGCTGCTGATCTGGTTCCAGCGTCGGGCCAGCTTGCCGTCGAGATAGTCACTGACGCCGCTGAGCATCAGTACCAGCAACGCCCAGCCGTCACTCTGGGGCCCGCCGAACTCGGGGCGGAGAATCAGCCACAGGAACAGCGGCACGCCGACGAGGCGAGCCATGCTCAGGATGTTGGGGATGGTGAGTACCCTGTCCGTTTGAACGCGGGTCTCCTGGACCTCCACCCGGGGGCCTCCTGTGTGGAACGTGCCGACGATGCTCCCTGACCTTACCTGCAGCGGGCGCCGGCCTGTGCAGTGGCCCCCTGAACGCAGGAAAGCCCCGCACCAGAGGTGCGGGGCTTTCCCACAATGATTGTTCGGCGGCGTCCTACTCTCC
>NZ_JBFAQK010000025.1:0-95964 GCF_040677245.1 Streptomyces kurssanovii
CGGCATGGCTCCGCCATGCCTCCTTCCTCCGCCTTGCGATCGCACGCACCAGACCCCGCTCGCTGATCCGGCCTGATCCAAACGAAAGGCCCTAGCACCTTCACGAGAGCATGCAACCCCGGTCCACCGTGGGCCCGTACGCGTCCCTGAAGGGTGCCGACTGTGACCAGGGACGTGCCGGTCCCGCTGCTGTGTCCGGCGGCGGAAGCCTGGGGAGGTTCGGCCGGCGTCCCGACCCCCCTCGGTGGGAAATTGTGAGATGTGGGAGCGTGAGCGGGTGAGCACGACGACGACACACACCCTGCAATACCGCGTTGACGGGCCGGAAGACGCCCCGATCCTGGTCTTGGGACCATCTCTCGGTACGACTTGGCACATGTGGGACCGGCAGATCGCCGAGCTCTCCGAGCGGTGGCGGGTGATCCGGTACGACCTGCCCGGCCACGGCGGCGCGCCCGCGCACCCCGCCGCGTCCGTCGGCGACCTCGCGGAGCGGCTGCTCGCCACCCTGGACCAGCTCGGCGTGCAGCGGTTCGGCTACGCCGGCTGCTCGGTCGGCGGCGCGGTGGGCATCGAACTGGCGCTGCGCCACCCGCAGCGCGTGGCGACGCTGGCGCTCGTCGCGGCGTCCCCCCGGTTCGGTACCGCGGACGAGTTCCGCCAGCGCGGAGTCGTCGTCCGCACCAACGGGCTCGACCCGATCGCCCGCAGCGCGCCCGAGCGTTGGTTCACCCCGGCGTTCGCCGCCGCCCAGCCGGCGATCGTCGAGTGGGCCGTGCAGATGGTCCGCACCACCGACCCCGGCTGCTACATCGCCGCCTGCGAGGCACTGGCCGCTTTCGACGTCCGCGCCGGCCTCGGCCGTATCCAGGTCCCCACCCTCGTCGTGGTCGGCTCCGAGGACCAGGTCACCGGGCCCGCGGAGGCCCGCACCCTGGTCGCCGGGATACCGGACGCCCGGCTCGCGCTGGTCCCCGGCGCCTCCCACCTGGCGCCGGTCGAGCAGCCCGCCGCCGTCACGGATCTGCTCGCCCACCACTTCGCCACCGCCTGGCACGACACTCTCGCGGCCTTCCCGGCCCCGTCGGCTCCCGTGACCTCGCCGCCCGTCGCGCCGGTCGCCGAGATCGCGCCCGCCGCCACGGAGCAGCCGCAGGCCACCGGTCCGGGCAGGGCCGACCCGTACCAGGCGGGGATGAAGGTGCGCCGTGAGGTGCTCGGCGACGCGCATGTCGACGACGTGCTGGCCGACGGTGACGACTTCACCGGCGATTTCCAGGAGCTGATCACCCGCTTCGCCTGGGGCGAGGTGTGGACGCGTGAGGGCCTGGACAGACGCATGCGCAGTTGTGTGACGCTGACCGCGCTGGTGGCCGGGGGGCACCTGGAGGAACTGGCCTCGCACACCAGGGCGGCGCTGCGCAACGGCCTGACCCCCTCGGAGATCAGGGAGATCCTGATCCACACGGCCGTCTACTGCGGCGTCCCCGCGGCGAACTCCGCTTTCCGGGTGGCGCAGGCGGTGATACAGGAGGAGACGACGCCCCGGGCGTAGCAGGATGGTGGCATGAGGCTCACCAAGCGGATCCACGCCTGCGTCCAGCTCGAGAAGGACGGGCGGCGTCTGGTCATCGACCCCGGCGGCTTCAGTGAGCAGGACGCCGCCGTGGGGGCCGACATCCTGCTCGTCACGCACGAGCACCCCGACCACTTCGACGAGGGCAGACTGCGCGCGGCGCTCGAGGCGAACCCGTCCGCCCGGCTGTGGACCCTGCGCAGTGTCGCCGAGCGGCTGTCCGCCGCGTTTCCCGGGCGCGTGAGCACCGTGGGGCACGGCGACACCTTCACCGCGGCGGGCTTCGACGTCCAGGTGCACGGCGAGCTGCACGCGGTGATCCATCCGGACATCCCGCGGATCACCAATGTCGGCTACCTGGTGGACGGGTCCGTCTTCCACCCTGGCGACGCGCTCACCGTCCCGGGCCGGCCGGTGGACACGCTGATGCTGCCGGTGCACGCCCCGTGGAACAAGATCTCCGAGGTCATCGACTACGTCCGCGAAGTGGCGCCACGCCGGGCCGTCGACGTCCACGACGCCCTGCTCACGGACCTCGCCCGGCCGATCTACGACCGGCAGATCGGCGAGCTCGGCGGCGCCGGGCACGAGCGACTGGCCGCCGGGCAGACGCTGGAGCTGTGAGGGTCCCGCGGCGGGACCGGACGACTGTCACACCCCGCCGTTAGGCTTTGGGACATGCGTATCGCCACGTGGAACGTCAACTCGATCACCGCCCGGCTGCCCCGGCTGCTGGCCTGGCTGGAGAGCAGCGGCACGGACGTGCTGTGCCTCCAGGAGACCAAGTGCACCGAGGAGCAGTTCCCCGCCGCGGAGCTGCGTGAGCTCGGCTACGAGTCCGCGGTCAACGCCTCCGGCAGGTGGAACGGCGTGGCGGTGATCTCCCGGGTGGGCCTCGACGACATCGTGCGCGGGCTGCCCGGCGCCCCGGACTACGAGGGCGTGCAGGAGCCGAGGGCGATCTCCGCGACCTGCGGGCCCGCCCGCGTCTGGTCGGTCTATGTGCCCAACGGCCGCGAGGTCGCCCACGACCACTACGGCTACAAGCTGCGCTGGCTGGAGGCGTTGTCCGTCGCGGTGACCGAGGACGCCACCGCCGGGCGTCCGTTCGCCGTCCTCGGCGACTTCAACATCGCCCCGACCGACGACGACGTGTGGGACCCGTCCTTCTTCGACGGCATGACGCATGTGACGCCGCCCGAGCGCGCGGCCCTCGAGGCACTGCGCAAGCGCGGGCTGGCCGATGTGGTGCCGCGCCCGCTGAAGTACGAGCACGCCTTCACCTACTGGGACTACCGCCAGCTCTGCTTCCCCAAGAACCGCGGCATGCGCATCGACCTCGTCTACGGCAACGAGCCCTTCACCACGGCGGTCAAGGACAGCTTCGTCGATCGGGAGGAGCGCAAGGGCAAGGGTGCCTCCGACCACGCACCGGTTGTTGTCGATCTCGACATGTGATGTTGGTGGACGCGCGCCCTGTGGTGCGTTCGGGTGCAGGGATGCGAGGCTTTGCAGTATGAACATCCCCTTCTTGGATCACTGGCTGGGACGCCACGGCGAACGTGACAAGGGCGATGCGGCCGCCGCCGGGCACGACCCGGAGCGCGCGGCGGCCATTACCGAGCTGCTGTCGGAGTGCGAACTGCTGCGTTCCAGAGCGGCCCAGGCCGGACTGGAACTGGACGACTCCCCGGGGTCCTTGACCGCGCTGGACCAGCTTCCGCCGCGCTGGCGCGACGATCCGGAGGAGCTTCCCTGGCTGGGGAACGACGCGGGTCTCTACCTCGGCACGGTGATCGTGCGCACCGTGCCCGGGGCGGCCTGGCACATCTGGCCGGGCGGCCATCCGGTGGTGCGGCTCGCCTCCGGACGGGAGATCGGTGTGGTCGAGGCCGGTGTGGAGTGGGCGTTCAACGGGGCTCCGGAGCTTTCGCAGGTGTACGCGGAGGCGTCGGAGGCCTAGATTCCGTATTAGTACGGCTTTTGATCCGCCTGTGCGTGTCGGTTGTGAACCCCCTTGGCGGCCCGGTTAGTTTGCGCTGGCCACGACACACAGCTGAGAGTGGGTAGAGCAGCGTATGGCCGTCGATCCGTTGATCGAGCTGCGCGAGGTCAACAAGCACTTCGGGCAGTTGCACGTACTCCAGGACATCCACCTCACCGTCGGCCGCGGGGAGGTGGTGGTGGTCATCGGCCCGTCGGGCTCCGGGAAGTCGACGCTGTGCCGGGTCATCAACCGGCTGGAGACCGTCGAGTCGGGCGACATCCTGATCGACGGACAGCCCCTCCCGGCGGAAGGCCGTGAGCTCGCGAAGCTCCGGGCGGACGTCGGCATGGTCTTCCAGTCGTTCAACCTCTTCGCGCACAAGACCGTGCTGGCCAATGTCTCGCTCGGCCCGGTCAAGGCCCGAGGCCGCAAGAGGGAGGAGGCGGACCGCCGCTCCCGCGAACTGCTCGAGCGGGTCGGGCTCGCCGACCAGGCGGACAAGTATCCGGCCCAGCTCTCCGGCGGTCAGCAGCAGCGCGTGGCCATCGCCCGCGCGCTCGCCATGGATCCCAAGGTCATGCTCTTCGACGAACCGACCTCGGCCCTCGACCCTGAGATGATCAACGAGGTGCTGGAGGTGATGCAGCAGCTCGCCGCCGAGGGGATGACCATGGTCGTCGTCACCCACGAGATGGGCTTCGCCCGCTCCGCCGCGAACCGGGTCGTCTTCATGGCCGACGGCCGCATCCTCGAGGACCGGTCCCCGGACGACTTCTTCACGCGCCCGGAGACCGACCGCGCCAAGGACTTCCTCTCCAAGATCCTCAAGCACTGATGGGGCCGCCCGCACCGATGGGGCCGTTCACGGAACACAGGGAACACCGGGTCCGGACCCGTCCGCACGGCGCAAGGAGATGCCGCGTGCGGACGGGCTCGACCGGGAACGCCGCTGCCGAAAGCTCCCCGAGCCCCCTAGCGGGCGCGAGCGGGCCGGCGCAGTGGCGCATGGAGCACCACTCGGCCCCTGCTTGAGTGAGGGGCCCAGCCGGCAGCGGCCGGTGATCACTTCTGGCGCAGCGGGACCGAGAGGTACGACGGGTCGGCCGCGGGCGAGGAGAAGGTCAGCTGCGCGCCGGTCGGGTTGTGCTCGATGTAGAGCGGGTCGACGGTGTCGACGACCACGGCGAGACGGTGGCCGGCCGGTACGTCGTAGGCGGTGGAGTACAACTCCAGGTCGACGGCGAACGGCTGACCCGGCGTCCTGCCGTGGAACGTGTACGGCGCGTTCGCGACCAGCTTGCCGAGGCCGAGCGGGCCCACGTCGTAGAGGTACGCGACGAGGGTGCCGCTCCCCTTGGTGCTCGTGACCGTGGTGTGCAGCTTCGCGGTGCCGCGCACCTGCTGCTCGGTCCCGTACCGCTCGGACCGCCACACGGCTGTGACGGAGCGCGGCAGCAGCGGGATCGACGCCATGGGGGGCAGCTCGGCGAACTGGTCGAGCAGGCTGGAGAGGAAGATGAGCCCCCCGTTCGCCCCGGAGTCGACGCCGGTGCGGATCTGCTGCGTCCCGCCGAGACCGATCTTCTTCCGGTCCGCGCCCACCGACTTCCAGTCGGGGTAGTTCTCGTAGACGCCTCCCGAACGGGTCTTGATGCGTACGGGCTGCTCACGGTCCACGCCGTTGTCGGCGCCCTTGAGGTGGTGGTCCAGCCACCGGTGGGCGCTGGTCCAGGTGTCGTTGGGCAGCCCGAGCAGGCCGGTGCCCTCGGTCGTGGCGTGGTCGCCGGGGCGGAACTCCAGGCGCTTGGGGCCGCTGAGCCGCTCGTAGAAGTCGGCGTACTGGTTGGGCGGGAAGAGCGAGTCGCCCCACGCGTTGCCGAGCATGATCGCGGCGCCGTTGGCGTTGATCTCGTCGACGTAGCTCGCGGGGGAGCGCTTGCGCCCCCACTCGATCATCTCCTGCTCCTTGGCCAGATCGGAGGTCAGGAAGGCGGTCATGATCTGCTGGAGCTCGGCGCTGGGGCGGCCCGTGAGATGGCCGGCGCCGCTGAGCAGGGCAGCGGCCTGCAGATGCTGCGTGCGGCCGCTGTAGATGGAGTCGATGAGGTCCGCCCAGCCGCTGAGCGCGGCAACCGCCTTGATGCGCTTGTCCTTCGCGGAGGCGAGCAGACTGATGCCGGCGCCGTAGGAGACGCCCGCCATGCCCACCCTGTCCGGGTCGGCCGGGGTGTTGGCCAGCGCCCAGTCGATCACCTTGGACGCGTCGGCGATGTCGGGCGGTCCGGCAGTCTCGATCTCGCCGCCGGACTGCCAGAAGCCGCGGGAGTTGTAACTCACCACCACGTAGCCGGAGTCGGCGAGCTTCTTCGCCTGGGCGAGGTACTCGATCTGCGGCATCGCCCAGCTGGTGGGCAGCACGACGAGGGGATACGTCCGCCGGCCGTCGGCGCCGGCCGGTGTGACGACGTTGGCCTTCAGCACGATCCCGCCGTCACCCTCGATGTCGACGAAGCGGACGTCGGGGGAGGTGGTGGCGGCGCTGTTCCGCGGGGTCGCGGCCGGGGCGGCCGGGAGGGCGGAGGGGGCCGCGGCGGTGGCGGAACCGGCGAGCAGCGCGGCCGAGACCGTACCGATGGCGGTGGTGCGCAGAGCCTTGCGAGGAAGTCCCACAGGTCACTCCTGACTCATCTGTCCCAACGAAGTGACCCGACGGTAAGGTCGCGGAGCTACCCGAGGTAACTCCCCGGTAAGTTACGCCACCGTAACAATTGCTGGACGTTGTGTCAGCGGGATGCGCGGCAGTCTCCGAAGGGACCGGCTCGAACGGACGTCTGCGGCACCGCTAACATGCGCGCCCATGACTGACGACGTACGCAACATCGTGCTCGGTGTGCTGGCCGCGGGAATCAGTGCCGCGATCGGCTGGCTCGCCCGCACCTACCTCTGGCGCCGCCGGCTGCGGCGCAAGCAGGGCTTCTTCGGCCTGCCCGGGAACTCGGAGTCCCTGCTCGTCGTCAACCGCGAGGCGGGCCGCGACGGTTCGGTGCACCGCTTCGACGTCTTCGCGCTGCTGGAACTGTCCGCGCTCATCAAGGACTGCGGGGCGAACGCGCAGATCGTCTGGCACGACACGGCCCAGCAGGGTTTCGGCGAGCGCACGGAGTTCTGCGTGGGCGGGCCGGTGTCGAACCGCCGTATGGCAGCTCACCTGCACTCCATGCTGCCCGGGGTGAAGGTGAACACCGACCCCGAACCGGGGCCGGACCAGGGCGCGTTCCAGATCGGCTCCGAGCGCTACCGCATGGAGCCCGGCGCGGCCGAGTACGTGCTGCTCGCACGCCTGACCGCGGGTGAGGACGCCCGGCCCGTGTTCCTGTTCTGCGGGCAGCGCGCCATCACCAACCAGGCGGCCACCCGCTACCTGGCCCGGCACCACGAGAAGCTCGCCCGCAAGCACGGCAACGGTTCCTTCTGCCTGCTGCTCAAGGTGGTCAACTCGCAGGCGTACGGCCCCGATGTGGTCGAGCTGGTCGCCGACGTGACCAGGCCGGCCCGCACCGCCGTGCCGCAGGCGCGCAGCTCGCACCGGGCGGCCGGCTGAGCCGGCGACGCGCCCGTCGGCACCCACGACTCCCGCCCCGGGAACCGTTACGCTGCGCCGACACCGGCTGACTGGAGGTACGAATGCGTCGCTCCGCCGCACGGAAAGTATCGGTCGTGGCCCTTGCCGCGGCCGTCGTCTCGATCGGCGCCGCAGCACCGCCCACGCCCCCCACCGCCCCTCCCACGACACCACCCGCCAAGACCCCGGTGGCCGTCGGCCACGGCGGGGCGGTCGCGAGCGTCGACGCCGACGCCTCGGCGGCTGGCATCGAGGTGCTCCGCAACGGCGGCAACGCCGTCGACGCGGCGGTGGCGACCGCCGCGGCGCTCGGCGTGACGGAGCCGTACTCCGCCGGCATCGGCGGCGGTGGCTACTTCGTCCACTACGACGCCAGGACCCGTACGGTGCACACGGTCGACGGCCGGGAGACCGCCCCGCGTTCGGCCGACGCCTCCCTCTTCCTCGAGAACGGCACGCCCGTACCGTTCGCGGAGGCCGTGACCAGCGGCCTCGGCGTCGGCACGCCCGGCACCCCCGCCACCTGGGACACCGCCCTCGAGGAGTGGGGCAGCCGCCCGCTGGGCGAACTGCTGAAGCCCGCGGAGCGCCTGGCGGAACACGGGTTCACCGTCGACGACACCTTCCGCTCGCAGACCGCGGCCAACGAGGCGCGCTTCCGTGACTTCCCCGCCTCCGCCGAGCTGTTCCTGCCCGACGGGCGTCTCCCGGTCGTCGGATCGGTCATCAGGAACCCCGACCTGGCCCGCACCTACAAGGAACTCGGCAGAAAGGGCGCCGGCGCGCTCTACGAGGGCGCCCTCGCCAGGGACATCGTCGACACCGTGCGCAACCCGCCCGTCGACGAGGACGCCACCCGGGTGGTCCGGCCCGGCGACCTGACGAAGCATGACCTGCGGGCGTACGAGACGGTGCGCCGTGAACCGGCGAAGGTGTCGTACCGGGGCCTCAACGTCTACGGCATGCCCCCGTCCTCCTCGGGCGGCACCAGCGTCGGCGAGGCGCTCAACATCCTGGAGCGCACCGACCTGGCGGACGCCTCCCCGGAGCGGTATCTGCACCGGTTCATCGAGGCGAGCCGCATCGCGTTCGCCGACCGGGGGCGATGGGTCGGCGACCCGGCGTTCGAGGACGTGCCGACCGCCGGTCTGCTGTCCCAGCGATTCGCCGACTCGCGGGAGTGCCTGATCAAGGACGACGCGGTGCTCACCAGTCCGCTGGCGCCGGGCGACCCGCGCCGGCCCGAGCGCTGCGGGTCGGCGGGCGCGGCGGCCCCGACGACGTACGAGGGCGAGAACACCACCCATCTGACGACTGCCGACAAATGGGGCAACGTCGTCGCCTACACGCTCACCATCGAGCAGACCGGCGGCAGCGGCATCACCGTCCCCGGGCGCGGCTTCCTGCTCAACAACGAGTTGACCGACTTCTCCTTCCGGCCGGCCGACCCCGCGGTCCACGACCCGAACCTGCCCGGCCCCGGCAAGCGGCCGCGTTCGTCCATTTCGCCCACGATCGTGCTCGACCATCACGGGCGTCCCGTGCTGGCGCTCGGCTCACCGGGCGGCGCGACCATCATCACGACGGTCCTTCAGACCCTGACGGGCCATCTGGACCGCGGACTGCCGCTGGTGGACGCGATCGCGGCGCCCCGGGCCAGCCAGCGCAACCAGCCGACGACCGAGCTCGAACCGGCCCTGTGGAACAGCCCGTTGAGGCAGCGTCTTGAGGCCGTCGGGCACGAGTTCCGGCTGAACCAGGAGATCGGCGCCGCGACGGGCGTCCAACGGCTGCCGGACGGCCGGTGGCTCGCGGCGGCCGAGAAGCAACGGCGCGGCGGCGGCTCCGCGATGGTGGTCCGCCCGTCCCGCTGACGAGGCCCGGGAACGCCCCGGCGGGTAACCCGTCCGGCGGTGCGGCTGTGGCTGTTCGCGCATGTACGGGTAGGGAGCCTTTCGAACAGAAAGGCTCCCTGTGCGCATTCGAAACACCGCTCTCACTGTGGCAGTCGGTTCGGTCCTGCTCGGCACGGCGGCGCTCCCGGCGGCGGCTCAGCCCGGCCCCGTGCCACCGCCGCCCGCGCCGGGCCACTACCGCACGGCACCCGCGGCGGGTGTCGATGCGGCAGCGCTGCTGGCCGAGGTGGAGCACTGCAACCGGATCTCCAAGGGCGACTACAGCACCGACCGGGGCAGGGCGGCGAACATCCCCGTCTGCGAGCACGACGGGGCCGTCTTCTGGCAGGCGGACATGGACATCGACTGCGACGGCCGGCGCAGCGCGCGGTGCAACAGCCGCACCGATCCCTCGTTCCAGCCGACCACGGCCTTCACCGGCTCGGACGGGAAGTATCTCGACGCGGCGGAGTTGCCGTTCGTGGTCGTGCCGGCCCCCGGCCCGGTCTGGAACTACTGGGCGTCGGGCATCCGCGGCGGTTCCGCCGCCGCGATCGTCCACGACGGCAAGGTCGTGTACGGGGTGGTCGGCGACACCGGGCCGAGCGGGATCATCGGCGAGGCGTCCTACGCGGCGGCGGAGGCGCTCGGGATCGATCCGGACCCGGCGACGGGCGGCGTCCCCTCCGGAGTCACCTACATCGTCTTCAAGGACTCGCAGGTGTCACCGATCGAGAGCCGTGCCGCGGCGGAGGAGCTGGGCGGGGAACTGGCCCGGCGGTTCGTCGGCGGAGGCTGACGGGACGGGTCGGCTCGGGGACGTGGGCGCCGGCCGCTTCGAGCGCCACGGGGGTGGTCAGGCCTCTGCCCCCCCCGGGAGTGGTATTTGAATACCGGTATTGGAATACCGGCATTAGAATGGGCACATGGTGCGCACCCCTCTCACCGCCGAAGAGCGCGAACGCGGCGAACGGCTCGGCCGGCTCCTCCGACAGGCGCGCGGCGACCGCAGCATGGTCGAGGTGGCCGCCGTCGCGGGCATCTCCCCGGAGACACTGCGCAAGATCGAGACGGGACGGGCCCCCACTCCGGCCTTCTTCACCGTCGCCGCGCTGGCCGTGGCCCTCGGCCTGTCGATGGACGAGCTCGCCGTCCACTGTGCACCGGGCTCCGTGCCGGTGCCGGTGCCGGCGCCCTGGCCGGTACCGGCGGCCTGAGCCGGCGGACGGGGGCGTAGTCTCGCGGGCGTGAGTGCCGAGATGTTCGCCAGCGCCAGGTACGTCAGTGTCACCACGTTCCGCAAGGACGGGACCGGAGTGGCCACACCCGTGTGGTTCGCGGTGGACGGCGGTGAGTTGTTCCTCTGGACCCGCACGGACTCGTGGAAGGTCAAGCGCCTGCGCAACGACAGCCGGGTCGTCGTGACCGTCTGCGACGTACGGGGCAAGATCGAGGAGGGCGCCCCCACCGCGGAGGGAACCGCCCGTCTCCTGGACGGGGCCGAGCTGGGCGTGGTCCGCCGGCTTCTGTCACGCAAATACACCTGGCAGTTCTGGGCCGTCGACTGGCCGGCGATGATCGTGCGACTGGGCAAGCGCCCGCACACCGGTATCGCGGTCACTTTCTGAAAAGGCGCCGTAGCAGCCCTGTAACACCCCTGCGGTCGAATGCCTGCGGTGCCCTCGGAGCGGAGGGCTCCATTCGGCAGCGGGGCAGGGGCGGCGATGACGGTGCATCAACTCCCGGCGGAAATCGGGATGTTCGCGCGGTACTTCGGGGAGCTGGTGGAGCGGCTCGACCCGGCCGGGGGCTGGTACGCGATCTTCCTGTGGCGTGACCCGGAGGGCATGCGGGCCTGCCTCGACGGCAGCGAGATCCCGCCCTGGGACGTGGTCGAGTCCCTGCTGCACGATCTGCCCGCGCGGGACGCGGCGGAGTCCGCGCGGGCGGCCGGACTGCACGCGGCGGCCGCCGCCGCGCACGACCGGCTGCCGGGCGGTCGTGAAAGGCTGGCGGAGCGGGTCGAGTTCATGAGCCGGGAGCGTCTGCGCGCACAGGGCCGGGCCGAGGAGCTTCTGCGGCTGCTGGCCGGGTGCGCACAGGGCTCGGCCGAGGCGGAACGTCTCACCCATGAGCTGGCGTGGACCAGGGACGACCACCGCCGGGCGGTGCGCCGCCTCACGGAACTGAACGCCCGCCTGGGCGACTTCGCCGCGAGCGGTCCCGGCCCGGGTCCTGGCAACGGTCCCGGCCCGGCCGCTCCCGGCCCGGCCGGACCCGGCCCGGCCGGACCCGGACGCGGTCCCGCGTACGGCCCGGGCCAGGATTCCGCTGCCGCGTACGGTCCCGCTTCCGCGTACGGCCCGGGCGGGGGTTCCGCTCCCGGGGACGGTCCGGGTCCCGGCCCGGGCCAGGGTGCCGCTCCCGGCCCGGGCCGGGGTCCCGCTCCTGCGTACGGTCCCGGTCCCGGGGACGGCTCGGGTCCTGCTTCTGCGTACGGTCCCGGTCCCGGGGACGGCCCGGGTCCCGGCCCGGGCCAGGTTCCCGGTCCCGGGGACGGTCCTGGCCAGGTTACCGATCCCTGGGACGGCTCGGGTCCTGCTCCTGCGTACGGTCCCGCCTCCGCGTACGGCCCGGGCGGGGGTTCCGCTCCCGGGGACGGCCCGCGTGCCGCTCCTGCGTACGGTCCCGGTCCCGGGGACGGTCCCGTTTCTGCACACCGGCCCGGTCCCGAGCGTGGCCCCCGTCCTGCGGATGCCGTCGCCGGGAGGCAGTCCCCGGAGCCGCGGCCGCCCCAGGATGCGGCGCCACCCGCGCACGTCCCGCAGGGCGACGGGAAGAAGCGCGGCGCGGGGAAGAAGCGCCGTCCTCGCGGCGGCGCCCGGTTCGCCGGCATGGAGGACGCGGGGGACGACGCCGTCGCCGTGCCCCTGCTGCCGGTCGCGGGCGACGTGCCGCGCGGGGCCCGCTACGGCGGCGCCGCCGCCGCCGAGGCCGCCCCGGAGGCGCTGCCTGTGCCGGAGGGCGCGTACCGCGCCGCCAGGGACACCGTCGCCGCGCTCGGCCGGCTGCGCGCCGAGGGCCGCGGCGGCGAGGCGCATGCCCTGATCTGCGAGGCCGCCGCGCGGCCCGCGGCCTGGCTGCCGGCGCTCGCCGACGAACTGAACCGCTCCGGGCCGGCGGCGGACTGGGCCACCCTGCTCTGGGAGGTGGCGTCGCAGCCGGCCTTACGGCTCGCCGCCGCCGCGGAGGCGCTCGTCGCGGCGGGCCGGGGCGACGACGGCGGGCAGTTGCTGCGCCAGGGCGTGTTCCGTTCCGCCGACGAGATCGCGGACGCCGTCCTCACGCTCGAGGAGGCGGGTACGCCGCACCGCGCCCGTACCCTGCTGGCCGCGTTCGTCCAGGTCCGCACCGCCGCGGACACCGCGGCCTGCGTGGCACGGGACCCCGCCCGACTGGTGCCGATGCTGCTCGACGCCGCCCGGGACGTCTCGCCGGCCAGGGAGCGGGACGTCGTCCACGCACTGCGCGTGGCCGGACACCTCCGCGGCTGAAAATGATCGATGTCGACCGCTCGGGTGCGAAACAAGATCGACTCAGCGGGTTCACGACGATGGTCTTGCCCCCGTGTGTGACGAGGCTTACGTTCTCCTCCTACGCACTGTGTCTACGTGCGTAGAAGCTCTCGGACGTCCTGTCGAAGGAGCAGCTCATGGCCACTGTCGTACGCGCCGCACTCGTCCAGGCCACCTGGACCGGCGACACCGAATCCATGATCGCCAAACATGAGGAACACGCCCGGGAGGCGGCCCGGCAGGGCGCCAAGGTCATCGGCTTCCAAGAGGTCTTCAACGCCCCCTACTTCTGCCAGGTCCAGGACCCCGAGCACTACCGCTGGGCGGAGCCGGTTCCGGACGGTCCGACGGTCCGGCGGATGCAGGAGCTCGCTCGCGAGACCGGCATGGTGATCGTGGTCCCGGTCTTCGAGGTCGAGGGCGCGGGCTTCTACTACAACACCGCCGCCGTGATCGACGCCGACGGCAGCTACCTGGGCAAGTACCGCAAGCACCACATCCCCCAGGTCAAGGGCTTCTGGGAGAAGTACTACTTCAGGCCCGGCAACGCCGGCTGGCCCGTGTTCGACACCGCGGTCGGCAAGGTCGGCGTCTACATCTGCTACGACCGCCACTTCCCGGAGGGCTGGCGGCAACTGGGGCTGGCCGGAGCCCAGTTGGTGTACAACCCGTCCGCCACGCACCGCGGACTGTCGTCCTACCTGTGGCAGCTGGAGCAGCCCGCCGCCGCCGTCGCCAACGAGTACTTCGTCGCCGCCATCAACCGCGTCGGCATCGAGGAGTACGGCGACAACGACTTCTACGGCACCAGCTACTTCGTCGACCCGCGCGGCCAGTTCGTCGGCGACGTCGCCAGCGACAAGGAGGAGGAGCTCGTCGTACGGGACCTCGACTTCGACATGATCGAGACGGTGCGGCAGCAGTGGGCGTTCTACCGCGACCGCCGGCCCGACGCCTACGAGGGGCTGGTGCAGCCGTGACCGACCTCTACGAGCGGCACCGTGCCGTCATCCCCGACTGGGTGGCGCTCTACTACAAGCAGCCGATCGAGATCACCCATGGCGAAGGACGCCATGTGTGGGACGCGGACGGCAACCGCTACCTGGACTTCTTCGGCGGCATCCTCACCACCATGACCGCGCACGCTCTGCCCGAGGTCACCAAGGCGGTGAGCGAGCAGGCGGGACGGCTCATCCACTCCTCCACGCTCTACCTCAACCGCCCCATGGTGGAGCTCGCGGAACGGATCGCCGCCCTGTCCGGCATCCCGGACGCCCGCGTCTTCTTCACCACCTCCGGCACGGAGGCCAACGACACCGCTCTGCTGCTGGCGACCGGCCACCGCCGCTCCAACCAGATCCTGGCGATGCGCAACAGCTACCACGGCCGCTCGTTCTCCGCGGTCTCGATCACCGGCAACCACGCCTGGTCGCCGACCAGCCTCTCGCCGCTCCAGACGCTGTACGTGCACGGAGGTGTCCGCAGCCGCGGCCCCTTCGCCCACCTCTCCGACGCCCGGTTCATCGAGGCGTGCGTCGCCGACCTCGAGGACCTCCTCGGCCACACCCATGACGTGGCCGCGCTGATCGCGGAGCCTGTGCAGGGCGTCGGCGGCTTCACCTCACCGCCCGACGGTCTGTACGCCGCCTTCCGTGAGGTCCTGGACCGGCACGGCATCCTGTGGATCTCCGACGAGGTGCAGACCGGCTGGGGCCGCACCGGCGAGCACTTCTGGGGCTGGCAGGCCCACGGCCGGAGTGGTCCGCCCGACATCCTCACCTTCGCCAAGGGCATCGGCAACGGCATGTCCGTGGGCGGCGTCGTCGCCCGCGCCGAGATCATGAACTGCCTCGACGCGAACTCGATCTCCACCTTCGGCGGCAGCCCCGTCACCATGGCCGCCGGCGTCGCCAACCTCTCGTACCTCCTGGAGCACGACCTCCAGGGCAACGCCCGCCGGGTCGGCGGCCTGCTGATCGAGCGGCTGCGCGGCATCGCGGCGAGCGTGCCCGCGGTGCGGGAGGTACGGGGCCGGGGACTCATGATCGGCATCGAGCTGGTCAGGCCGGGCACCGACGAGGCGGACCCGCAGGCGGCGGCGACCGTCCTCGAGGCGGCCCGCGAGGGCGGGCTGCTGATCGGCAAGGGCGGCGGCCACAGCACCAGCGTCCTGCGCATCGCCCCGCCGCTCTCCCTGACCGTCGCGGAAGCGGAAGAGGGCGCCCAGGTCCTCGAACGCGCCCTGCGCAGCCTGTAGTTGCCACGCGACCGCCGCCCTTTCCCACGCGAGGAGACCATGAGCAACCGGACCCTGATCCGCGGCGGACTCGTCGTGACCGCCGCCGACGAGATGCACGCCGACGTGCTCGTCGAGGACGGCCGCATCGCCGCGCTCGCCGCGCACAACTCGCCCGTCTCGCAGACGTGGACGGCGGCCCGCACCATCGACGCGACCAACAAGTACGTCCTGCCGGGCGGCGTCGACGCCCACACCCATATGGAGCTGCCGTTCGGCGGGACCTTCGCCTCCGACACGTTCGAGACGGGCACCCGCGCCGCCGCCTGGGGCGGCACGACCACCATCATCGACTTCGCCGTTCAGTCGGTGGGGCGGGCACTGCGGGAGGGCCTCGACGCCTGGTACGCCAAGGCCGACGGCAACTGTGCCATCGACTACGGCTTCCACATGATCCTCTCCGACGTCAACGAGCAGTCGCTGAAGGAGATGGACCTGCTGGTGGAGGAGGGCATCACCTCCTTCAAACTCTTCATGGCCTACCCCGGCGTCTTCTACAGCGACGACGGACAGATCCTGCGCGCGATGCAGCGCTCCGCCGTCAACGGCGGCCTGATCATGATGCACGCGGAGAACGGCATCGCCATCGACGTGCTGGTCGAGCAGGCGCTCGCCGAGGGCCGCACCGATCCGCGGTACCACGGCGAGGTCCGCAAGGTCCTGCTGGAGGCGGAGGCCACCCATCGGGCCATCCAGCTCGCCCGCGTCGCCGGCGCCCCGCTGTACGTGGTGCACGTCTCCGCGGAGGAGGCCGTGGCGGAGCTCGCCACCGCCCGCGACAAGGGACTGCCCGTCTTCGGCGAGACCTGTCCGCAGTACCTCTTCCTGTCCACCGACAACCTCGCGGAGCCGGACTTCGAGGGCGCCAAGTACGTCTGCTCCACACCGCTCAGGCCGCGCGAGCACCAGGCGGCACTGTGGCGGGGCCTGCGCACCAACGACCTCCAGGTGGTCTCCACCGACCACTGCCCCTTCTGCTTCACCGGGCAGAAGGACCTCGGCCGGGGCGACTTCTCCAAGATCCCCAACGGGCTCCCGGGCGTGGAGAACCGCATGGACCTCCTCCACCAGGCCGTCGTCGACGGGCACATCAGCCGCCGCCGCTGGATCGAGATCGCCTGCGCAACGCCCGCCAGGATGTTCGGCCTCTACCCGAAGAAGGGCACCATCGCCCCCGGCGCCGACGCCGACATCGTCATCTACGACCCGCACGCCGAACAGACCCTGTCCGTCCGGACACACCACATGAACGTCGACTACTCGGCGTACGAGGGCAAACGGATCACCGGTCAGGTGGAGACCGTGCTGTCCCGGGGCGAAGTGGTCATCGACGGGCGGACGTTCACCGGTCGCGCCGGCCACGGCGTGTACACCCCCCGCTCCACCTGCCAGTACCTGAACTAGGAGGCCATGCCGTGGACTTCGGACTCGTCCTGCAGACCGACCCGCCCGCGTCCGCGGTCGTCGGACTGATGCGGCGCGCGGAACGCAACGGCTTCCGCTACGGCTGGACCTTCGACTCCGCGGTGCTGTGGCAGGAGCCGTTCGTCATCTACAGCCGCATCCTGGAACACACGACCAAACTCACCGTCGGCCCCATGGTGACCAACCCAGGCACCCGCACGTGGGAGGTGACCGCCTCCACGTTCGCCACCCTCAACGAGATGTACGGCAACCGCACGGTGTGCGGCATCGGGCGCGGTGACTCCGCCATGCGGGTGGCCGGACGCAGCCCCAACACCCTCGCCAGGCTCGGCGAGGCGATCGACGTGATCCGCGACCTCGCGGAAGGGCGCGAGACCGTCGTCGACGGCCAGCCGCTGCGGATCCCGTGGGTGAGGGACGGGAAGCTGCCGGTGTGGATGGCGGCGTACGGGCCCAAGGCCCTGGCTCTCGCCGGGCGGAAGGCCGACGGCTTCATCCTCCAACTGGCCGACCCGTATCTGACGGAGTGGATGGTGAAGGCCGTGCGCACCGCGGCCGCCGACGCCGGACGCGACCCGGCCTCCGTCACCGTCTGCGTCGCGGCGCCCGCGTACGTGAGCGACGACCTGGCACACGCCCGGGAGCAGTGCCGGTGGTTCGGCGGGATGGTGGGCAACCATGTCGCGGACCTCGTCTCCCGCTACGGCGAGCACTCCGAGATGGTCCCGGAGGCTCTCACCGCCTACATCAAGGGGCGGCACGGCTACGACTACAGCCACCACGGCCGTGCCGGCAATCCGTCCACCGATTTCGTCCCCGACGAGATCGTCGACCGCTTCTGCCTGCTCGGGCCGGCCGAGGCGCACATCGAGAAGCTCCAGGCGCTGCGCGACCTGGGCGTCGACCAGTTCGCGCTCTACAACATGCACGACGCGAAGGAAACGACGATCGACGCGTACGGCGCGGAGATCATCCCGGCACTGAACCGCTGACCTCCTCCGAAGGGCCCTCGCCGCCATGACCGCGACCGTCCCGCCCGTCCCGTCAGAAGAACCGATACAGGACCCGGCGGGACGCGTCGAACTCCCGCCGGGCACCACCCTCGCGGACAGCCGTTTCGTCAACGACGACCTGCTGCCCGTGCCGGTCGCACGCCGCCGGTGGACCACCTACAACTTCGCCGCCCTGTGGGTCGGCATGGCCCACAACATCCCCTCCTGGCTGCTCGCCTCCGGGCTCGTCGCGCTCGGCATGGACTGGAAGCAGGCGGTGTTCACCATCGCCCTGGCCAACGTCATCGTGCTGCTGCCGATGCTGCTGACCGGCCACGCCGGCCCCAAGTACGGCATCCCCTTCCCCGTGCTCGCCCGCGCCTCGTTCGGGCTGCGCGGCGCGAACCTGCCCGCGATGATCAGGGCCGCGGTGGCCTGCGCCTGGTTCGGCATCCAGACCTGGATCGGCGGGCAGGGCATCTTCGTCCTGCTCGGCAAGATCTTCGGCGGCTGGGCGGAGGCCGCCCAGGTCGGCGGGCAGCCGTGGACGCTGTGGGTCTGCTTCGTCCTCTTCTGGGCGCTGGAACTCGCCATCATCTACCGGGGGATGGAGGCGCTGCGTCGGTTCGAGAACTGGGCCGCGCCGTTCGTCATCGTCGGCGCGGTGGTGCTGCTGGTGTGGGTCACCGCCAAGGCGGGCGGTGTCGGCCCGCTGCTCGACCAGCCGTCGAAGCTGGGCTGGGGCGCGGACTTCTGGCCGGTCTTCTTCCCGTCCCTGATGGGGATGATCGCCTTCTGGGCGACCCTCTCGCTGAACATCCCCGACTTCACCCGGTTCGGGGCGGGCCAGCGCGCACAGATCTGGGGCCAGACGCTGGGCCTGCCCACCACGATGACGCTGTTCGCGCTGCTGTCGGTGTTCGTCACGTCCGGGTCGCAGGCGGTGTACGGGGCCGCCGTGTGGGACCCGGTCGCGCTCGCGGCCAAGACCGACAACGTCTTCGGTCTGCTCTTCGCCCTGGTCACCGTGCTCGTCGCGACGATCTCGGTGAACATCGCGGCCAACGTGGTGTCACCGGCGTACGACCTGGCGAACCTGGCGCCCAAGTTCATCAACTTCCGTACCGGCGCGCTCATCACCGGCGTCGTCGGCGTGCTGATCATGCCGTGGAAGCTGACCGAGACGCCCGAGCTGTACATCTTCACCTGGCTGGGGCTCGTCGGCGGGCTGCTGGGCACCGTCGCCGGCATCCTCATCGCCGACTACTGGCTCGTGCGCCGGACCGTCCTCGACCTGACCGCGCTGTACACGCCCGGCGGCGCGTACTGGTACACCTCGGGCTGGAACCTGCGTGCCGTGGCCGCCTTCGCGGTCGGCGGGGTGCTCGCTGTCGGCGGCTCGCACTCGGCCCCGGGCAAGGGCCCGTTCCCGGAGGACGGCCTGATCCCGTTCCTGCGGCCCCTCGCGGACTACGGCTGGGCGGTGGGTCTCGCGGCCTCGCTCGTGCTGTACGTGGTGCTCATGCGGGTCGGCGGACCGCCGCGACCAGCGGCGCGAGGGCGCTGACCAGCCGCGACTCACGCCGCCCGGCGGGCGCCGTGCACGGTGACCCTCCTCCTCGACAGGGGGAGACCGTGGCGACGCCCACCGGCAACGCCGCCGCGTCAGCGGCGGTCGCGCTGGGCCGCGACCACCTCGCGCAGAGTCCGCTCGCCCGGTCCGCCGCGCTGGAGACGCTCGGCGAAGCCGGGGAACTGGCCCCCGATCGCGCTCAGCAGCCGCATCTCGATCGGAGCCACGTTGACCTCCGCGACGTCACGTTCCACGGCCCGCACGACGCCGTCCACGACCTGACGCGGCGACACCGTCCGTATGCCCGCCGGGGGCTTCGCGCCGGTCACGGCGAACATGCCGGCGTCCCGTACGAAACCGGGCTGGACGATCGACACGCCGACGCCCGTGCCGTGCAGATCCTGGCGCAGCCCCAGAGCGAAGCCGCGCAGGCCGAACTTGCTGCCGCTGTAGAGCGACATCGACCTCGTGGTCACCTTCCCCGCGAGGGAGCCGACGAAGGCGAGGTGGCCGCCGCCGGCGTCGACCATGGAGGGGGCGAGCAGCCGGGCGAGCATGGCGGGGGCGCGCAGGTTGACGGCGAAGGCGCGGTCCATCTGTTCGGGAGTCCAGTCCAGCAGATCGCCGCTACCGGGCAGGGCGGCGTTCGATATGAGGATGTCCGTGCCGGCGGCTTCGGCGGCGAGCCGTTCCACATCGGCCGCGTCGGCCAGATCGGCGACCACCGTACGGGCGCCGTAGCGCTCCGCCAGCGGTCCGAGAGCGTCGGCGCGCCGACCGCTGACGGTCAACTTGGCACCAAGGGAAGCTAGTCCGGCCGCGAGCGCGCCACCTAGACCGCCGGTCGCCCCGGTGAGCAGAACGCTTGCTCCGCTGATCCGCATCTGGTTACCCTCCAGTCCTGTTCGTTCGAACGAACAATAGGGAGGCAGGTGCGGCGTGTCCAGAGAAGAGATGGGCGAACTGACCGGATATCACGGGGCGTTGGAAGCAGGAGACACGACGTCGGAGGCGCTCGTCGCGGAGACTCTCGCCCGCATCGAGGCAACCCGTAGCAGTATCAACGCCTTCAGGACCGTCCGGGGTGAACAGGCACTCGAGGAGGCGCGGGACGCGGACCGGAGGCTCGCGGCGGGGGAGAGGCTGCCGCTGCTCGGGGTGCCGATCGCCGTCAAGGACGACACCGATGTCTCCGGGGTCCCCACCTACTTCGGCTGCCCCGGCGACCTCCCGCCGGCCACGGCCGACGGCGAGGCCGTACGCAGGCTCCGGGCCGCCGGAGCGGTCATCGTCGGAAAGACCAACTCCTGCGAACTCGGCCAGTGGCCCTTCACGGAGGGCCCCGCCTTCGGTGCCACCCGCAACCCCTGGTCCACCGCCCACACCCCGGGTGGTTCCTCCGGCGGCTCGGCGGCCGCCGTCGCCGCCGGGCTCGTGCCCGCCGCCCTCGGTTCCGACGGCGCCGGTTCCATCCGCATCCCCGCCGCCTGGACCCATCTCGTCGGCATCAAGCCCCAGCGCGGCCGGGTCTCCGTCCACCCCTATACCGACTGCTTCCAGGGCCTCACCGTCAACGGCCCCCTCGCGCGGACCGTCGCAGACGCGGCGCTGCTGCTGGACGCGGCCTCCGGAGCGCACCCCGGCGAGCGGTACCACCCGGAGGCCATCGACGCCTCGGCCGCCGCCCGTCGCGAACCGGGCAGGTTGCGCATCGCGCTCGCCCTGCGCCCGCCGCTCACCCTCACCGGCACCCGCCCCCACCCCGAGGTGCGCCGGGCGGTCGCCGCGCTCGCCGAGACGCTCGCGAAACTCGGGCACGACGTCGAAGAGGCCCGCCCCCGCTACGGCCTCATCGGCCTGAGCTTCCTGCCCCGCGCCGCCACCGGCATCGCCGAGTACGCCGACCGGCACCCCGACCCGTCGCTCCTCGACCCGCGCACCCGCGCCTCCACCCGCTCCGGCCACCGGCTCGGCGGACGCGTCGTGCGCGCCGCCCGCGCCCGTGAGGCCGCGCAGCAGAGCAGGATCGGCGCCTTCTTCGACCAGTACGACGTCCTGCTCACCCCCAGCACGGCGACGCCACCCCCGCCCGTCGGCGCCTTCGACGGAAAGTCCGCCGGGGCCACGGACATCGGCATCGCCGCCGCCTGCCCCTACGCCTGGCCGTGGAACGTCCTCGGCTGGCCCGGCGTCGCCGTCCCGGCCGGGCTCACCGGCGACGGACTGCCGGTCGGGGCCCAACTGCTCGGCCCCGAAGGCACCGAGGAACGCCTGATCTCCCTCGCCGCCCAGCTCGAGGCGGAGCTGCGCTGGTACGAGAAGCGCCCGCCCACCCACGTGACCAGCGGAAGTGCCCCGATGGGACAATGAGGGCCATGCCCACCGCCGCCCGTTCCGCGCCCACCAGGCAGCGCATCATAGAAGCCGTCCTGCACATCATCGGCAGGGACGGGGTGGCCGCGGTGACCAATCGCCGGATCGCCAAGGAGGCGGGCGTGTCGCTCGGCTCCGTCACGTACCACTTCGCGACGCAGCACGAACTGCTGCGCGAGAGCCTGCTGCACTTCGTACGGGACGAGACCCGCCGCTTCACCGAGATGGCCGACGAGTGCCGGAGCGACGGTATCGACATCGCGGGCGCCGCGGCCCTCGCCGGCCAGGTGGCGGGCGGCACCGGTTTCGACAGCGGGCACATCGCGACGTTCGAGCTGTACGTCGAGGCAGGCCGGGACGAGCGGCTGCGGGAGGCGGCGGCGGAGGCGTTCGCCGCGTACGACCGGCTCGCCACGCAGATCCTGACCGGGCTGGGTGTCCCGGACGCGGAGGGCCTCGCGGCGACGACGGTGGCGCTGGTGATGGGCCTTCAGCTCCGCCGGCTCGCCACGGGAAGTCCGGCGGAGGACCTGGTGGACGCGCTGCTGCTGCTCGCGCGTGGTGCCGTCGCCCCCGGGACGCTCAGCCGTCCCGGCGGGCAGTGACCACCCACACGCCCGCGCTCAACAGGACGCCCCGGTCCGTCTCGTAGGGCCGCAGGGCGGCACGCATGGCGTCCAGGGTCTCCTCGGGGACCTCGGCGCGCGGTCCGCGCGAGACGTAGAAGTCCACGGCGTCCCCGGCGTCCCGCCCCCAGCAGGTGGGCGCGTCGACCGGTGTGACGGCGACCGACCCGAACGCGGCCTGCTCCAGTACCTTCCGGGTCCGGTCGGGGTCCGCCAGGGAGGCCATGGCCGTGGCGAGGTCGGCCTTCGTGGACGGCTGCGGGGCGGGGACACGCGGGGAGGACGCGGTCAACAGGGACGCCAGCAGGCCGAGGACGCGACCCTCCTCCCCGTCCGGGGCGGCCGGCCGCGGGCAGACGAACGCCAGCCGCCCGCCCGGCCGCAGGGACCGGCCGATGTTCGCGAACGCGGCGGTGTGGTCGGCGAAGAACATCACTCCGCCCCGGCTGATCGCCACGTCGTGGCGGCCGGCCGGGAACGGGTGCACCTGGGCGTCGCCCCACTCGTAGGAGACGTTCTTGATGCCCGCGGACACCGACCGCGCCCGCGCCAGCATCGGCTCCGAGATGTCGACGCCGACCACGTGCCCGCGTGCGGCAAGCCGTGCGGCACGCCGCGTCGTCGACCCGCTGCCGCATCCGACGTCCAGGACGCGGTCCCGTTCCCCGATCCCCGCCGCCGCGAACAGCGCCTCGTCGAAGGATGCGAGCATCCCGTCGTAACGCTCGTGGTGGTCCGCCCAGTGCTGCCCGACCGGGCCGTTCCACGCGTCGGCCTGACCGGTGTTCACGATCGTGCTCACAGCTGCTCCTCGATCCGTTCGACGGCGGTGATCGCCCCGTACGCGGTCAGATGGACCAGGCAGTGGTCCGTGTGCTGCGGCGTGCGCCAGGCCCGCACGTCCTCCTCGGTGATCCGGTACGGGGCGAGGGCCGCGAGCAGCGCCAGCCGGGCCCCGGGGCGCTCCTCGCGGCCGGGCAGCCAGCCGGCCGACAGCGGCGGATGGGCGACGCCGTCATGGGCGGCCACCGTCCTGCGCACCAGCGCCCGGTCGTCCTCCGACAGCAGCCCGGCGCCCATGAGCGCCGCCTCACGCAGCGCCCCGTACGCCGTGCCGACGGGCGTGCCCGCCGCCCACGCCGGCTCGGCGCCGGAGGTCAGCAGAAGCTCCAGGCTGTCACCCGGCCGCAGTCGCCGGCGTACCGTGCGGGCGAGGGAACGGCCCGCCGCGCTGCGCACCAGCCGGTACTTCTGCGCACCGCCGGGCAGCATGTTCTCGTTCAGCAGCGCCGAGACGATCCGGTTGATGAAGTGGAACGCGAGCGCGGTCCCCAGGTGTTCGGGGGTCTGCTCCGCGGGGAACGGCCGCGATCCGCGGATGTCCTTGCCCCAGGCCAGCAGCCGCCGGTGCGCCGGGTCGGCGGGCTCCTTGCCGCGTGCGATCGTCTCGGCGAGCGCGTGGTCGCCGGTGGCATGCAGCAGGACGGTGTGCGCGTCGACGCAGAACGGGCAGCGGTTGGCCAGTGACACACCCGCGGCGACGACCTCCTTGTCCGTCCGGGAGACCCCGCCGGCCAGCAGGGACTCCCGCAGCAGTGCCCACGCGCCGGTCAGCAGCGGGGGAGAGTCGGACAGCACCACGAACGTCGCGGCCCGCTCGATGCCGAAGTCGCGGGCGAGTTGGGCGTACACGTCGGCGGTCACGCCGGTGGCCGCGGAGGTCGGCGGAGGATCGGTGAAGCGGAAGGCTCTGGTCATGCCCCGATGCTGGCCCGGGGCAGGTGTCCCGGTCGTCGTACGCCCGAAGGCATCGGCGGCCGGTCGCGGCGGGTGGGAACGGGCGGCGACTACTGCGCCGGGAGTAGCGGGAAAGGGGTCTCGCGGGACGAGGCGCCGGCCCGGCGCACCGTCATAGGCTGCCGTCCATGCAGGCGGATCCGGGGCTGAGGCACGCCCTGCTCGACACGGTGCTCGCGGCGCTGATCGCGGGGGCGGTGACCGTCGCCGCGTACGCCGGCGGCCCGTCCCCCGGTGTGCCGGACGTGATGCTGATCGCGGGGGGTTCGCTGGCGCTCGCGGGCCACCGGCGCGCACCCCGTACGGTCCTCGTCGTCACCACGCTCTGCATGGCCGCCTACGTCGTCCATGACCGGCCCGGTTCCTGGGCCGCATTCCCGGTACTCGTCGCCGTGCACGCGGCGGCGCGAGGGGGACGCCGCAGGGCGGGTGTGGTGGCGGGCGCGTTGTTCCTGGCGGTCTTCTTCGCCGTCGACACCGCCCGTTCCCTGGAGCACGGCGTCGAACGCTCGCTGCTGCTGCTCGGCTGGTTCCTGTGCGCCGGGGTGACCGGCCTGATCGACAAGAACTGGCAGGCGTACCTTCGCCAGACCGAACAGCGGGCCCTGGAGGCCGAACGCGGCAGGGAGGAGGCCGCGTTGCGCAGGGCGGGGGAGGAACGGCTGCGGATCGCCCGGGAGTTGCACGACACGCTCACCCACTCCATCTCGATCGTCAAGCTCCAGGCGGGGGTCGCCGTGCACCTGGCCAGGAAGCGGGGCGAGGACGTGCCGCCCGCGCTGCTCGCCATCCAGGAGGCGAGCGGGGAGGCCATGCGGGAGCTGCGCTCGACCCTCGAGGTCCTGCGGACGGAGGAACGCGAGCCTGCCGCCGGCCTCTCGCGCGTCGGCGAACTGGCCGACCGCGCCCGTGCGGCGGGCATCCCCGTCTCCGTGACCGTGAACGGCGACCGGCGCGCGCTGCGGCCGGACGTCGACCGTGCGGCCTACCGGATCGTGCAGGAGGCGCTGACCAACGTGGCCCGGCACGCCGACCGGGCCCCGACCGGAGTCCGCCTCGATTACGGCGCCGACGAGGTCGCCGTCACCGTCGAGGACGACGGCCCCGCCGCATCCGGCAAGCCCGTCGTGCCGGGCACCGGCCTGACCGGCATGCGGGAACGCGTCACCGCCCTCGGCGGCACGCTGGACACGGCGCCACGGCCCTGCGGCGGCTTCTCGGTGCACGCCCGTATCCCGCTCGAGGGGAGCCGGGCGTATCCCGACGGCCGGGGCGGCGGCGCCGCGGACGGCGCCGGTCCGGCCGAGGCGGCCGACCCGGCGGCCGTGGAGGCGCTGTGATCCGGGTCCTGATCGTGGACGACCAGGCGCTCATGCGTGCCGGGTTCCGTGCCCTGCTCGACGCGGAGGACGGCATCGAGGTCGTGGCCGAGGCCGCGGACGGCCGGCAGGGCCTCGAGCAGGCCCGCCGCCATGTCCCCGACGTCGCGCTGGTCGATGTGCAGATGCCGGTGATGACAGGGATCGAGACCACCCGGCACATCGCCGCCGATCCGCTCCTCGCGGACGTGCACGTCGTGATCCTCACCAACTACGGCCTGGACGAGTACGTCTTCGACGCGCTGCGCGCGGGGGCCGCGGGCTTCCTGCTCAAGGACACCGAGCCCGCCGAACTGCTGCACGCCGTGCGCGTCGCCGCCCGCGGTGACGCGCTGCTGTCGCCCGCCGTCACACGGCGTCTGATCGGCGAGTTCGTGGCGCGGCCGCCGGACCGGTCCACCGCCCCCGGCATGGAGAACCTCACCCGGCGGGAACGGGAGGTGACGGCACTGGCGGCCCGTGGGCTGACGAACGAGGAGATCGCCGCCCACATGGTGATCAGCCCCTTCACCGCCAAGACCCACATCAGCCGGGCCATGACCAAGCTGGGCGCCCGGGACCGCGCCCAGCTGGTCGTGTTCGCGTACGAATCGGGGCTGGTGGAACCGCGCGACCCGCTGCGCTGAGAGCCGCGGCTCCCGTGTCGTCCCTCCTGAATTCGTTTACTGGTGTAATACTTGTTAACGTAAATAGGTGAGCGATACAAGCATTCGATTCCGGCGGCCGTCGGCACCGCCGCTCCCGGTCTCCGCCGCGCTGCGTCTCGCCAGGCCCTCCGACCAGTGGTTCAAGCCGGCCCTGAGCGTCGTCTGCGCGGCACTGGCGCCGAATCTGACCCTCCTCGTCCTCGGACGGCTCGACCTGGTCATGTACACGATGGCCGGATCGCTCTGCGCGCTCTACGGCCACGGCCTCCCGTACGCCCGCAGGGCCGGGACCGTGGCCCGCGTGGTGCTCGGCATGGTGGCGGGCCTCGCCGTCTCCCTGGTCACGGCCTCGCTCACCGACTCGGTGGTCGTACTGGTCGCCGTCGGCGCCCTGATCGCGGCCGTGCAGAAGGCGCTCTGCGACGCCGGCCGGATCGGGCCTCCCGGAAACGTGATCTTCACCTTCGTCGCCACGGCCGCCCTGTTCGTTCCACAGCGGCTCACCGAGGTCCCCGGTCATCTCGCGCTCGCCCTCGGCGCCGGAACCGTCGCCTGGCTGGTCACCGCCGGCCCCGCCCTCCTGCGGAGGGAGGGCCCCGAACGGCGCGCCACCGCCCGCGCGCTGGACGCCGCGGCCGCCTGCGCGGCCGAACCCGGCCACCGCGGCCGGCACACCGCGGCGGCGGCCCTGCACGCCGCCCGGCAGACCCTCCTCGACGCCGGCCGCCCCACCCCGGTGCACCGACAGCTCGAACGCCTTCTCGTGCACGCGGAGGCGACCCTCACCGGCGGGGCGGTGGCCGAGGGCCGGGCGGACACAGACCGTGCCGCCCGGCTCCGTGCCTGGGCCGCCCTCACCCGCGCCCGGGGACCCGTACCGGCCGCGCCGCCGACCCCCGGCGCGGCGGCCGAGGCGCCCGGCGCCTGGCGGGCCGTGCGGCGGACCCGCCGCCGCGAGGCCCGCCGCACCCTGCTGCGCGGCCTCGGTCCACGCTCACCGCACATGCCCATCGCGCTGCGCACCCTCGTCGGCTGCGCGCTCGCCGGCTACGCCGCCGTCGCCCTGGGCGTCGACCGGCCGTACTGGGCCGTCGTCACCGCGGCGTCCGTCTTCCAGGTCAACGTCACCCTCAGCTGGAACCGGGCGCTTCAGCGCACCCTCGGCAACCTGCTCGGAGTCCTCGCCTTCGCCGCCGTCGTCCCGCTGATCAGGACCGGACCGGCGGCCCTCCTCGGGTGCCTGCTGTTCTTCAGCTTCGGCGCGGAAGCACTGATCACCCGCAACTACTGGCTCGGCTCCGTCGCCGTCACCCCGATGGCGCTGCTCCTCGTCGAGGCGGGCGGCAGACACCCGGCGGGCACGCTCATCGGCGACCGGGTGCTGGACACCCTGATCGGCGTCGCCCTCGGACTCCTCGCCGCCGTCGCCGTCACCAACCGCCGGGCGGCCGGCCGGGTGGACAGGGCGCTCGCCGCCGCCGTGGGCGCCCGCGCCGCCGCGGAGCGGACCCTGGCGGGACCGGCCTCCGCGGCCGCCCTCGACGCCGACGGCCGCCGGCTGGCCGCCGCCCTCGTGGACCTGCGCGACGCGCGGGACGCGGCGGCGGGCGAATGGTGGCAGCGGACCCTCCCGGAGGAAGAGGTCCTCGAGGCCGAGCGCGCAGGACACCGTACGCTCGCGGCGACAGCACAACGGCGTGGGCTGCACGGCCCCGCCCCCACGATCGGAGCGGTGTGACCGACGACGTCGTCGCCTCGGTGGTACGGCAGTGGCAGGCCGTGCACCCCGGCCTGGACACCGGGCCGATGGAACTCATCGGCCGCATCAACCGCTGCGCCGCGCTCCTGCAACAGGCGGAGGACGCGCCGCTGCGCTCCGCAGGGCTCACCCGCGCCGAGTTCGACCTCCTCGGCGCGGTCCGCCGCAACGCCCGCGAGCTCACCCCCGGCGAGCTGGCCCGCGAGACGTTCTCCTCCGGGGCGGCCGTCACCAAACGGCTGCGCACCCTCCAGGAACGGGGCCTGATCGACCGTCGCGGCGACGACCGGGACCGGCGCGTCGCCCACGTCCGGCTCACCGACGACGGGCGCGCACTGGTCGACCGGCTGCTGCCCGAGCAGCTCGCGTACGAGAGCGCCGTCCTCTCCGGCCTCGACGAACAGGCACGCGCCGGCCTCGCCGCGCACCTCAGTGACCTGCTGGTCCAGCTGGAGGGCCGCCTCGGCACGCCCCGGCGCTGACCTGGGTCCCGCGCGCGGAGCGGCCGACAGGCCGCGATGTCCTTAACCTGAAAGGGTGAACGTCGCGCGCCGGGCCGCCGCGCCCGTCCTGGCCCTCGGGCTCACACTCGGCGCCGTGCCCGCCCAAGGTGCCACGGCCGGCGCCCCGCAGTTGTCGGCCACCGTCAGCGACGTACCCCCGTCCAAACTCGGTGCGAGCTACGAACCGGGCTGCCCTGTGCCCCCGTCCCGGCTGCGGCTGCTCACCATGAACCACTGGGGTTTCGACGGCCGTGTCCACCGAGGAGAGCTGATCGTCCATCAGGACGAGGTCCGGCCCCTGCTGCACGTGTTCGAGAAGGCCTTCGAGGAACGTTTCCCCATCCGCCGTATGCGGGTCATGGCCGAGTACGGCGGCGACGACGCCAAGGCGATGGCCGCCGACAACACCTCCGCCTTCAACTGCCGCCGGGTGACGGGCGACGCCCGCCACCTGTCGCGCCACTCCTTCGGGGACGCGGTCGACATCAACCCCGCTGAGAACCCGTACGTCGACCGCTCAGGACGGGTGCACCCGCCGGGCGCGGAGGACCACCTCGACCGGGACCGGCCCGCCGAAGGCGTGATCACTCCGGGCGACGCCGTCACCACGGCGATGGACGACGCCGGCTGGGAGTGGGGCGGCCGCTGGTCGCCCCCGGACTACCACCACTTCTCCGCCGACGGCACCTGACCTCGTTCCGTGCCGACGGCACCTGCCCCGAGCGCCGGGGCCACGGCGAGCCGGTGGACCACGTCAGGCCAGCGGGTCGGTGACCTTCGCGGGCGAGAGCAGGTCGAGTGAGAGGTCCCACAGACGGGCGGCGAGGTCGGCCCGGCGTGCCGTGCGGCTCGGGGTCTCCTGGACGGCGGCGCCCGACACCAGCCGTCGGGGGCCGTACAGAGCGCCGTTGACCGGGGCCGGGTCGGTCGCGGCGCGCAGCGTCGGCCAGGCCCCGGAGGCGGACGGCTGGGCGGCGATCCTGTCGGCGACCGAGAGGAGCCGTGCCTGGATCCCGGTGTCCTTGCCGAGTTCGGTGGCGGCATAGCCGGGGTGGGCGGCCAGCGAGAGTGCGCCGCGGCCCTCGTTGCGCCTGGCGAGCTCGGCGGCGAAGAGCATGTTCGCCAGCTTGGACTGGAAGTAGGCCGTCCAGCGGTTGTAGCGGCCGCGCCGGAAGTTCGGGTCGTGCAGGCGGATGCGGCCCGGGCGGTGGCCCATGCTGGTGAGGGTGACGACCCGGGCGCCGGGCGTGGTGTTCAGCCGGGGGAGCAGACGAAGCGTCAGAGCCATGTGGCCGAGGTGGTTGACCCCGAACTGGGTCTCGAAACCGTCGACGGTGCTGGACCGGGGGACCGCCATCAGGCCCGCGTTGTTGATCAGAAGATCGAGACGGCCGTCCGGCAGTCCGTCGGCGAACCGCGCGATCGACGTCTGGTCCGCGAGATCCAGGGACGCCGTGCGGAGGCGGCCGGGGTCGATTCCGCGGTCGACGAGCGACCGGCGGGCAGCGGCGGCCTTGTCCTGGTTGCGGCAGGCCATCACGACGGTGGCGCCCCGCTGGGCGAGCACGCGTGTCGTGTCGAGGCCCAGCCCGGTATTGGCCCCGGTCACCACGGCGAGGGTGCCCTCGGTGACGGGGGGCACGTCTTGTTCTGTCCAGCCGGTCATGGCACATCTCCCTAACCTGAACATCGGTTCACCATTTATAGTGAACCTGGGTTCATCTTTGGTCAAGTGGAGACGAGGAGCGGCCATGGTCCGCGCCGATTCGGCACGCAATCGGAAGAGCATCCTGGACGCCGCGGGGACGCTGCTCGCCGAGCAGGGCGACGGGGTCGGGATGGACGAGATCGCCGCAGCGGCCGGAGTGGCGGTGGGGACGCTCTACCGCCACTTCCCCACCAAGGCGGACCTGATCGCCGCGGCGGTGGCCGAACTCACGGAGCGGCTCGTCGCCGACGTCCGGACAGCGGCGGACCGGGTCGACGACGGCGCCGACCCGGTCGCGGAACTGCGTGGGCTCCTCGAATGGCTCATCCGGAAGCCTGCCTCCGACAAGGCGATCAAGGCGGCGGCCACCGGCCTGGCCGCGGACGCCCTTCAGGAGATGGAGAGCCGCGGCTTCGCCGAGCTCGACCGCATCACCGCCGTGGCCCACGCCCGCGGACTTCTCCGCCCCGACATCACCACGGCGGACTTCGCCCTCATTGCCGCGACCGCGCCCGACGACTCGCTGCCGGAGGCGGCCCGCGACCGCTGGATCGAGCTGGCGCTGCGTTCCGTCCTGGCCTGAGGCAGCCCGGCCGACCGCCCGGGCTCGTGCGCGCACGGCCCCGACCGCGGTCGGCGGCGTGCGCCGCGCGACCGCGATCGGACCGTACTCACATGAGACGGAGCGTCGGGGACCACGTCACCGTCGACGTGTGACCGCTGGACGGGGGCGCATGCGGAGGAGCACCACACCCACGATCAGCAGCACGGCTCCGGCGGCCGACGGCCACAGCTGGGCGCCGGTCTCGGCCAGGCCGCCTTCCACGGCCTGCGGCGCGGCGTCGCCGTTCGGCAACGGGACGTTCGACCCGTCCGCCGTGGGTGCGGAGGCAGCTGTCCCGGCCGGGGCCTCCGGGCTCTGCCGGTCGCCGGCGGTGGCCGGCTCGCTCTGCGCGGGCGCGGGTGGGACGGCCGGGTCGGCGGGGGCGGCCGGCGGGGCGGTTGCCTCTGCCGCTTCGGGCCGCGCCTGCTCCGCGTCGGGTGTTCCGGGCGCCTGCTCGGCCTCGGACGTGGGCCTCTGGGCGGCGGGCTTCTCGGGTGCGGGCTTCTCCGCGGGGGGCTGCTCGGTCGGGGGCGTAGCCGGTGTCCCCTGCGTCGCGGGGGCCTGGGGGGCCTGGGGGGCCCGGGGGGCGTCGGGGGCCTCGGGCGCCGGCTCCGGATCGGTGGTGGGCGCGTCCGGACGCGTGGGCGCTTCCGGCTTCGGCTGCGCGGGGGCGGGCGAGCCGGTCGGAGCCGCGGTTGCCGTCGCCGGGGCGTCCTTCGGCTCGGGGCCGTCGCCGCCGGGTGCCTGCGCCGTATCGCCGGGGCCGCAGCGGCGCCCCTCGTTGAGACAGCCCACCAACTCGCGCATGAGCTTCTCGTCGAAGACGTTGATGAAGTCACCGTGGTCGGTGATCGGCTTGTGCAGCTGCTCGGGGAACGAGTCGAGCGCGAAGACGGCGGCGTCCGCGCCGTCGAAGACCGGTGGCGGCACGTCGTAGACGATCCGCTGGACGAGCTGGGGAATGGGGAGGAAACCGCCCGGACAACGGCCGCTCGCGTCCGTGAAGGCCACATGGGTGCGGTGGTTGGCGCTGTCCGTGTTCCGGCCGTCCCAGCAGCTCTGGAACCTGAAGCTGCGCACCACCTTGCTGCCCTGGGGACAGAGGGGGTACTTGTCCTTCAGCTGCCGGTCCTCGAAGCCGGTGCAGCTCCAGGAGGCGTTGGCGTTCGCATCGCCGTTGACGAAGGCCTTCGCGTCTCCGGTGATGATCCGCAGGAAGCGCGGCATCGCGGTGACCTTGCCGCGCGGGTTGCCGACGAAGTCGAGCGTCACCTGTGACGGGGTCAGGATCTCGCCGACGTTCTGGTCCTTGCCGCCGCCGTCGGCCTGGGCGTCGTCCTCCGCCTGACCGTTCTGGAGCCGCAGCACGGGCCAGTAGTACGTCGACCGGTCGCCCTGGTCGCGGCACGTCGTTGCGCCCGCCGCGAGATCCTCGTCCGAGGCGAACGCGTCGTTGGCCTGGTTGCCCACGTAGTCGTGCATGTGGTGGGCGCCGTTGCTCACCCCAGGAGCGACGATGACGTTGTCCGGGTTGAACTTGCCGTTCGCGTTGACACCGCAGTCCGTGGTGAACGTGCCGCGGGAGGCGCCGCGCAGTCGCGGGGGATCCTGCACGTTCGGGGACACGGTGCGGATGTCGGCGAAGTCGGACGCCTCGGGGCCGTTGCCCGCCTGTCCTCCGTTGCCTCCCTGCCCGACGTCGCCGTCGCCGTTGCCGCCGCCGTTCTGATCGTCCTTGCCGCCGCCGTCCTGGCCGGGTTCGTCCGCGCCGTCGGTCTGCAAGGTGCAGGGAGCAAGGGACCGCAGGTCCTGCGGACGTTGCCCGGTGATCCGGCCGATGGCTTCCGCGATGCGGTCGAGGCCGGCTTCCCGCTTGCTCCGCAGAGGCCCGAGAATCGCGTTCTGAGCGAACTGCGGGTCCCGTTCGATCTGCTCCTGCTCGTCGGCGAACCGCTGGTAGGCCTCGGTGATCCCACTGTCCATCGTCGCCAGTTCGCGGTCGACCTCCGCCCTGGCCGCCTCCGGCACCTCCGGCAGCCCGTTCGCCACCTCCGGGCACTTGACCGTCGCCGGGGCCGGTCCGGCGCCGAGGGTTTCCGACTGCGTGGTCCCGCCGCCCGGCCAGGGGCCCTGTCCCTCACCGGCGGCGGCATAGGAGTTGACCGCGATGAGACCGCCGCCGGCGAGGATGAGGGCGATCGAAGCGGCAGCCGTGCGTCTGCCTGCTCTCGGACGTCTTCGCGTTGTTCGTCCCATGGAGAACTCCATCTGCTGCATGGTCAAGTGGGGGCATGACGGCGTCCGGAAAGGGGCACGTCCAGTTCCATACGCGCGGGACGGGCAACGTGTTCAACGCCGCCTGAACCTCGTTCCCGACCAGGGCGGTTCTGGTCGGTCCGGACGAACAAGGATGGGGAGGGGGCCCTATGTTCACGACCCGGCCGACGCTCCAGGGGACCTTCGGGATGGTGTCCTCCACGCACTGGCTCGCCTCGCAGTCCGCGATGGCCGTGCTCGAGCGGGGTGGCAACGCCTATGACGCGGCTGTCGCCGCCGGGTTCGTGCTCCACGTCGTCGAGCCGCATCTGTGCGGGCCCGCCGGCGAGGTGCCGGTCATCGTCGCCCCGGCCGGCGGCGAGGTGCGCGTGCTCTGCGGCCAGGGCGTCGCGCCCGCCGCGGCCACCATCGGGCACTACCGCTCGCTCGGCCTCGAACTCGTCCCCGGCACCGGGCCGTTGGCCGCCGCCGTGCCGGGCGCGTTCGACGCGTGGATGGTCCTGCTGCGCGACCACGGCACCAAGTCCCTTGCCGAGGTGCTGCATTACGCCATCGGCTACGCCGAGCACGGACACCCTCCCGTCGAACGGCTCTGCGAGACCGTGGAGACCGTACGCGGCCTCTTCGAGACCGAATGGACCTCGTCCGCCGAGGTGTACCTGCCCGGCGGGCAGGCGCCCGCCCCCGGCACGCTGTTCCGCAACCCCGCCCTCGCCGCCACCTGGCGGCGGCTGATCGCGGAGGCGGAGGCCGCCGCGTCCGACCGGACCGGGCAGATCGAGGCGGCGCGGGAGGTGTGGCGCACCGGTTTCGTCGCCGAGGCGCTCGTCCGCCAGGCCGGGCGGCCCACGATGGACACCAGCGGCACCCGCCACACCGGCACCCTCACGGCGGCGGACCTGGCCGCCTGGTCGGCCACGTACGAGGCACCCGTCACCTACGACTGGAACGGCTGGACCCTGTGCAAGGCGGGCGGTTGGAGCCAGGGGCCGGCGTTCCTCCAGCAACTGGCCCTGCTGCCGCCCGAACTGCCCGCCTACGGCTCCGCCGAGTACGTCCATCTGCTCGTCGAGGGCTGCAAGCTGGCGATGGCGGACCGGGAGGCCTGGTACGGCGACGCGGCCGAGGTCCCCCTCCGTGATCTGCTGTCCGAGCCCTACAACAGGGCCCGCCGCGCGCTCGTCGGCGACAAGGCCTCCTACGACCTGCGGCCCGGCAGCCCAGGCGGCCGCACCCCCGTCATGAGCCGCCGCGCCGCCGACGTGCTGGACGACGGCGCGGGCGCCGGCGCGCCGGGCGCGGGGGAGCCGACCGTGGCACGGGACGGCGCGGTCCAGGGCGACACCTGCCACCTCGACATCGTCGACCGCTGGGGCAACATGGTCGCGGCCACCCCCAGCGGCGGCTGGCTGCAGTCCAATCCCGTCGTGCCGGAGCTGGGCTTCCCGCTCGGCACGCGACTCCAGATGACGTGGCTCGAGCCGGGCCTGCCGAACTCCCTCACCCCCGGCCGCCGCCCGCGCACCACCCTGACGCCTTCGCTGGCGCTGCGCGACGGCGTGCCCGTGATGGCCTTCGGCACCCCCGGCGGCGACCAGCAGGACCAGTGGCAGCTCCACTTCTTCCTCGCCGTCGCGCTGCGGCCACCGGTCCGCGGCGGTTATGACCTCCAGGGCGCCGTCGACGCTCCCAACTGGCACAACGACGCCTTTCCCGGCTCGTTCTACCCGCGCGGCATGCGGCCCGGCAGCGTCACCGTCGAGTCCCGCACGCCCCCGGACGTCGTCGCCGGGCTGCGCGAGCGCGGACACGACGTCACCGTGGGCGGGCCCTGGTCGGAGGGCAGGCTGTGCGTGGTCGCACGCGACCCTCGCACCGGTGTGCTCTCCGCCGCGGCGAACCCCAGGGGAATGCAGGGTTACGCGGTGGGACGCTGAACGCCTCCCTCGATGTCCGCCGGGCATGATTGTCTGGAGACATGATCGATGACTTTCTGACCGGTGATCTGTCCGATGTCGAGGAGGCGGTCCGCAAGGCGGCGGCCGCCGAGATCGTGCCGCGCTACCGCCGGCTCGCCGCGCACGAGGTCGACGAGAAGACCGGCCCGCACGACCTCGTCACGATCGCCGACCGCAGCGCGGAGGAGCACCTCACCGCCTCGCTCACCGCGCTCGTGGCGGGCTCCGTCGTCGTCGGCGAGGAGGCCGTGCACGCGGACCCGGCCGTCGCCGACGCGCTGCACGGCGACGCGCCCGTGTGGATCGTCGACCCGGTCGACGGCACCCGCCAGTTCGTGCGCGGCGAGCCCGGGTTCTGCACGCTCGTCGCGCTCGCCGTGCGCGGCGAGGTGCTCGCGTCCTGGACGTACGCGCCGGTGCTCGACGAGTTCGCGGTCGCCGTGCGCGGTGGCGGCGCCCGGCTCAACGGCGAGCCGTTGAGGTCCGGTTCGCCCGCCCCCGGCTCGGTGCTGCGGGTCGCGATGTCCCACCCCGACTACACCACCCCGGAGCAGAAGCGAGCGCTGCTCGGCCTCGCCGAGCCCGGCGTCGAGGCCAGACCCTGCGGCTCGGCGGGCCTCGAGTACCTGGACGTCGCACGCGGCGACCTGGACGCGGTGGCGTTCTCATGGGAGCTCGCGTGGGACCACGCGGCCGGTCTGCTCCTGGTGACGGAGGCGGGCGGCGCGCATCTCACCGTCGCCGGCGAGCCGTTCCGCATAACAGGCCCCAACGTCCTCCCGTTCACGGCCGCCCGCGACGAGGCCACGGCCCGCCGTATCCGCGAACTCCTGACCTGACGCGACGGGCCGCGACCCCGGCCACCGGTCCCGGCGGGGTCGCCGGGGGCCCGGCTCCGCCCGGGCCGCGCCGGGCCCGGCCCACCCGCCGGGGCCCCGCCGGGGGCCCGCCCGACCGCAAGGCGGGACCGACCCCGTCGGCCGGCCCCTCTCAGGCCGGGGCGTCCGCTGTCAGCAGGGTCCTGGTCTCCCGGACCAGCGTGCCCGCGGACGCCACCGCGGCCCTGTCCAGGCCGGTCAGCGCCGCGGACACACGGGCGGCGAAGTCCGCGGGCACGCCAGGAAGCGCCGCGGCCGCCGCCAGCGCGCCCTTCTCGTTGAGGCACCACACCCGGTGGTGGGCGTGCACGGCCTGGACCAGCACACCGAACGCGCGTGACAGGCACAGCGCCACATGCAGCGTGTCCGCCGCCCCCGCGGACTTCGCCGCGGCGGCGACCGAGAACTCCGCCTCCCACGCCGCGTCGACCAGCGCGCGGCGCAACGGCTCCGGATACTCCCGTGTCCGCTCCCGCAACGACGTCAACTCGCCCGCCGGGTCGGCCAGTACGCGGCACAGCGCCACCTCACCCACGTACGCGGGCGACCAGAAGCCCAGCGGGTGCCCGGGCTGGATCCCCGTCTCGAACCGCCCGGCCCAGCAGTCCGCCCGGACCCGTTCGACCCGGTCCAGGTCGCGCAGGATCCAGTCCACCGGCACGCCGTCCACCGAGAGCCACGCGCCGCCGTTCACCCACGGTCCCCAGCCGCCGGGTCCGGCGACCTCCACCGGCTCTCCGGTCACGTCCGACGCCAGCGCCGCCAGGGCCGGGACGTCGACCTCGCCCCGGTAGTAGACGCCGAGATCCCAGTCGGAGTCGGGCCGGTGCGTGCCCCGCGCCCGGCTGCCGCCGAGCGCCACCGCACGCACACCGGGCACCCCGGCGAGCCGCGCCGCCATGTCCTCGATCATGTTGTTCATCGCGCACGGACGGTACTCCGCCCGCGATGACGGTGCCCGGGAATATCCTTGGGTCTCTTGGCCGTCGGCTGACGAAGGAGTCCGAAGGTGCCGTCGATGCTCGATGCCGTCGTCGTGGGAGCCGGCCCCAACGGGCTGACCGCCGCGGTCGAACTGGCCCGCCGCGGCTTCTCGGTCGCCGTCCACGAAGCCCTGGACACCGTCGGTGGCGGTGCCAGGACGGAGGAACTGACCCTCCCCGGCTTCCGTCACGACCCGTGCTCCGCCGTCCATCCGCTGGGCGTCGGCTCGCCCGCCTTCCGCGGGATGCCGCTCGAGCGGCACGGCCTGACCTGGCTGCACCCCGAACTGCCGCTCGCCCATCCGTTCCCGGACGGCACGGCGGCCGTGCTCAGCCGCTCGGTCGGCGAGAGCGCCATGTCTCTGGGCGCGGCGGACGCCGGCGCGTACCGCCGCCTCCTCGCCCCCTACCTCGGCCACTGGGACACCATCGCCGCGGACTTCCTGCGCACCCCCTGGGACGGGCTGCCCACAGACCCGTACCGCTACGCACGCTTCGGCGTGGACGCGATCCGGCCCGCGAGCATGCTCGCCCGCCGCTTCCGCGGCGAGAAGGCCCGCGGTCTGCTCGCCGGGCTCGCCGCGCACGCCATCGCCCCCACCAGCGGCATCGCCACCGGAGGCATCGCCCTGCTGTTCGCCCTGGCGGCGCACGAGGTCGGCTGGCCCGTCCCGCGCGGCGGCTCGCAGGCCATCGCCGACGCCCTCGCCTCCTACCTGCGCTCCCAGGGCGGCACCATCCACACGGGCACAGCGGTCCGGCGGCTCGACGAGCTCCCGCCGGCCCGGGCGTACGTCTTCGACACCTCACCGACCGCTCTCGCCAGGATCGCCGGTCTCGGCCAGGCGTACTGGCGCTACCGGTACGGCGCCTCCGCGTTCAAGGTCGACTACGCCCTGTCGGCGCCGATGCCGTGGCAGGCCAAGGAGGCCAGGGCCGCCGGGACCGTGCACATCGGACCCACGGCGGCCGAGATCGAGAGCGCCCTCGGCGCGGCGGTCTCCGGCCGCGCTCCAGAGGTCCCGTTCCTGATCACCGCCCAGCCGAGCGTGACCGACCCGACCAGGGCGCCGGACGGCAAGCACGTCCTGTGGGCGTACGGCCATGTCCCGGCCGGCTGGGAAGGCGACGCGACCGAGGTCGTCGAACGCCAACTGGAGCGCTTCGCACCGGGCTTCCGCGACCTGGTCCTGGCCCGCGCCGTCGCCGGTCCTCCCGAGATCGCCGCGCGCAACGCCAACTACGTGGGCGGTGACATCGCGTGCGGCGCCTTCTCCGGACTCCAGACCGTCATCCGCCCCAAGCTGGCCCGCGTTCCCTACGCGACCGCCCACCCCGCCGTCTTCATCTGCTCCTCGGCGACCCCGCCCGGCCCCGGCGTCCACGGCATGTCGGGCCACCACGCGGCGAAGGCGGTGTGGCGCCGGCTGCGGCAGCGCTGAGCCGAAAGGGGCTGGTCAGCGCAGTAGCGGACGGTTTACGCTGCGGCGCCGACGTGATCACTCCTCGCCCGTTCGACGGGTCCGGTCGCGTCGTACAAGTGGCGGCCTCTGGTGAGCGGCCGCGGGAGGGAAGCCACGGCGTGGACACCGCGATGGAGACCGCACAGCCATGCCCCGGGTGCGGGGCCGAGGTCCGGACGGACCGCCGCTTCGCCGCATGGTGCGCGGCATGCGACTGGAACGTCGACCCCCGAGGTCCCGAACGGCAGCACGGCGCGCTGGAGCGGCTGCGGCGCGGGCTGGCGCTGCGGCACGGGGAGAAGCTGCTCGCCGAGGTGACGTCCGGGACCACGCTGAAGCCGCAGAACGACGCCGCGACCGTGCTCGCGTACACCCTGTCCCTCGCCGTTCACGGGACCACCGTCGCCCTGCTCGTGGCCGGAGTACTGCTTGCCGTGCTCGGCTGGGGCACGGCCGGCCCGCTCTTCGGCGTTCTCCTGCTGCTTCTGGCCTGGCTCCTGCGGCCCCGTTTCGGCGGACTGCCCGACGACCTGCCGATACTGCACAGGGCCGACGCGCCCCAGCTCTTCGCCATGATCGACGAGGTCGCCGACGTCGCCGGCACGGCAGGTGTGCACGTGGTCGTCGTCAGCGACGACGTCAACGCGAGCGTCACGACGTACGGGATCCGGCAGCGCCGCATGCTGAACATCGGGCTGGGACTCTGGGAGATCCTCACACCACAGCAGAGAATCGCCCTCGTCGGCCACGAACTCGGCCACTACGCGGGCGGCGACACCCGCCGCAGCCTGATCACCTACAACGCCCTTCGCTCCCTCGGTACCTGGCACTTCATGCTGCAACGCGTGCCGAGCCCGACCATCGGCGAGATGTTCCTCAACGCCGTGTACTTCCTGCCCCGCTGCGCGGTCTTCGGACTGATCATGCTGCTCGACCAGTTGACACTGCGGGCGGCGCAGCGCGGCGAGTACCTCGCCGACGCCACGGCGGCGCGGGCGGGATCGACCGAGGCCGCCGTCGGTCTGATGGACCGGCTCCTCGTCGCGGACTCCGCCGAATCCGCCCTGCTGCGCGAGTCCAACGCCGGCCAGATGCGGCGGGCCGGTGACAAGTCGTACCTGGAGACGTGGCGCGGGCTCTGGGAGCGGCTGGCCGCCCAGATCGAGTCGATCCCGGAGAGCGAGATCGAACGGCAGCGCCGAGCGAGCGCGCTGCGCGGCCACACCGTCGACGCCACCCATCCGCCGACACACCTGCGGCGCGCCTGCCTGCTCACCGGTGAGCCGCTCACGGCGCGGGTCGTGCCCGGCGACGCGCGCCTCGCCGCGGTCGCCGACGAACTGGCCGGGCCCCGGGAGCGGCTCGCGCGCCGGATCGTCAAGGGCGGGCGCCGGGAAGGATGATGGGACCCATGACGCAGACCGCACCGACCGTCACCCTCGTCCGCGGCGACATCACCGAGCAGCGCGCCGACGCGATCGTCAACGCCGCCAACTCCTCGCTTCTCGGCGGCGGGGGAGTCGACGGCGCGATCCACCGCAAGGGCGGCCCCGAGATCCTCGCAGAGTGCCGGGCCCTGCGCGCCTCCCACTACGGCAAGGGGCTCCCGACCGGGCAGGCCGTCGCCACCACGGCCGGACGGCTCGGCGCGGAACACGTCATCCACACCGTCGGGCCGGTCCACAGCACCTCCGAGGACCGCTCCGCGCTGCTCGCCTCCTGCTATCGAGAGTCGCTGCGCGTCGCGGCGGAGCTGGGCGCCCGGACCGTGGCGTTCCCGGCGATCTCCACGGGCATCTACGGGTGGCCCATGGGCGACGGCGCCAGGATCGCGGTCCGCACCGTCCGTGAGGCCGCCGTGGCACCGGTCGAAGAGGTGCGGTTCGTCCTGTTCGACGACAGCGCCTACGCGGCCTTCGAATCGGCCCTTCAGTCTCCCGCCTGAGCCGCGCGGAGGCCCAGGCAGCCGGACGCTGATGTCGGATTCCTGCCAGCCACCCGTCCCCGGCACCCGCCATCCTTGAGGCATGCACACCGACACCGAGCGTTGCGTGCGCGCCGTCCGTTCCAAGGACGCGCGGTTCGACGGATGGTTCTTCACCGCCGTGCTGACCACCCGGATCTACTGCCGTCCCAGTTGCCCGGTGGTGCCGCCGAAGGCCGAGAACATGGTCTTCTACCCGAGCGCCGCCGCCTGCCAGCAGGCCGGATTCCGGGCGTGCAAGCGCTGCCGTCCCGACACCAGCCCCGGCTCGCCCGAATGGAACGCCCGCGCCGACGCCGTGGCACGGGCCGTCCGGCTCATCCAGGACGGTGTCGTCGACCGTGAGGGCGTGCCCGGCCTGGCGGCCCGGCTCGGCTATTCGGCCCGGCAGGTCGAGCGCCAGCTGCTCGCCGAGCTCGGCGCGGGGCCGCTCGCCCTGGCCCGGGCGCAGCGCGCGCAGACGGCGCGCCTCCTCATCGAGACGACGCCGCTGCCGATGGCGGAGGTCGCCTTCGCGGCGGGCTTCTCCTCGATCCGGACGTTCAACGACACCGTCCGCGAGGTCTTCGCGCTCGCCCCGGGCGAGCTGCGGGCGAGGGCCGCCCGCGGTCGTGCGGCTCCCGCGCCCACACCCGGCGTGATCGCGCTCAGGCTCCCGTACCGCGCACCGCTCGAGCCCGGCAACCTCTTCGGGCATCTCGCGGCGACCGGCGTACCCGGCGTCGAGGAGTGGCGGGACGGCGCGTACCGGCGCACGCTCTCGCTCCCGTACGGGCACGGCATCGTCTCCCTCACCCCGCTGCCCGACCACATCGCCTGCCGGCTGTCGCTGACCGACCCCCGCGATCTCACCATCGCGATCAGCCGATGCCGCTGGATGCTCGACCTGGACGCCGACCCCGTCGCCGTCGACGACCAGTTGCGCGACGATCCGCTGCTGGCGCCGCTGGTCGACAAGGCACCCGGCCGGCGCGTGCCGCGCACCGTCGACGCGGCCGAGTTCGCCGTACGGGCCGTGCTCGGCCAGCAGGTCTCCACGGCCGCCGCCCGTACCCACGCGGGGCGTCTCGTCCGGGCGCACGGCGTGCCCGTGGAGGACCCGGAGGGCGGCCTGACCCACCTCTTCCCCGCGCCGGAGGCGCTGGCGTCCCTCGACCCGGAGGCCCTGGCGCTGCCCCGCAGCCGTCGGACGACCCTGACCACGCTCGTCGCCGCCCTCGCCGACGGCACGCTGACGCTCGATCCCGGCAGCGACTGGGACAAGGCGCGCGCCCAACTCGCCGGCCTGCCCGGTTTCGGACCGTGGACCGTGGAGGTCGTCGCGATGCGCGCCCTCGGCGATCCCGACGCCTTCCTCCCCACCGACCTCGGCATGCGGCGTGCCGCCGCCGCACTCGGCCTGCCGTCCACGCCCGCCGCCCTCACCGCACGCGCCGCCGCCTGGCGGCCGTGGCGGGCCTACGCGGTCCAGTACCTGTGGGCGTCGGACGACCACCCCATCAACCACCTTCCCGCGTAACCCGTGTAACCCGCGTAACCGCGTAACCGCGTAAGGAGACCGAACAGACATGACGATCCGTCAGTACACCGTCGTCGACAGCCCGTACGGCCCGCTCACCCTCGTCGCCACCGACGGCGTGCTCAGCGGGCTGTACATGACCGAGCAGCGGCACCGCCCCGCGGAGGAGACCTTCGGCGAGGAGGACGAGCGGCCGTTCGGCGAGACCGTCCGCCAGCTCGACGCCTACTTCGCCCGCGAACTCACCGAGTTCGACCTGCCGATGCACTTCACGGGCACACCCTTCCAGCGCAGCGTGTGGGAGCAGCTGTGCCGGATCCCGTACGGGCAGACCCGCACCTACGGCGAACTCGCGGAGAACCTCGGCAACCGGGGCGCGTCGCGCGCCGTGGGGCTCGCCAACGGCAAGAACCCGATCGGCATCATCGTGCCCTGCCACCGCGTCATCGGCTCGTCCGGCAGCCTCGTCGGCTACGGCGGCGGCCTCGACCGCAAACAGCGGCTGCTCTCCTTCGAGCGCGGCGGCTTCGACGACGCCCTCTTTCAGCCCGCGAGCCGCTCCAGCAGCGCGGGCAGCGCCGTCCCGATGGGCTCCCGGACGACCTCGTCGGCCATCTCGTCGTAAGGCGTCGGTTCGGCGTTCACGACGATCAGCCGGGCGCCGTGCTCGGCCGCGACACCGGCGAGGCCCGCGGCCGGCTGGACCTGAAGGCTGGTCCCGACGGCGACGAACACCTGGCAGGCCTTGGTGACCGCGACGGCCTGACCCAGCACGACCGGGTCGAGGCGCTGGCCGAACATCACGGTCGCCGACTTCAGGATCCCGCCGCACTCCAGGCACGGCGGGTCGTCCTCACCGTCCTCCACACGGGCGAGGGCGTCCTCCATCGGCCCGCGCGCGTGGCACACGGTGCACACGAAACTCCGTGCGCTGCCGTGCAGTTCGAAGACCTTGCGGGCGGGCAGCCCGGCGAGCTGGTGCAGCCCGTCCACGTTCTGAGTGATCACCCGCACCGGCACCCCGGACCGCTCGAGCGCGACGACCGCCCGGTGCGCCGCGTTCGGCTCGGCCTTCAGCGTCCGGTTCTCACGCCGCATCTGCCACGACCGCCGCCGGATCTCCGGATCAGCCATGTAGTACTCGTACGTGACCAGTTTCTGCGCCTCAGGATCCCGCCGCCACAGCCCGTTGGGGCCGCGATAGTCAGGGATCCCGGAATCGGTGGAGACACCGGCGCCACTGAGGATGGCGACAAGGGGCCGGTCATGGCGCGAGGTCACTTCTGCCATTGCTCTGCTCCATGGGGTACCGGCGTCCCCTCACGACCGCGCCTGCCTGTGCCACGCCCGGATCGCGAGGGCTCTCATATGACCGAATGTACGCAGACGGCACCACCGGTGGCGAACGGTTTGCGCGCCGGTGCTACCGTCCCGCCCATGGCGAAGGTCACGATCAGTCTGGATGCCGAACTCGTCGTCGAGGTCATGGTGCTGGCGGGCGTGGGCAGTCCGCAGGACGCCGTCGAGCTGGTCGTGCGCGACTACATCGCGCGGGGCCACCGCACGGAGGCGCGGGTGGCCGCACGCGACGAGCCCCAGGGCAAGCGCGACGTCCAGCCGCCGGATCCCCAGGCGTGACCTCCGGGGCGACCGGTCAGTACACCGGCGGCAGTCCGTTGACCAGCTCGACCGTCCCGGTTCCCGCCTCCAGCGCGTCGAGGGCGGCCAGAACCCGGTGCGCGAGCGAACCGAGCAGAAACCGGGGAAGGTCCTCTCTGGCCACCAGCCGCCAGGAGAGCAGCTCCTCCTCCTGGAGCCGGATCGCCTTGAGGCGTTCCTCGGTGAGCACGCCGCCGTCGTACACGTACGCGGTGATCGGCGGCCGGCCCTCGCCCGGCACCCAGTCGACGGCGAGCAGCGCCCCCGGCTCGACGTCGAGCCCGATCTCCTCCGCGGCCTCCCGCCGGGCGGCCTGGCGCGGAGTCTCGCCCAGATCGGACTCGATGGTGCCGCCCGGCAGCCCCCAGCCCTCGCGGTAGTTGGGCTCCACGAGCAGCACGAGGCCCTCGTCGTTCCGCAGCAGCACGGCGGCACCGGCGAGCACGCGGGGCAGGGAAGCGATGTACGCGGCGTAGTCGGAGGTCGTCACGGCACGCAGCGTAGGCCATTCGGCGTACGGAGCCGGACGATGTGGGACTGGCATGCCCTCCGGTGCTGCCGATAAGGTCGGGGCGGCGCGACTGCCTGTTCGATAGCAAGGGATACAAGGTGACGGACGGAGCAGTTACTCAGCCCGCGCGGGTGCTCGTCGCGGCTGACAAGTTCAAGGGCTCGCTCACGGCCGTACAGGTCGCGGAGCGGGTGACGGCCGGCCTGCGGCGGGTCCTGCCCGGGCTGGAGGTCGAGGCCCTGCCCGTCGCCGACGGCGGCGACGGCACGGTCGCGGCGGCGGTCGCCGCTGGCTTCGAACGCCGCGAGGTGCCGGTCACGGGGCCGCGCGGCGAGTCACTGACCGCGGCGTACGCCCTCCGGGACGGCACCGCGGTGGTCGAGATGGCCGAGGCATCCGGCCTCCAGCACCTGCCGGCCGGTGTCTTCGCGCCGCTGAACGCCACGACGTACGGCTCCGGGGAACTCCTGCGCGCCGCGCTCGACGCGGGCGCGCGCACGATCGTCTTCGGCGTCGGCGGCAGCGCGACCACCGACGGCGGCGCCGGAATGCTCGCCGCGCTCGGCGCACGCTTCCTCGACGCGTCCGGAGCGCCGGTGCCGCCCGGCGGGGGAGGCCTGCGCGAACTGGCGACGGCCGACCTGTCAGGGCTCGACGCCCGCCTCAAGGACGTCGAACTGATCCTCGCCAGTGACGTCGACAACCCGCTGACGGGTCCGAAGGGCGCGCCGGCGGTGTACGGGCCGCAGAAGGGCGCCACGCCGGACGACGTTGCCCTCCTCGACGAGGCCCTCGCGCACTACGCCTCCGTCCTCGGCCCCGAACACGCGGACTCGCCCGGCGCGGGCGCGGCAGGCGGCATCGGCTACGGGGCGCTGGTCGCGCTCGGCGCGAGCTTCCGGCCCGGCATCGAGGTCATGCTCGACGTCCTCGGTTTCGCCCCCGCGCTGGCGAGGGCGACGCTCGTCATCACCGGCGAGGGCTCCCTCGACGAGCAGACCCTGCACGGCAAGGCCCCGGCGGGCGTCGCGGCGGCGGCCCGCGCCCGCGGCATCGAGGTCGTCGCGGTCTGCGGCCGCCTGGCCCTCCCCCCGGAGGCCCTGGGCCACGCGGGCATCCGCCGCGCGTACGCCTTGTCGGCGCTCGAACCGGACCCGGCGGCGTCCATGTCCCAGGCGGGCCCCCTCCTGGAACGCGTGGCTGAGTCGATCGCGCGGGACTTCCTGATCTGACCGTCGCCCGGGGCGCGTCCCGCTGCGCGGGACGTTGCCTCCACCCCCACCGGGGCTCCGCCCCCGGGTCCCGTGGGGGCTGACGCCCCTCCCGGCGAGGGCGAATCAGCTCTGGAGGGACGCCCCCGTGCGCGGGCTCGGTCCCGCCACGCCGCACCTCCCGTGCGGGGGTTCGGACCCGCCACGCCGTGCCGCTGCGCGGAGCCTTTTCCCCACCCCGCCCCTTCCCGCTGTATCAATGTGCGGCTCCGCCGCGGGATGGGGGGCAAGCCCCGGCCTCCCTGTGGGGGCTGACGCCCCAGTTCCCTCCTCGGGGAGGGGAGGGTTGGTGGGGGTGGCGCCCCCACGCCCACAGGGCGGCAGCTTCGCGCCGCGCGAGGCCCCTGCAGTCCCCGGCTGCGCACCGCCCGGGACGGACACGTCCTGGGGCCCGTCCGGGCCCGGTCGGGTGGCGGCCCGCCCCCCAACGGGGCCCTCCCGGGAGGCGGCGTGGGGGCCTGGCGCCTGCACGCCGCCAGGGCGGCAGCTTCGCGCCGCGCGAGGCCCCTGCAGTCCCCGGCTGCGCACCGCCCGGGACGGACACGTCCTGGGGCCCGTCCGGGCCCGGACGGGCCTCGGTCGGGTGAGGGCCCGACCCACCAACGGGGCCCTTCCAGGGGGCGGCGTGGGGGCCTGGCGCCTGCACGCCGCCAGGGCGGCAGCTTCGTGCCGCGCGAGGCCCCGCGGTCTCCGGCTGCGCACCGCCCGGGACGGACACGTCCTGGCGGCGTCCGGGCCGGGACGGACACCGGTCCGGGCGGGGACGGGCTACACCGCGCGCGGTCCGACTTGGGCTGCCGTCACCCCACGTCAGGACCGCTGTCCCGCATGGAGCGACCACCGGCCTGACGGATCTGCACGCCGCGACGCACCCCTGCGGGACACGCCCCGGGGGCCCAACCCGGGGACGTCACGCACTCGACCGGGCAACGCCCGCGGGCGCAACGCATTCGACCGGGCCCGCCGCCCCCGAGTCGGGCACGCCCGGACGGAGCGCCCACCCCTGGCCGGGCCGGCCCCAGGGCCGTAGCGCCCCGTCCCGGACGTCCGCAGGGCGCATCGCCCCCGAGCCGGCCCGCCCGCTGGGCGCTCCAGCCCGGTGCCGTGCGCTGCCCGCTGGGCACACCACCCCGTGCCGGACGGGGCTCGCCCGGGGACCGGCCCGCGCTGGGCGGAGCGCGACGCCCCCGGGCACGGCGTGTCGGCTGTGCCGGTGCACAGCGTGGGTGTCCCGCCGCTGGTCAGGCGCAGCGAGTCCCGTGACAGCCGTGGACCCCGCGGGCCGCCCGGTGCTGGTGTAGGCCCCGAGAGGCGAGCCGACCGTTGGTGAGCCGGACAAGGGGTTGCGTATGGCCGCCGCGTTGGAGGTGCGGGCGCTGTCCGTGGGGTACGGGCCCGTACGGGCGTTGCGGGACGTCTCCGTCGAGGTGCCCGAGGGTGCCGTCGTCGCCGTACTCGGCGGCAACGGCGCCGGCAAGTCCACCCTGCTGCGAGCGGTGTCACGCACACTGCCGTTCCAGCGTGGGCATGTCACCGCCGGAAGCATCAGTTTCGAGGGCCGCCCGCTGGACGGCCTCAGCGCCGCCGGGGTCGTGGCGGCCGGAGTCGTCCAGGTGCCGGAGGGCCGCCAGGTCTTCGCACGGATGACCGTGGCGGACAATCTGCGGGCCGGCACCCTAGGGGTGCGCGGGCGGCGGGAGTCCGCCGCCGCGCTCGCCCGGGTGCACGAGCTGTTCCCCGTGCTGGCCGACCGCGCCCAGCAGAAGGCCGGTCTCCTGTCCGGCGGTGAACAGCAGATGCTCGCGATGGGCCGGGCGCTGATGGCCCGTCCCCGGCTGCTGCTCCTCGACGAGCCCTCGCTGGGCCTCGCCCCGCTCATGGCGGCGCGGATCGCCGAGACGATCAAGGAGATCAACGCCGCCGGCACACCCGTGATGCTCGTCGAGCAGAACGCGGCGATCGCCCTGCGACTGGCTTCCCGGGCCTACGTCCTGGACGTCGGCGAGGTCGCCCTCGAGGGGCCGGCCGACGAACTGGCGGCCTCGGACGAGGTCCGGCGCCGCTATCTCGGGGTCGTCGACGAGGAGGCCGCACAGGACGCCGTGCAGGCGCAGAACGCGGCGCCCACGCTGCGGAGGTGGTCCGCATGAGCGCGACGACGACCACGGCGATCGCACCGCTCGTCGTCGAGGAGGTCACGGTCCGCTTCGCCGGGCTCACCGCACTCGACGGGGTGTCCTTCACCGTCGAGCCGGGCAGTGTGCACGCCGTCATCGGGCCGAACGGGGCCGGCAAGTCCACCACGTTCAACGTGCTCTCGGGTGTGTACAGGGCGACGGAGGGCAGCGTCCGCTTCGGCGACGACGAGCTGACCGGCCTCCCGCCGCACCGCATCGCGGCGCTCGGCGTGGCCCGGACGTTCCAGAACATCGCCCTCCCGCCCCACGTCACGGTCGCCGACAGCCTGCTGCTCGGCCGGCACCGGCTGACCCGTACCGGGTTCGTCGCGGCGGGACTGCGGCTGCCGTCGGCGGCCCGCGAGGAACGCCGGCACCGCGAACGCGTCGCGGAGATCGCCGAGTTCGTCGGCCTCGCGGACGACCTCGACCGGCCCGCCGGTGAACTCCCTTACGGAAAGCAGAAGCTCGTGGAACTGGCCCGCGCCCTGTGCATGGAGCCGCGGATCCTGCTCCTCGACGAGCCCGTCGCGGGCATGACCGCCGACGAACGGCGGCAGACCGCCGCGGTCGTCGCGGGCGTACGCGACAGCCTCGGCATATCGATCGTGCTCGTGGAACATGACATGGGGGTGGTGATGCGGCTCGCGGACGCCGTGACCGTGCTCGACTTCGGACGCCGTATCGCGGGCGGCACGCCCGCCCAGGTACAGGGTGATCCGGCGGTAGTGCAGGCGTACCTCGGTACGGAGGCCACGCCATGACCACGTTCACAGAACTTCTCCTGGGCGGGCTGTCCATCGGCTCCGTCTACGCCCTGATCGCCCTCGGTTTCGTCGTCATCTTCAAGGCGACGGAGGTGGTCAACTTCGCCCACGCCTCGCTGCTCCTGGCGGGCGGTTACATCACCGCGGTCCTCCACGACGACCTCGGCTTCTGGCCGGCGCTGGCCGTCGGGATCGCCGGCGCCGCGGTCGTCGGCTCCGCCGTCGACTTCCTGGTCATGCGCCGTTACCGGGGCTCGGACCACAGCGTCCTCGCCATCGTCACGATCGGTGTGGACATCCTCCTCACGACGGAGCTCACCCGGCTGATCGGCACGGACGTGATGGCGCTCGGCGACCCCTGGGGCGACCGGGTGGTGAACCTCGGTGAGATCACGATCGCGCAGACCCGGATCGCGGCGTTCGTCGCCGCCGCGCTGCTCATCACGGCGTTCCTGCTCGCCTTCCGCTACACCTCCTGGGGCGTGGCGATGCGGGCCGCGGCCGAGAACCCGCAGACGGCCGCGCTGATGGGCGTACGCCTCGGACGGGTCTCGATGTCGGCCTGGGCGGTCGCCGGCGCGCTCGCCGCGGTCGCGGCGCTGTTCCTGACCGTCTTCCCGACGCCCGGCCTGGAACGGGCCACCTCCCTCGCCGCCCTCAAGGCGTTCCCGGCCGCGATCCTCGGCGGCCTGGACTCGACCACGGGTGCGTTGGCGGGCGGTCTGATCGTCGGGGTCACGGAGTCGTTCGCTACGGGCTACCAGAGCGAACTGACCTTCCTGGGCGGGGGGATCGGGGATCTCGCCCCGTACCTGGTGATGCTGCTCGTGCTGTTGGCGCGGCCCGCCGGACTCTTCGGCACGAAGGAGCTCGCCCGTGTCTGACACCGACCGCCCCGGCTCCGCGGAGCGCTCAGAGCGCGTCGAGACCGCGAAGCCGTCCGTCCCCGCCCCCACGGGGGAAGCCGCGAAGCCGTCCGTCCCCGCTCCCGCGGGCGAGGCCGCCGTGCCGGAGAAGGCCGCCGACGCGGCACCCGTACCGCCCGGCGGTACGGAGCCCGCGAAGGCCGCTTCAGAGGCTGCCCGGCCCGGCCCGGTGGCCGGCGTACGGCAGGCTCCGCCGTGGCGGCGCCCCCGCGCGTACGTCTGGGTCGCCCTGTCGCTCCTCCTCCTCGCGCTGCCCTTCTATCTCGACCGCTTCTGGCTCCAGGCAGGCCTCTTCGCCATGGCCGCCGCGATCGGCGCCATCGGCATCAACCTGCTCACCGGCGCGACCGGGCAGCTCTCCATGGGGCACGCCTTCTTCCTGGCCATCGGCGCGTACGGCTACTGCGTCCTGGCCGGCGGCAACGACGTGGAGAGCGGTCACGAGCTGGCAGGTCTCGGCCTGCCGACATGGCTGGCGGCCGTGCTCGCGGTACTCCTCGCCGGTCTGGCGGGCGGGGTGTTCAGCCCCATCGCCGGCCGGCTGCGCGGGGCGTACCTCGGTATCGCCACGCTCGCGCTGATCTTCGTCGGCCAGCATGTGCTGTTCAACGCCCGTGACCTGACCGGCGGTTTCAACGGCCGCTCCGTGCCTCCGCTCTCCCTCTTCGGATTCGAGTTCGACGACAGCGAGCTCCTCGTCGCCGCCGTCCCGTTCCAGTCCATGGAGAAGCTCTGGTACGCCGCACTCGTCGCCCTCCTGCTGTGCGGCCTCTTCGCCCGCGGAGTGCTCCGCAGCCGGCCCGGCAGGGCGATGAACGCCCTGCGGGACCACCGCATCGCCGCCGGCGTGATGGGCGTGCCGGTCGCCCGCTACCGGGCCGCCGTCTTCGTCCTGTCCTCGATGTATGCGGGTCTCGCCGGCGTCCTGCTGGCCCTGATCTTCCAGCGGACCGTGCCCGAGTACTTCGGCATGATCCTTTCCCTCGAGTACCTGGCCATGATCGTCATCGGCGGTCTCGGCACGGTCGCGGGAGCCGTCGTAGGCGCGATCTTCGTCTCGCTGCTCCCCCAGGTCCTCACCCGCTGGAGCGACGCCCTGCCCCTGGTCTCCGCACCGGGCACCGGCGGCGTGTCCCCCGGGGAGGCCTCCCGCTATCTGTACGGCGCGGCTGTCGTCGCGGTCGTGCTGTTCCTGCCCGGCGGACTCACCCGCCTCGTTCCGTCCCCTCGGGAGAAGAAATGAAGTCAAGAACGTACGCGGCGGTCCTCGCCGTCCTCGCGCTGACGGTGACGGCCGGTTGCAGCAGCAAGGCCTCCAGCGGCGACGGTGACACCAAGGGCGCCGGGGGAGTCAAGACCGACAAGGGGGTCACCGACAAGGCGATCACGCTCGGCGTGCTCACCGACATGACGGGCGTCTACGCCTCCCTCGGCAAGAGCGTCACCCAGGCCCAGCAGCTGTGGGCGAAGCAGACCAACGCGGCCGGCGGCATCTGCGACCGGCAGATCGAGCTGACGGTCCGCGACCACGGCTACGACCCGCAGAAGGCCGTCGCCGGCTACACCGAGCTGGAGCCGAAGGTGCTCGGCTTCGCGCAGTTCATCGGCTCTCCGTTCGTCGCGGCCGTCAAGGAGCGCGTCAACGGCCAGGACAAGGGGCTCGTGCTGCCCCAGGCGTGGTCCGCGAACCTGCTGGGCAGCCCGTACGTCCGGGTCCTCGGCGCCACGTACGACGTCGAGACGATCAACGCCGTCGACTACCTTCTCGCCGAGAAGCGCATCGCCAAGGGCGACAAGATCGGTCACGTCTTCTTCGAGGGCGACTACGGCGAGAACGCGCTGGCCGGCTCCAAGTACGCGGCCGAGAAGGCGGGCCTCACGGTCGTCGAGCAGAAGATCAAGCCGACGGACAACGACATGACGGCGCAGGTCGCGGCCCTGAAGAAGGCGGGCGTCAAGGCGATCCTGCTCAGCGCGGGTCCGCGGCAGGCGGCGTCCCTGGCCGGTGTGGCGGCGGCGGGCGGCTTCAACGTGCCGATCGTCGGCAACAACTCCGCGTTCGCGCCGCAGCTGCTGGCGACGCCGGCGGGACCGGCGCTCACCAAGGACTTCTACATCGCCTCCTCCACGCTCCCGATCGGCGCGCCGGAGCCCGGCCCGTCGAAGCTCGCCAAGGAGTACGCGGCCGAGTACCCGAAGGACGGCCTCGACAACGGTGTGGTCGCCGGCTACACGGCGGCGACGGTCTTCGGCGAGGCGCTGAAGAAGGCGTGCGCCGACAAGGACCTGACCCGGGAGGGCGTCGACAAGGCGCTGCTGACGCTCAACGCGTACAAGAGCGACTTCGGCATCACCCACGACCTCTCGGACCCGGCGGCGCCGTCCACGCGTGAGAGCTTCATCATGAAGCCGGACAAGTCCGTGCCCGGCGGCCTGAAGGTGGTCCGTCCGGGGACGGCGTCGGAGGTGGCGAAGTCCTTCAAGCCCTCCGCGGGCTGACCCCACCTCGTCACTCGCCGCTCGCCCCTCGTCCCCGGCTCAGGGGGCGAGGGGCGAGGGCGTCCCGGGCAGCGGCTTCGGCCGCCGCGCCGGGGAGTCCTCGCCGGGGACGGCCGGGTCCGCCACCGGACGGCGCCGTACCCGACGACGCCGGCGGGGGTGACCGCACGCCTCCCCGGCGGGGCGCGGCGTGGCGCCCGTGATCCGAACCCCCGTGGCGGACCGCCGACGCGCCGGCCCCGCCAGAACTATGGCCGAGCCGGATCACGGTCACTATGGGGACAAGTGCGTATTGACGGCCGGACAGCCGCTGGCCACGGCCTCTTCCGCTGCGGCAAGCTGCTCCGTACGCCACGCTCGACCGCCGCGTGGCGCTCCCTGCTCCGGCAGGGGGACCGCGAAAGGCAGAGGGATGTCCGACCCGGCAGGAATCGATTACGCGCGCATGCTGGAGCTCGCCGTGAGCCTCCTCGAGACCAGGGACCCGGATCATCTGTGGCGTGCGGTGGCGGAGGAGCTGATGCGGGCGCTCGGCGGCGAGGTGGTCGTCGCCAAGGACTCCGAGTGGCTTGCCGACGACGGCCCCGTGCGGGTGTGGCGAAGGGGCGTGGGCAGCACGGACGTGCCCGCGGGCCGGGCCGCACGCCTGATCCGGGAGGGCTATCCCTTCGCCGGGCACTACGGCACCTTGCCGGACCGCGCACCCGGCACGGCGGCCCGGATCGCGGGTTCCCGCTGGCGGAACAGTGAGACCGCGAGCGTCCTCCGCCATTGCCTCGGGACCGACCAGATGCTGGGGCTGCCCCTGCCGGGCCGGAACCGTCCGGTGCGGGGCTTCGTGATCCACCGCGGCGGACCCGACTTCGACGAGCGGGCCCTGCGGTACGCGGCGGCCGTTCAGCCGCTGCTGCGGGCGGCCGCGGCCCAGCACGAACTGCTGACCGGTCGCGCGGCACCGGGCGCGGCGGGCGGACACCGCGGTGGGGCCGGCCCGTCCGGGGCGCAGGCGTCGGCGCTGGGCATCACCCCGCGCGAGTCGGCGGTCCTGCGGCTGCTCGCCGAGGGCCTGCCCGCGCAGGCCATCGCCCGCCGGCTCCATGTGTCGGTGCGTACCGTGCACAAGCATCTGCAGAGTGTGTACCGGAAGCTGGACGCCCCGGACCGCCTCAGCGCCGTGCTGCACGCCCAGCGGCTCGGTCTGCTCGACCCGGGCGCCCCGCGCGACGTGCCGGCGCCCGCGTGCGACTGAGGGCGCGGCTCCGACCGGCCCGGGGGGCATAGGGGCGCGGGAAAGCCCCAGGGGCCCGGACCGAATTCGGTCCGGGCCCCTGGGGCAACGTACGAGCAGGACTACGGGAGCTGTGCCGCCCGCGCCTCGCGGCTCTCACGCCGGTTGTCACGGAACGTGTTCACCCGGCGCGCCGTGGCGAACAGCGGGATCGTCGCCGCCATCACGATCTGCAGCGCGCAGCCCATCTGCAGCAGCACCTGGCCGCCCGGCGCGTCGAACGCCCACGCCGCCAGCATGCCCATGGCCGAAACGATCCAGCCGAGCATCGCCACCGCGAGGATGCCCCGCGGCTTCGGGTACTCGACCCGGCTCACCATCAGCCACGCGGTACCGACGACCGCCAGCAGTGTCGCCTCGAACGGCAGCTCGAGCAGCACGATCGAGACGACCGTGAGCGCACCGAACGGCGAGGGCATGCCCTGGAACGTGCCGTCCTTCACGGTGACGCACGAGAAGCGCGCAAGCCGCAGCACCACCGCCAGCAGCACAACGATCGCGCCCACCGCCGCGACCCGCTCGTGCGCGTCGCTCGCGACCATGCCGTACACCAGCACGAAGTACGCGGGCGCCAGACCGAAGCTGATCAGATCGGAGAGGTTGTCCAGCTCCGCACCCATCGGCGACGACCGCAGCTTGCGGGCGACGAGGCCGTCGAACAGGTCGAAGACCGCCGCGCACAGCATGAGGATCACGGCCGTGGCCGCGCTGTTGCGGGCCATGCCGGACTCGTCACCCGACAGGTGCGGGATGAGGATGCCGGTGGTGGTGAAGTACACCGCCATGAATCCGCACGTCGCGTTACCGAGTGTGAGGGTGTCCGCTATCGACAACCGCAGCGACAGCGGCATTTCCTCCGCGTCGTCGTCCTCGGCGACCCAGTTGGACGCCTGGGTTTCGGGATCAATCACGGTCAATTCGAGTCACCCCCGCAGTCGTGGTCTGACCGACCTCGACAGCGACGTCGACACCTTCCGGAAGGTAGATGTCAACGCGCGATCCGAAGCGGATCAGACCGATGCGGTCGCCCTGCTCGACCTTGGTGCCCTGCGGGATGTACGGGACGATCCGCCGCGCGACCGCGCCGGCGATCTGCACCATCTCGATGTCACCGAGCTCGGTGTCGAAGTGCCAGACAACGCGCTCGTTGTTCTCGCTCTCCTTGTTGAACGCGGGGACGAAACCGCCCGGGATGTGCTCGACCGACGTCACCGTGCCCGAGAGGGGCGCGCGGTTGACGTGGACGTTGAGCGGGCTCATGAAGATCGCGACACGGGTACGTCCGTCCTTCCACGGCATGATGCTCTGCACCACACCGTCGGCCGGCGAGATGACCCGGCCGTGCGCGATCTCACGCTCGGGGTCGCGGAAGAACCACAGCATGCCCGCCGCGAGCGCGGTGGTGGGCACGGCGATGGCCGCGGCACGCCGGGAGCGGCGCGAACGGGCCAGGCTGAGTGCAGCGGTGGCGACGGTCGGCAGAAGCCACGGCGATGCTCCGCGAGCGATACGTACGCCAAGGAGGCTGTCGCGAGGTGCAGAGGTTTGGCTGTGGGGCATGGATGACCTTCGTAGCGGATGATGCCGCGCTGGCAACGGGGGACGGCGGCTTTCCCGCGATCGTATCGGTTACGACCCGCAACTGGGAAAGGCAGAAGCCGAGTCGGCGGCCGGAAGATGATGACAGGGTGTGATCATCTTCCGGCCGTAACCGACTCAAAAGCGACAATCAACCCTGGAATCGGTACTCCTCGAGCAGCCGACGACCAATGATCATTTTCTGGATCTCGGCGGTACCCTCACCGATCAGCAGCATCGGAGCCTCACGGTAGAGGCGCTCGATCTCGTACTCCTTGGAGAAGCCGTAGCCGCCGTGGATACGGAAGGCGTCCTCGACGACTTCCTTGCAGTACTCGGAGGCGAGGTACTTCGCCATCCCTGCCTCCAGGTCGTTTCGTTCCCCGGAGTCCTTTTTGCGTGCCGCGTTCACCATCATCGCATGGGCGGCCTCGACCTTGGTAGCCATCTCGGCCAGCTTGAACTGGATCGCCTGGTGCTGGGCGATCTGCTTGCCGAAGGTGTGGCGCTGCTGGGCGTAGGAGACGCCCAGCTCAAAGGCACGCTGCGCGACACCGCAGCCACGCGCGGCCACATTCACGCGCCCGACCTCGACGCCGTCCATCATTTGGTAAAACCCTCGGCCGGTGGTGCCGCCGAGTACCCGATTGGCCGGAATGCGCAGTCCGTCCATGATGAGTTCGGTCGTGTCGACGCCCTTGTAACCCATCTTGTCGATCTTCCCGGGGATGGTGAGGCCGGGGCGGACCTCTCCGAAGCCGGGCTCCTTCTCGACCAGGAAGGTCGTCATCGACTTGTGCGGGGCGGTGCCCTCGGGGTGTCCTTCGTCACTCCGGCACAGGACGGCGACCAGAGTGGACGTGCCACCGTTCGTCAGCCACATCTTCTGGCCGTTGAGGACGTACTCGTCACCGTCCTTGACGCCCTTGGACGTGATGGCCGACACGTCGGAGCCGAGGCCGGGCTCGGACATCGAGAACGCGCCCCGCACCTCGCCCAGCGCCATGCGCGGCAGGAAGGTGTCCTTCTGCTCCTGCGTGCCGTGCTGCTTGAGCATGTACGCCACGATGAAGTGCGTGTTGATGATGCCGGAGACGGACATCCAGCCACGGGCGATCTCCTCCACGCACAGCGCGTACGTGAGAAGGGACTCGCCCAGGCCGCCGTACTCCTCCGGGATCATCAGGCCGAACAGGCCGAGTTCCTTCAGGCCCTCGACGATCTGCGTCGGGTACTCGTCCTTGTGCTCCAGCCCGGTGGCGACAGGGATGATCTCCTTGTCGACAAAGTCCCGCACGGTGGCGAGGATCTCCTGCTGAACATCGGTCAGACCGTGGGTCTGGGCGAGTCGCGCCATGACTACTTCTCCTGTGACTTCAGCTCGGGCCGGCCGGGCTGCTCGCCGCCGCGCTCCTTGATGTACGTCTCCGTCGGGACCATCACCTTGCGCCGGAAGACGCAGACGAGGGTGCCGTCCTGCTTGTAGCCCTTGGTCTCCACGTAGACGATCCCGCGGTCGCTCTTCGACCGGGAGGGCGTCTTGTCGAGGACGGTGGTCTCGCCGTAGATCGTGTCGCCGTGGAAGGTCGGCGCCACGTGCCGCAGCGACTCGATCTCCAGGTTGGCGATGGCCTTGCCGGAGACGTCCGGCACGGACATGCCGAGCAGCAGCGAGTAGATGTAGTTGCCCACCACGACGTTCTTGCCGAAGTCCGTCGTGTTCTCCGCATAGTTGACGTCCATGTGGAGGGGGTGGTGGTTCATCGTCAGGAGACAGAAGAGGTGGTCGTCGTACTCCGTGACCGTCTTCCCGGGCCAGTGCTTGTAGACCGCGCCGACCTCGAACTCCTCGTAGGTGCGTCCGAACTGCATGACGGTCAGGCCTCCGGGATCTCGAACTTGCTGGTGCGCTGCATGCCGGCCGCGCGCCCCTTGCCGGAGACGACGAGTGCCATCTTGCGGCTGGCCTCGTCGATCATCTCGTCGCCGAGCATCGCCGAGCCCTTCTTGCCGCCCGCCTCCGACGTGTAGTAGTCGTACGCGTCGAGGATCAGCTCCGCGTGGTCGTAGTCCTCCTGCGACGGCGAGAAGATCTCGTTGGACGCCTCGACCTGACCCGGGTGGAGCACCCACTTGCCGTCGAAGCCGAGAGCGGCGGCGCGCTGCGCGACGGCGCGGTAGCCGTCGATGTTGCGGATCTGCAGGTAGGGGCCGTCGATCGCCTGGAGGTTGTTGGCGCGGGCCGCCATCAGGATCTTCATCAGGATGTAGTGGTACGCGTCGGCGTCGTAACCGGGGGGCTGCTCGCCGACGACCAGTGACTTCATGTTGATGGAGGCCATGAAGTCGGCCGGGCCGAAGATGATCGTCTCCACGCGCGGCGACGCCTGGGCGATCGCGTTGACGTTGTTGAGGCCCTGCGCGTTCTCGATCTGCGCCTCGATGCCGATCTTGCCGACCTCGAAGCCCATCGTCTTCTCGATCTGGGTGAGCAGCAGGTCCAGCGCCACGATCTGCTGGGCGTCCTGCACCTTCGGCAGCATGATGCAGTCGAGGTTCTGGCCGGCGCCCTCGACGACCGTGACGACGTCACGGTAGGTCCAGTGCGTGGTCCAGTCGTTGACCCGCACGACCCGCGTCTTGCCGGTCCAGTCGCCCTCGTTGAGGAACTTCACGATGGTGTGGCGCGCGTCCGGCTTCGCGAGCGGCGCACACGCGTCCTCCAGGTCGAGGAAGACCTGGTCGGCGGGCAGACCCTGGGCCTTCTCCAGGAACCGCGGGTTCGAGCCGGGCACCGCCAGGCAGGAACGGCGCGGACGAAGACGGTTGACCGGGTGCACAGGGGTGCTCATGCGGGGACCTCCAGAGGGTCGAGCTTGTTCGCTTTACGGATCTCGTCGACGATACGGCCGATGATCTCCGTGATACCGAAGTCCTTCGGGGTGAAGACGGCGGCCACGCCCGCCTCCTTCAGAGCGGCGCCGTCGGCGTTCGGGATGATCCCGCCGACGATCACCGGAATGTCCACGGCGCCCGCCTCGCGCAGCCGTGCGAGTACGTCCGGCACCAGCTCGGCGTGCGAGCCGGACAGGATGGAGAGGCCGACGCAGTGCACGTCCTCCGCGAGGGCGGCGGAGACGATCTGCTCAGGCGTGAGCCTGATGCCCTGGTAGACCACCTCGAACCCGGCGTCACGGGCCCGTACGGCGATCTGCTCTGCGCCGTTGGAGTGCCCGTCCAGGCCCGGCTTGCCGACCAGCAGCCGCAGCCGGCCGCAGCCCAGCTCGTCCGCGGTACGCGCCACCTTCTCGCGCACGGCGGCGAGCGGGGTGCCCGCCTCCGCGGTGACGGCCACCGGGGCGCTGCTGACGCCCGTCGGCGCACGGAACTCGCCGAAGACGTCACGCAGCGCCCAGGCCCACTCGCCGGTGGTGACGCCCGCACGCGCACACTCGACGGTGGCCGCCATCAGGTTCTCGGTGCCCGCCGCGGCCTTCTTCAGTGCCGCGAGGGCCTCTGCCGCACGGGACTCGTCGCGGTCCGCGCGCCACTCGTGCAGCTTCGCGACGACCCGGGCCTCGTTCGCCGGGTCGACCGTCATGATGGCCGTGTCGAGGTCCGCGGTGAGCGGGTTCTCCTCGGTGGTCTCGTAGATGTTGACGCCGACGATCTTCTCGTCGCCCGCCTCGATCCGTGCCCGCCTCTCGGCGTGCGAGGAGACCAGCTGCGACTTGAGGTAGCCGGACTCGACGGCCGCCATCGCGCCGCCCATCTCCTGGATCCGGTCGATCTCCGCCAGGCACTCGGCGACCAGCGACTCGACCTTGGCCTCGATGACGTGCGACCCGTCGAAGATGTCCTCGTACTCGAGCAGGTCCGACTCGTGCGCCAGCACCTGCTGGATGCGCAGCGACCACTGCTGGTCCCACGGCCGGGGCAGACCCAGCGCCTCGTTCCACGCGGGGAGCTGCACGGCGCGGGCCCGGGCGTCCTTGGAGAGCGTCACGGCCAGCATCTCGAGCACGATGCGCTGGACGTTGTTCTCCGGCTGCGCCTCGGTCAGTCCGAGGGAGTTGACCTGGACGCCGTAGCGGAAGCGGCGCTGCTTCTCGTTCTCGATGCCGTAGCGCTCGCGGGTGACCTTGTCCCAGATGCGCCCGAACGCGCGCATCTTGCACATCTCCTCGATGAAGCGGACGCCCGCGTTCACGAAGAACGAGATGCGGGCGACGACGTCACCGAACTTCTCCGCCGGCACCTGGCCGGAGTCGCGCACCGCGTCCAGCACGGCGATCGCGGTGGACATCGCGTACGCGATCTCCTGCACCGGCGTGGCCCCGGCCTCCTGCAGGTGGTAGCTGCAGATGTTGATCGGGTTCCACTTGGGGATGTTGGCCACCGTGTACGTGATCATGTCGGTGGTCAGGCGCAGCGAAGGACCGGGCGGGAAGACGTGCGTCCCGCGCGACAGGTACTCCTTGACGATGTCGTTCTGGGTCGTGCCCTGGAGCCTGGTGATGTCCGCACCCTGCTCCTCGGCGACCACCTGGTACAGCGCCAGCAGCCACATGGCCGTGGCGTTGATGGTCATCGAGGTGTTCATCTGCTCCAGGGGGATGTCCTGGAACAGCCGGCGCATGTCGCCCAGATGGGAGACCGGCACCCCGACCCGGCCGACCTCGCCGCGGGCGAGGACGTGGTCGGGGTCGTAACCGGTCTGGGTCGGCAGGTCGAAGGCCACCGACAGACCCGTCTGGCCCTTGGCGAGGTTGCGCCGGTACAGCTCGTTGGACGCCTCGGCGGTCGAGTGACCGGCGTACGTCCGCATGAGCCAGGGCCGGTCCTTCTGGCGCTCTGTCATCTGCAGACCTCAGACATTCCTGAAGCGGTTGATGGCGTCGAGGTGCTTCTCGCGCATCTCCGGGTCGCGGACGCCGAGGCCTTCCCGCGGGGCGAGGGCGAGGACGCCGACCTTGCCCTGGTGGAGGTTGCGGTGCACGTCGTACGCGGCCTGGCCGGTGTCCTCGAGGGAGTAGACCTTCGAGAGCGTCGGGTGGATCTTGCCCTTGGCGATGAGGCGGTTGGCCTCCCACGCCTCGCGGTAGTTGGCGAAGTGCGAGCCGATGATCCGCTTCAGCGACATCCACAGGTAGCGGTTGTCGTACTCGTGCATGTAGCCCGAGGTCGAGGCGCAGGTGGTGATGGTGCCGCCCTTGCGGGTGACGTAGACGCTCGCGCCGAAGGTCTCGCGGCCGGGGTGCTCGAAGACGATGTCGATGTCCTCGCCGCCGGTGAGTTCGCGGATGCGCTTGCCGAAGCGCTTCCACTCCTTCGGGTCCTGGGTGTGCTCGTCCTTCCAGAACTTGTAGCCCTCGGCGTTGCGGTCGATGATCGCCTCGGCGCCCATCTTCCGGCAGATGTCCGCCTTCTGGTCGCTGGAGACGACACAGATCGGGTTGGCGCCGCCGGCCAGCGCGAACTGGGTGGCGTAGGAGCCGAGTCCGCCGCTGGCGCCCCAGATGAGGACGTTGTCGCCCTGCTTCATGCCGGCGCCGTTGCGGGAGACGAGCTGGCGGTACGCGGTGGAGTTGACCAGGCCCGGGGAAGCGGCCTCCTCCCAGCTGAGGTGCTTGGGCTTGGGCATCAGCTGGTTGGACTTGACGAGCGCGATCTCGGCGAGGCCGCCGAAGTTGGTCTCGAAGCCCCAGATGCGCTGCTCGGGGTCGAGCATCGTGTCGTTGTGGCCGTCGGAGGACTCCAGCTCGACGGAGAGGCAGTGCGCGACGACCTCGTCCCCGGGGTTCCAGGCGTTCACGCCGGGGCCGGTGCGCAGGACGACGCCCGCGAGGTCGGACCCGATGACGTGGTACGGCAGGTCGTGGCGCTTGGTGAGCTCGGACAGGCGTCCGTAGCGCTCCAGGAACCCGAAGGTCGACAGCGGCTCGAAGATCGAGGTCCACACGGAGTTGTAGTTGACCGAGGAGGCCATGACCGCAACCAGGGCCTCGCCGGGGCCGAGCTCCGGCACCGGCACGTCCTCGACATGGAGGGACTTGCGGGGGTCCTTCTCCCGCGTGGCGAGGCCCTCGAACATGTCGACCTCGTCCTTGTGCACGGTGACCGCGCGGTAGGACTCGGGGATGGTCAGAGCGGCGAAGTCGGCGGACGTGGACTCCGTCGACTGGATCGCGTCCAGGATTTCCTTCACGGTGTTGCCTCCGGCGAAGAGCGTCTGAGGGGGACGCTGAGGGGTACGTCGGGGTGGTGCTGCTGCTGTGGAGGTGTGCCGTCGGTTCGGCGGGTGGTGCTCGGTGGCGGCGCTGGTGGGCGCTTGAAGGTGCCTGGTGACGCAGGCGTCCGGGCGCGCAGCGCGATGGTTGCGGGGACAGCCGGCGTACGAATGGTCTCTGCACGCCGGCCGCCCGGACAACATCAACGTATGGCACCCCGTGCCAGGTGACAAGACACTGCGTGCCAAGAATTTCTCTCAGATGCAATCCGCCGGACACATATGAGCGATGATCGATCGAATGGGCTCCTGAGCAGCGCGAACGGCCGCCCCAGGACGGGGCGGCCGTGACGTTGTGTGCGTATGTGTGCTGCTGGAGTAAGGGGGCGTGATGTGACTCTCGCGACGCCAGGTACCGCCGGACGGGTGAATCCGTACGGGCTGGTCAGCCGCTCTTGAGTGCCTGCTCGATCGTCCGCATGACCTCGCTCAGCGGCGCGTCCGTACGGGCCACGGCCACCAGCACCTCGCCCTGCGTGCGGGCCGTGGCCGCGGGCTCTTCGGCCGCCGGGGTGGTCTCGCCCATGACCGTGCCGCTCTTGCGGCCGGCCCCTATGCCCGAACCGAACGTGTCGCGGACGATCGCGAACGCGTGGTCGAGCTGGGCCTCCACGTCGCCCTGGCCGCCGGCCCGCAGCCAGCGGCGCAGCACGTGGTTGTGCGCGGTGACGACCGCGGAGGCGGCCACCTCCGCCAGCAGCGGGTCGTCATTGCCGTCGTGGTGGTCGCGCTCGTCGAAATGGCCCAGGAGATAGCGCGTGAACAGGCGCTCGTAGCGGGCCACCGACGCGATCTCGCGCTCCCGCAGCGTCGGCACCTCGCGGGTCAGGCGGTAGCGCTCCACGGAGACCGCGGGAGAGGCCGCGTACATCCGCATGACCTCTTTGATGCCGCGGCAGACCGTGTCCAGCGGGTGCTCGTGGGGCGGCGCGGCGTTCAGCACCGCCTCCGCCCGTACCAGCGTGTCGTCGTGGTCCGGGAAGATCGCCTCTTCCTTGGAGCGGAAGTGCCGGAAGAAGGTCCGTCGTGCCACCCCCGCCGTGGCGGCGATCTCGTCGACGGTCGTCGCCTCGTAGCCCTTGGTCGCGAACAACTCCATGGCCGCCGCCGCCAGTTCACGGCGCATCTTCAGACGTTGCGCGGCGGCGCGGGAGCCTGCGGCGCTCTCCGGAGCGTCGGCCTGGGCGCCGGCGCGGCCGGTGCGGCGGGAGGGATCAGCGGGCTGGGGCATGATCTGAACGTACTGCATTCGAGCAGCTGAATGCGCCCACGGGGCGGTGCCGGCGTCGGACGGGGCCGGAGCCGGGGACGGGCCGCCCGGACCGAGCAGCCCGCCCCATCCGGCGTCGGACTCAGCGCCGGGCATATTCGCGGAAGCCGCGTCCCGTCTTGCGGCCGAGGCAGCCCGCCGCCACCAGGTGCTCCAGCAGCGGCGCCGGGGCCAGACCCGGGTCGCGGAACTCGTTGTGCAGCACCTTCTCGATGGCCAGCGAGACATCGAGCCCGACCACGTCGAGCAGCTCGAACGGGCCCATCGGGTAGCCGCCGCCGAGCTTCATCGCGGCGTCGATGTCGTCGAGGGTGGCGTAGTGCTCCTCGACCATCTTGATCGCGTTGTTGAGGTACGGGAAGAGCAGCGCGTTCACGATGAAGCCGGCGCGGTCGCCGCAGTCCACCGGGTGCTTCTTGATCTTCGTGGTGACCTCGCGGACCGTGGCGTGCACATCGTCGGCGGTGAGGACCGTGCGGACCACCTCGACCAGCTTCATCGCCGGCGCCGGGTTGAAGAAGTGCATCCCGATGACGTCCTCGGGGCGCGAGGTGGCGCGGGCGCAGGCGACGACCGACAGCGACGAGGTCGTGGTGGCGAGCACGGCGCCCGGCTTGCAGATCTTGTCCAGGGTGGCGAACAGCTGCTGCTTGATCTCCAGGTCCTCGGCCACCGCCTCCAGCGCCAGGTCGACGTCGGAGAAGGCGTCCAGCGAGCCGGCGGGCGCGATACGGGCGAGGGTGGCCTCACGGGCCTCCTCCGTCATCCGGCCCTTGGAGACCGAGCGGGCCAGCGACTTGCCGATCCGGGCCTTGGCCACCTCCGCCTTCTCCAGGCTGCGGGCGGCGAGGACGACGTCGTAACCGGCCTTGGCGAAGACCTCGGCGATACCGCTCGCCATGGTGCCCGAGCCGGCCACACCCACCGAGCGGACCTCGCGGCCGGCGGCCGCCTCCGCCGACGGCTTGGGGGTCAGCGCGTCGTCGACGACCTCCGCGGTGTCCGGCGCGGCGTACGTGTAGAAGCCGCGGCCGGCCTTCCGGCCGGTCAGCCCCGCCTCGCTGAGCTGCTTCAGGACGGGCGCCGGAGCGTGCAGCCGGTCCTGCGACTCCGCGTACATGGCGTCCAGGACGGTACGGGCGGTGTCGATGCCGATCAGGTCGAGCAGCGCGAGCGGACCCATCGGCAGACCGCAGCCGAGCTTCATCGCGGCGTCGATGTCCTCACGGGAGGCGTATCGCGACTCGTACATCGCCGCCGCCTGGTTGAGGTAGCCGAACAGCAGGCCGTCGGCCACGAATCCGGGCCGGTCGCCGACCGCGACCGGCTCCTTGCCGAGCTCCGTGGCGAGCGCGGTGACGGCCTCCACGGCCGCCGGCGCGGTGAGCACGCAGGAGACCACCTCGACCAGCTTCATCGCCGGCGCCGGGTTGAAGAAGTGCAGGCCGAGCACGCGCTCAGGGTGCTGGGAATCGGCGGCGAGCCGGGTCACGGAGAGGGCGTTGGTACCCGTGGCGATGATCGCCTGCGGCCGGACGATGCCGTCCAGCTCCCGCAGGACCTGGAGCTTGGCCTCGTACGACTCGGGCACGACCTCGATGACGAGGTCGGCCTCCGCCGCGGCCTGAAGGTCGGAGAAGGTGCGGAAGCGGGCGAGGACGGTGCGGCGCTCCTCCTCGGTGATCCGCTCGCGCTCCACGGCGCGGGCGGTGGAGGCCTCGAGCGCGAGGACGGCCCGGCGGGCCGCGGCGTCGCTGACGTCGATGCCGATGACCTCACGGCCGGCGCGGGCGAGGACCTCGGCGATGCCGGTGCCCATGGTGCCGAGGCCGACGACGGCAATGGTGTGGAGAGGGGTGTCCATCACGGGACTCCAGGGATGAGTGACGACTGAAGGAGGAGCGCGCGGGGCGGAACGGAAGAATCGCCGAGGAGCGCCGAATGCGCACAGGCCGGACACCGAGGGGCGTGCGGCGGGCGGGAAAACGCGTGTCGTGGTGCTGGGCCGACGGGCCTGTCCCGGGCCACGTCGTACTGCGGGCTTCGAAAAGCCGAACCGACAACCTCTCGACGGCTGCGTCACCAGGCCGCCGAAAGCGCGGGGGTTACCCGCTCACCTGAGATTAACTCGCGGGTAACGAGCGCGCCAGCCCTGGAGTGATGTGATCTGGATCGCGCCTCCGCCGCCTCGATACCCTGCTCCCATGGACGAGGAGTTACGGTCGCTCGCGAGCCGGCTACGGGACGAGGCGGGCGGCGGTCCGGTGTACGAACGACTGCTGACCACCACCGACCATGACGAACTCGCCGCGGTCCTCACCGAACGCGAACGCCCCCTGTGGGCCCGCGAACTCGCCGCCTTCCGCCTCGGGTGCGCCGGGGACCGCCGGGCCTTCGAGTCCCTGGTCCTGCTGCTCAACCACCGCGACCCGGAGCGCTGCGTCTCCGCGGCCCACGCGCTGTTCCTGCTGGGCGACCCCAGGACCCCCCGCGCGGCGGCGGCACTCGCCACCAACGAACTCCGCGTCGCCTACGCCCTGTTGCCGGTCCGCCTGCTGACCAGGCTGCGCGCCCCCGAGTCCGTGCCGGCGCTGATGACGGTCCTGCGCCGCAGACTCACGGCCGGGGACCCCCACTGGCGCGTGGCCCTTGCCTGTGTGGAGGGCCTCGGCGCGCTCGGCGACAAACGCGCGGCGGAGGTCGTCCGCGCCGCCCTGCCCCACCCCCGCCTGACGGCCGCCGCGGCGGCGGCACTGGCCAGGCTGGAGATGTGAGGAGCCCGGGCCTGTCCGCAGACCGACTGCGCGGAGCCTGCTGGCATGATCGACGGGTGATCGGCGAAACCGTGCGGCCCGGCGCCATGAAGTACGTCCTGTTCGATGTCGACGGCACGTTGATCGATGCCGTGGAGAACCAGCGCCGGGTCTGGCGGGCCTGGGCGGAGCGGTACGGACTGGACCCCGACGAGGTCTACCGGGTGGCGTTGCGGACGCGGCCGTCGGAGACCTTCGCACAGGTCGCTCCGGGCGAGGACCCTCACGAGTGCCTGGCCGCCCTGCACGAGTTGGAGGACGAGGACGTCCGGTCGGGCACCTATGCGGCCTTCGACGGGGCCTCGGAACTGCTCGGCGCCCTGCGGCCCGGGAGCTGGGCCTTGGTGACCTCGAACTACGAGCACCGGGTACGCGGCCGCTTCGCCCGGACCGGCCTGCCGGTGCCGGACGTCCTCGTGGACGCGGCCGCCGTCGACGAGGGCAAGCCGTCGCCTGTGCCCTATCTGCAGGCCGCCGCGCGACTCGGCGCCGAACCGGCGGACTGTCTCGTCATCGAGGACGCCCCGTCCGGCGTGCGGTCCGGACTGAGCGCCGGAATGACGGTGTGGGGGGTCAACGCCCCCGCGGCGGTGGACGGCGTGCACCGCCACTTCGGCACCCTGCGCGAAGCGGTCCGCGACATCCTCGCGTTCACGTCCGTGCCCCACGCCCGACGGCTGGAGGGATCAGCCGCAGTGGAATGAGGTGCTCCGGGATCGGCGCGCCATCGGCACGGTCCGCGGGCCTTGTCCTCAGCTTCCCTGACCGCGTCCGACGCGACCGTGACCGTGACGGGGACGGGTCCTGACCTGTCCTGTCCTGACGTGACCTGACTGTGAGCGGACCCGGAAGCGTGCGGCTGGGGCCGCGGGCGGCGTGGCCCGCCGTGCGGGAACTGGCCGCCGCCGCGCAGCGACCAGACGGGCAGGCCGAGCATGGGCGCGGTCGCCTGAGCGATGGGGTGAACCGGGTTCGCTCTCGGCGGCCTGCGTACGCGGCCTTCGCGGCGCCTGCGTCGGGTCACGGTCACGTCCGTGTCGGCCCGGCCCCGCCCCGGGCCCGTGTCGATGTCGGCTGCTGAGGGGAATCGGCCGGGCCCGGGACGGGAGGGGGCGCCCCGCGGCCGAGCCTGCCGCCGCCGGGGCGCGTGCGCAGGCGCGCGCGGGCCGCGTCCGCCATGCGGCGCGGTTTCCAGGGCGCGCGCGGGCCGTCCACCGGACGCGGCGGCGGTGCGGCGGGCCGGGGCGGCACCGCGGGAAGGCGGACCACCGCGTCCAGACCGCCGTGCGGGGCCTCCTCCAGCGTGGCCCGCCCGCCGCCGGCGACGGCGAGCCGCTGCACCAGGGCGAGTCCGAGGCCGCTGCCGCCGGCGGCAGCGCCCGGCGCGCGCCAGAAGCGGTCGAAGGCGCGGGCACGCTGCTCGGGCGGCAGCCCGGGGCCTTCGTCGATGACGTGCAACTCCGCCCAGGGGGAGCGGGCTTCGCGCGACGCCCGGCGAGAAGCGCGTACCAGGCGGGTCTCGAGCCGGACCTCGGTCCCGGGCCCGGAGACCCGCAGGGCGTTGGAGAGCAGGTTGTCCAGGATCTGTTCCACCGCGCCCGGTACGGCGAGCGCATGGCCGACGCGCTCGCCGCCGAGGGTCAGCCGGCATCCCCGGGAAGCGAACAACGGGCGCCAGGTGGCGGCCCGTTCACGGGCGCAGCGGTCGAGGGCCACGGGCTCGCGGCCGGTGGCGTGCTCCTCGAGCCGGGCCATGGCGAGCAGCGTCTCGACCATCCGGGCGAGCCGCTCGGTCTCCGTCATCGCGGCGGCCAGGTTGGCGCGGGAGCCGGGAGCGATCCCGGGCTCCAGGTTGTCCAGTCGCAGCCGCAGCGCGGCGAGCGGCGTCTTGAGCTGGTGGGACGCCTCGCCCGCGAACGCCCGCTGCGAGCGCATCACATGCTCCAGACGCGCCGCGGTGTCGTTGAAGGTGCCGGCCAGCCGGCGGACCTCGGGCGGGCCCGTGGCCGTCGCCAGGGTCGCGCGGACGGAGAGGTCGCCGCGGGCCAGCCGGGCGGTGACCGCCTCCAGCTCCATGATGGGGCGGCCCGTCCAGCGCGCCACGGCGAGGCCCAGCCCGGCGAAGGCCGTCAGGACGAGCAGTCCCGCGACGGCGAGCGTCAGCCAGACCCGGTGCACCCGCTGGGAGACCACTTCGGTGGGCAGCGTCAGGTGCACGGCCCCGGAGCGCGAGGCTCCGGCGGTCACCGGGGCCGCCGCGGCCAGCACCTCGACCCGTCCGTAGCCGCCGGTGCGCACGTCGGTGGCGGCCCGCCCGCCCAGTGCGGCGCGCACGTGCCTGCGGCCCAGCATGTCCCGGGCCTCGCGGTCGCTCATCGGACGGGACGCCGCACGGACCCTGCCGTCGCGGTCGAGGACGAACACTTCTCCGTCGATCCGCTCGGCACAGTGGATCACCCGTCGTGCGAGCGCCGCCGACTGGTCGGAGCGCAGGGAGAGCCGGGCGTACGCCGCGAGGGCCTCGGCCTCGTCCTCGGCGGTCCGCACCACCCGCTGACGCTCCGCGCCGCCGTAGACGATGCCGAGCGGTATCTCCAGGCTGAGCAGCACCAGCACGACGAGGGTGAGGTAGCTCAGCCGCAGACGGCGGGTCACGGCGGCGGCACCCGATCAGGGAACTGCCGCACCCGGTCAGGAGCGGGTGGCGGGGCGTGGGGGGCAGCCGGGCCCCGGTCGGCGACCGGTCGTACGCGGCCAGGCGCAGATGGCGGGAGGGCAGTCGCAGGCGGCACGCGGTCAGGGGCCTGCGCCACCCGGTCGGCGACCTGCCCCGGCCGCGCGGCGCCGGCCGGGCCGGGGAAGGAGACGTGGTCGGTCAGCCGGAAGCCCACACCGCGCACGGTCTCGATCCAGCGGTTGTCGCCGAGCTTGCGCCGCAAGGTCGCCACGTGGACGTCCAGCGTCCTGGTCGGGCCGTGGAAGTGCGGGTCCCACACCTGGTCGATGATCTGCCGGCGGGTGTAGACGGCGCCCGGGTCCTCCGCCAGCAGTGCCAGCAGGTCGAACTCCTTGGGCGTGAGGGCCACTCGCTCGGCGCCCAGCCGGACCTGGCGGGTGCGCCGGTCGACGACGAGCCCTCCGGGCCGCGCGGCCTCCGCGCCACCGGGGGGCCGCCCCGTGCGGGCGTCGGCCGCCGGGTCCGTGCCGGGGGCTCCGGCAGGAGGCTCCGGCAGGGCGGTCACCGCCGCCGGGCGTGCCGGTTCCGGCGGACCCGTGAACCCGTGGGCGGCAACGGCCGTGCGACGGGTGACCGCCCGGACCCGGGCGATCAGCTCACGAATGCTGAAAGGTTTCGCCAGGTAGTCGTCGGCCCCGATCTCCAGACCCACGATCCGGTCGGCCTCCCCGCCCCGCGCCGTGAGCATGATGATGGGCACGTCGGAGACCTGGCGGATGCGCCGGCAGACGTCGATCCCGTCGATGTCGGGCAGGCCGAGATCCAGCAGGACGATGTCCCCGTAGGGCGCGCCGAGCGCCTCCGTGCCGGTGGCGACACGTTCCACCGCCAGCCCGAAGCGCGCCAGTCCTTCGGCCAGGGGCTCGGCGATGGTGTCGTCGTCCTCGATGAGCAACACCCGCATGGTCGTCTTCCCATCCGTCCGTTCTCGGCGACACGTCGGGGCCCTGCCGGCGCGCGGCCTGGCCGCGCCTCAAGTGCCTTGTACGCAGGGCGAGTTCGGCCTCTGCACCGTACAACAGGGGATCGCCGGGAAGATCGTGACTCATCCCACGCCCGACGACCCGCGTTCCGGGGCCCGTTCTTCGTACACACCCTGCCGTCGCAGAGAACTGGCCGGATCATGGGCGCCCCTTGACGTGCTGCTGGCCGGGCTCTGACAACCGCGTCCCTACGGTCGTTGCCACAGTCCGCAGGTGCCGCCCCCGTGGCGAGCGCCGCTGCGAACCCCCCAGGAGGCAACCATGCAGGCCCTTCTCGACCATGCGCGTTCCTTCCACCGGAATCCGGGCAGGGACGCCGACACCCTTCGCGCCCTCGCGGCAGGCCAGTCGCCCGAGGCCATGGTCATCAGCTGCTCGGACTCCCGCGTCGTCCCCGCGCTCATCACCGGCGCCGGACCCGGTGAGGTTTTCGAACTGCGCAACGCCGGCAACATCGTGCCCCCGCCCGGCTCGGGCGTCCCGTCCGGCGAGGCCGCCACCATCGAGTACGCGCTCCAGGTGCTCGGCGTACGGGACGTGGTGGTGTGCGGCCATTCCCACTGCGGGGCGATGGACGCCCTGGCCTCGGGCAGCGACCTGTCCGGACTCCCGGGCGTCGAGGCATGGCTGTCGCTGGTGCGGCCCGCGCTCACCCCGTACCTCACCCCGTGCCTCGGCACGCGCCCCGGCACGGAGGCGCGGCTCGAGCGGATCGTGCAGCGCAACATCGTGCACCAGCTCGCGGTGCTCGGCTCCTACCCGGCGGCCCGCCGCCTCATGAACGCGGGCGAACTCCGCCTGCACGGCTGGTACTACCGCGTCGAGACCGGAGCACTGCTGGAGCTCGGCGACGACGGGACGTTCGAGGCCCGCTGACGTCCCACCCGCTCGGCCCCCCTGTCGCACCGAACGGCTCTCCCGGAGGACCCCCTCATGACCACCCCCACCCGAAAACGCGCCCGTCACGCACGCCCCCCGAGCAGGACCTTCCCCACCCGTCCCGCCGGCGGCGCCGGGGACCGGCGCCCCACCCTCACGGAAGAACTGCGCGGGGCCTCGCTCGTCAACGAGATCGTGGCGTCGTTCGTGGTCTTCCTCGTCGCCCTGCCCCTGTGCATCGGAGTGGCTGTCGCCTCGGGCGCGCCCGCGGAATTCGGCATCATCTCCGGTGTGGTCGGCGGGCTGGTCGTCGGCCTGATGCGCGGCAGCACCCTCCAGGTGAGCGGGCCGGCGGCCGGCCTGGCCGCGCTGGTCGCCGAGGCCATCACCGTGCACGGAGCGGCGACCCTCGGCATCATCGTGCTGGCGTCGGGAGTCCTCCAGATCGCCCTCGCGCTCGTCAAGCTCGGCAGGATGTTCCAGGCGATCTCGGTCGCCGTCGTCCAGGGCATGCTGGCGGGCATCGGCCTGCCCCTCATGATCAGCCAGTCCTACGTGCTGGCCGACAGCAAGGCTCCGGGCACCCCCGTGGAGAACGCGCTCGGCCTGCCCGGGCTGGTCACCACGGCCCTGAGCTCCACCGACGCGCTGATCGCCACGGGGCTCGGAATCGCGACCGTGGCGCTGTGCTTCGTCTGGAAGAAGGTGCCCGGCCCCGTGGCCAAGGTGCCGGCGCCGCTGGTCGCGGTCGCCGTGGGGATGGCGGTGGCCGCGCTGCCCGGGGTGCGGATCGACACTCTCCGAGTGGGCGACCTGACGGCCTCCGTGCACTTTCCCGGCGCCGCCGAGTTCGCCTCGCTGGCCGACCCGGCCGTGCTGGCCACCGTGCTCACGTTCACGGTGATCGCCTCGGCGGAGAGCCTGTTCACCGCAGCCGCCGTGGACCGCATGCACACCGGCCCCCGCACCCGCTACAACAGCGAACTGCTCTCCCAGGGCCTCGGCAACACGGTGTGCGGCTCCCTGGGCGCGCTGCCCATGACGGCCGTGGTCGCGCGCAGTTCGGCCAACGTCCAGGCGGGAGCGAAAACACGGCTGTCCCGCACCCTCCACGGCCTGTGGCTGCTGGGCTTCGCCCTGCTGCTGCCCGGCGTTCTCGCGCTGATCCCCATCACGGTGCTGGCCGGGGTGCTCGTGCACAGCGGCTGGAAGCTCCTCGCGCCGGAACAGTTCCCGCGGCTGTGGAAGCAGGACAAGGGAGAGGCGGTCGTGATGGTCGTCACCACCTTCGCGATCTTCGGAACGGCCCTGCTGGAAGGCGTCCTCATCGGTCTGGCCGCCGGTGTCGTGCTCGCCGTGCTCCGCATGTCCCGGACCACCGTGCGGCACAGCACGGACGGGGACACGGCGAAACTCACGATGACCGGCAGCGCCACCTTCATCAGGCTCCCGCAACTGCTCGACGCGCTCGACGCCGTCGCCGCGGCGGGCAGCCCCCGGATCCGGCTCGACCTCACGGCCATGACCCACCTCGACCACGCCTGCCGCACCCAGATCGACGAGTTCGTCGCCCAGCAGCGCAGGAGCGGAACGGTCCGGGTGGAACTGCTGCTCCCGGGCGGTCCGAAGGGTGCTCCGGCGGTGAAGCCCGGAGGGCCGCCGCCCGGAAACGGCGTCTCCGGTACGGGGGAGGAGCTGCCGGATCTCCCGTACCGCACGGGTCGGCCGGCCCCGGCCCGGGTGGCCACGCCGTCCCGTCCCGACGTCGAACCGTTCGCCCCCGACCGGGAGTTCACCGGCACGGCCACGGCAGAGGAGTTCGACGTCGGCGAGTGGGAGCAGGCGTACGTGGGTGAGGCCGCCCGCCGCGACGCCGGCACGGCCCGACAGGCTTCGCACCGCCGCGACCCGAGGCGGACGGATCCCGCCCGCGGCGGCCGTCGTGACGCACGGGCTCCCGGCCCGTACGACGTCTTCGACGGCCCCGGCTGACACGTCCGGTCCCGGGACCGTCGGCGGGTCACCGCACGCGTTGCGCCCGTGGGACGGCGTCGCAGGTGTGGTGGCCGCCGGCGGGGGCCGGGGCGGGTCTCGTCGAGGAGGACGGTCCGGTCGTGGCCTTGCCGTGTCTCACAGGCCGTGGCGGCGGTCGCCCAGGACCCGTTCGCACACCCGGGCTTCGGATTCGGGGGAGAAGGGTTCGTTGTGGACCCCCGCGGAGCGGCGGGTGTCGTCGACGACACCGGCCTCGACACCGGCCTCGACACCGGCGTCGAGGTCGGCGGTCATGCCGGCGCCGAGCCCCTCCGGACGAGGCGTGGGTTCCGGTCCGGGCCGGGAATGTCGGGTCATCGTGACCACCTCCGACACCAACGTGCCCCCGTCACGGCGATCACACAAAGTTCTTTGCGGAAAGCGCAAAAACGGGGCGGCCCCGGACGATCTCCGCCGGTGGGACGTGCGGCCCACCTGGCCCGGCTCAGGCTCCGGCGGCCGCCGAGGGCGCCGCCAGCCACCGTGCGTAGCGCACTTCGGGGACGGCGACGCCGTCGACCTCGAAGGGCTCCTCCGTGCCGTCCGGCAGGAAGCCGGCCCGCTCGTAGAAGCGGCGGGCGCGGGCGTTCTCCTTGAGGACCCACAGCCGCATCAGCGCGAAGCCGCTCGCGCGGGCGCGCCCGGTGAGCTCGGCCGTCAGAGCGTGGCCGACGCCGGAGGATATCCGCTCGGGCAGGACGTAGAGGGCGTAGAGCTCGCAGGTTCCGGGCGGGGCGTCCTCGTCCCTGGCCGGTCCGAAGCAGCCCCAGCCGATCACGTCCCCGTCCCGCTCCGCGACCACGTTGGTGACCTCGGTGCCGTCGGCCAGGTACCGGCGGCGGCGTACCGCGTCCTCCTCGACGCTCATGGCGTCCAGATACGACTGGGGCATCAGCCCGGCGTACGCGTAGCGCCACCCGCCCACCCGGATCGCCGCGACCGCCTCGCAGTCGTCGACGGTCATGTCCCGCACCTTCACGGTCATCGGTACGCGCCCTCCCTCGCCGTTCTGCACCGCAGACTGCCCGCCGGCTCTCGCCGGTGCCACCAATAATCCGTCACCCCGCCGGTGACGGACGGTCAGAGCAGTGTCAGCTGGGTGGGTCCGTCCCCGGCGGGCAGGCTCTCCGGCTCGCCGCGTACCGGCAGGCGCCGGTGCCCGCCGGGCCGGGAGGACGGGCCGATGCCGAACTCCGCGGCCAGTTCGTGCACATGACGGGTGATCCGGCGCTGGTACCACCTCGGTGCGTAGGCGCCCTCGGCGTAGAGACGTTCGTAGCGCGCCACCAGGTGCGGATGGTGCTCGCGCAGCCAGGCCATGAACCACTCGCGGGCGCCCGGCCGCAGGTGCAGCACGAGCGGGGTGACGGAGGTGGCTCCCGCTTCGGCGATCGCCCGGACCGTCGCGCGCAGCTGGTCCGGACGGTCGCCGAGGAACGGGATGACCGGCGCCATCAGGACACCGCAGCCGATGCCGTGGTCGGTGAGGGTGCGTACGGCGTCGAGCCGGCGCTCGGGGGAGGGGGTGCCGGGTTCGACGGTGCGCCACAGGTCCCGGTCGGTGAAGCCGACGGAGACGGAGACGCCGACCTCGGTGACGTCCGCCGCCTGCCGCAGCAGGTCCAGGTCGCGCAGGATCAGGGTGCCCTTGGTGAGGATCGAGAACGGGTTCGCGTGGTCGCGCAGCGCCGAGATGATGCCCGGCATCAGCCGGTAGCGGCCCTCGGCGCGCTGGTAGCAGTCGACGTTGGTGCCCATGGCGATGTGCGCCCCCTGCCACTGGCGGGAGGCGAGCTGGCGGCGCAGCAGCTCGGGGGCGTTGACCTTGACGACGATCTGGGAGTCGAAGCCGATCCCGGTGTCGAGGTCCAGATAGCTGTGGGTCTTGCGGGCGAAGCAGTACACGCAGGCGTGCGAGCAGCCGCGGTACGGGTTCACCGTCCATTCGAACGGCATCCGGGACGCTCCGGGCACCCGGTTCAGGATCGAACGGGCGCGCACCTCGTGGAAGGTGATGCCCCTGAATTCGGGCGTGTCGAAGGTCCGGGTGGTGACGGCCGACGTCCCGAACAGGGCGGCGTCCCCTGGTGTGGCGGGGCTTTCGGCCAGATTGTCCCAGCGCATGGGTGCCTCCTCGTTCGGACTGACCCCAGAATAGAACACCTGTTCCCATGATCGCCGCAAGCGCGATTTGGGGGCCCGGGCCCGAGGTGGTTGGCTAGCCGCATCCCGCTGGAGCTAGTGCTGGAGGAGCAACGAAATGGCGCAGGTCGAAGCCACCACGGAACGGATCGTCGCGGCGGACGCGGAGACGGTGTTCGATGCCGTGGCCGACTACGAGAACACCCGCGCGAAGCTCCTGCCCGAGCACTTCAGCGAGTACGAGGTCCGTGAGGGCGGCGACGGCGAGGGCACCCTCGTCCACTGGAAGCTCCAGGCGACCAGCAAGCGCGTCCGGGACTGCCTGCTCGAGGTCACGGAGCCGAAGGACGGGGAACTGGTCGAGAAGGACCGCAACTCCTCCATGGTCACCACCTGGACGGTCACCCCGGCCGGCGAGGGGAAGTCCCGGGTCGTCGTGCGGACCGTCTGGAACGGCGCGGGCGGCATCGGCGGCTTCTTCGAGAAGACCTTCGCCCCCAAGGGGCTCGGCCGGATCTACGACGCGGTGCTCGCCAACCTCGCCGCGAACGTGGAGAAGTAACCTCACCGGTTCGAGTGGTCTTCCCCGTGGCCCGGTATTGCGCCCGGCGCGCGCCGGGTCCGGGGAAAGCCGCTGGTGGGCACCCCAAATACGCCCTCTGCGGGGCGTGTTGAGGGGGCTCTCGAACGCCTGGCCGGGGTCGTGACCGACTTGCTCCCCCTTCATGCGCAATGCGAAGAATGACGCCGCGCAGTGCGACGAGGGGAGCAGGGACGTGGGCGGCATCACTCTGGTGAAGGACGAGCAGGCCGCGCCGGCCGCCGCCGGACCCGCGGACCCGCCGCCGCACACCGCGGAGAGCGCCCCCGCGCCGCTCGGCCCCCGCCGCGTACGGCTCGTCTTCATGGGCCTGATGCTCGCGCTGCTGCTCGCCGCGCTCGAGCAGATGATCGTCGCCACCGCGCTCCCGAAGATCGTCGGTGAGCTGCACGGGCTGGACCGGATGTCGTGGGCGATCACCGCGTATCTGCTCACCGCCACCATCGGACTGCCCGTCTACGGCAAGCTCGGCGACCTCTACGGCCGCAAGGGCGTCTTCCAGTTCGCCATCGTCGTCTTCGTCGTCGGCTCCGCCCTGGCCGGCTGGTCACGCACCATGAACGAGCTGATCGCCTTCCGGGCGGTCCAGGGCCTCGGTGCCGGCGGACTCATGATCGGCGTACAGGCGATCATCGCCGACATCGTGCCGCCGCGTGAACGCGGCCGTTTCATGGGCCTGATCGGCGCCGCCTTCGGGCTCGCCTCCGTCGCCGGTCCGCTGCTCGGCGGGTTCTTCACCGATCACGCCTCCTGGCGGTGGTGCTTCTACTTCAACGTCCCCTTCGGCCTGATCACCCTCGTCGTCGTCAGCGTGGTCCTGAGGCTCCCCAAGCCCGAGGGCCGGGCCCGCCTCGACGTCCTCGGCGTGCTGTTCCTGGCCGCGGCCTCCACCTGCCTGGTGCTGCTCACCAGTTGGGGCGGCACCGAGTACGCGTGGGACTCCCGCGTGATCCTCGGACTCGGCGCCGGTGCCGCGGCAAGTACCGTGCTCTTCCTCGTCGTCGAGCGCTACGCACCCGAACCGGTCATCCCGCTGCGCCTTTTCAAGGACTCCGTCTTCAACATCACGTCACTCGTCGGCGCGGTCGTCGGCATCGCCCTCTTCGGCGCCGCCAGCTACCTGCCGACGTTCCTCCAGATGGTCGACGGGGCCAGCGCCACCGAGTCCGGCCTGCTGATGCTGCCGATGATGGGCGGGGTCGTCGTCGCCTCGATCGTCTCCGGCCAGCTCATCAGCCGCACCGGCCGCTACAAGGTCTATCCGGTCCTCGGCAGCGCGATCTCCGTCGTCGGCATGTGGCTGTTGTCCCGCCTCGAGGTGGACACCTCCCGGCTCGAGTACAGCGTCGGGCAGGCGGTCCTCGGTGTCGGCATCGGCCTGGTGATGCCGGTCCTGATCCTCGCCGTGCAGAACGCCGTGCCGCCCGCCGACCTCGGCACCGCGACCAGCGCCAACAACTACTTCCGGCAGATCGGCGGCAGCGTCGGCGCGGCCGTCTTCGGCACGCTCTTCGCCGACCGGCTCACCGACGCGCTCGCCGACCGCGTCCCGGCGGGCGCGGGCCTGCCCGACCCGGCCGCCATCACTCCGCAGCTGGTGCACGCCATGCCGCCCGCACTGCGCGACGCGTACGTCCAGGCCTACGCCGACGCGATGCCGCGGATCTTCCTCTACCTCGTGCCGGTGCTCGTCCTCGGCCTGCTCATCGCCTTCTTCCTCAAGGAGAGACCGTTGGTGTCCCACAACGCCCCCGCCGACGCCGCCGTACCGCACGCCCGTACCGCCCCCGCGCCCGCCGCCGGGCAGCCGGTCGCCCCGCACCAGGCCGGTGTGCCCGTCTGCGGCACCGTCCAGCACCACGACGGCACCAGTGTCCCGCGCGCCGCACTGACCCTGATCGACGTGCAGGGCACCCAGATCGGCCGCGGTGCGAGCGGCGAGGACGGCCGGTACGCGCTGAGCGCCCCCGGCCCCGGGGCGTACGTGATGATCGCGGCGGCGGGCGGCCACCAGCCGCAGGCCGTCACGGTGACCGTCGGCGAGCGGCCCGTCGACCTCGACGTGGTCCTCGGCGGCGCCGGCCGCCTCGCCGGTACGGTCGTCACGGCCGACGGCAGCCCCGTCAGGGACGCTGCCGTCACCCTCACCGATGTGCGCGGCGAGGTGGTGGCCACCACCCGCAGCGGGCGCGAGGGCAGCTATGTGATCAGCGAACTGGTGGCGGGGGAGTACACCCTGGCGGCCAGCGCCCCCGCATTCCGGCCCTCCGCGCACCCCGTCAGCGTGCAGGCGTCCCGCGAGACCCGCCAGGACATCGAGCTGGCCGGCGGGGCCGTGCTGCGCGGCACCGTGCGGGCGGGCGACGGGCGGCCGGTCGACGACGCCCGCGTGACCCTGCTGGACGCGGCCGGCAACGTGGTCGACACGCTCACCACCGGGCCCGACGGCACATTCCGCTTCGTCGACCTGTCGTCGGGCGAGTACACGGTCGTCGCGTCGGGCTACCCGCCGGTCGCGACCGTGCTCCAGGTCGCCGGCGGCGGGCGCACCGAGCGGGACCTGCAACTCGGTCACGCCGACTGAATCCAGGGCCCGCGGCGCCCCCTTCTCACCTGCGGGGTGAGGGGGCGCACGCGACGCGGCGCGCCGGCGCCCCGGGGACCACCGCCCGCTCGGCCGTTCGCCGGCTCCGCGCGGGCGCACGACCTCTTCCGCCAACGTCCGGCGCCCGGCGCGGAGATACCCCTACCGTGGTGAACAAGGCCGTTGGATCCTGGCGGCGGGGAAGGAGCAACCCACCCATGGACAGTGGCGTTCCGCCGGTGCCCCGGCAGCGGTACCCCGTGGCCGGACGGATTCCGCTTGCCGTGATCGTCGTGGACGGTGACGGCCTGGTGTCGCACTGGTCCACCGGTGCACGCCGCCTCTTCGGCCCCGCCAGGGCGGAGGCGGTCGGGCGTCCGGCCGTCGAACTGCTGCCGCTCTCCGGCGCCTTGGCCGGTCAGGACTGCGACCACGAGGCCGAGCACGGCGGCGACGGCATCGGCCCCTGCCCCGGGTGCAGCGCGTACAGCGGACTCGGGCAGGGCCTGGACGCGTGTCTGGGCGGGCTCACCGCCTATCCGACGGCCGGCCGGGCCCGCGTCTCCGAGCGGGGGCAGGACCGGGTCGACGTCCTGTGGTGGGCGTACCCGATGGTGGGCCCGGGCGAGGAGCGCCTGCTCGTCCTCGCGGCGGACGCGGGACGGCTCGGCACCGACGAAGGGAGCGTCGAACGGATCGCGCCGGGCTTCGCCCTGCACACCGAATTCCCCGGCGCCGAGGAACTGGCGCGCCGGCTCCCCGAGATCCTGCCCAGCATGAGCGTGCGCGAGTCGACGCGGATCGTCTCCCGGATCCTCGACCTCGGCTACCCCGTCCTCGAGTTCAGCCACCACGACCGGGTGCCCGTCACCCCCGACTGGGGCGTGCCCCGCCGCGCCGCGCGCAGGGCACGGCAGCAGACGGCCGAGCAGACCCTCGCGGCAGGGCATCCCGTGGAGGAGGCGGACCTCGAGCTGGACCTCGAATACGCCGCGGTGCGCGAACGGCTGGAGTTCCTGAACGAGGTCAGCGGCCGGATCGGCTCCTCGCTGGACCTCGCCCGGACGATCCGGGAGATCAGTGCCGCGATCGTGCCCCGGTTCAGCGACGTGGCCTGCACCTACCTGCGGGAAGAGGTCGTCGCCGGCGAGGGCTTCTGCGACGGGGACCCCGACGGGACGACCATGTGGCACCGGGTGGCGTTCGAGCACGTCGACGAGCCCGGCCGCTGGGACGACATCGTCCCGGTCGGCGAGTCCATGCCCTTCCCCGCCCACACCCCGTTCTTCCAGTGCATGGTCAGCGGTGAGCCCGTCCTGGTGCCGCGCATCACGGAGGAGATGGGCAACGCCATGGCCGAGCAGTTCGACAAGCGGGACATGCGCCCGCTGATCAACGGCCGGTCCATGCTGGTCGCCCCGCTCAAGGCACGCAACGTGGTCCTCGGCTGCATGATCCTGCTGCGCCACCCCGAACGGCCCCTGTTCAACGACATGGACCGGGTCACCGGTGCCGAACTGGCCGCCCGTGCGGGGCTGGTGCTCGACAACGCCCGTATGTACACCTACCAGGAGAACGTCGCGGAGACGCTCCAGGACTCGATGCTGCCGCAGGTCGCCCCGCGCACGGCGGGCTGTGACACGGCGACCCGCTACCTGCCGGGCACGATGCTGGGCCGGGTCGGCGGCGACTGGTTCGACTCCGTCAAGCTGCCCGGCTCGCGCACCGCGCTCGTCGTCGGCGACGTCATGGGCCACGGGCTCAACTCCGCCGCGATGATGGGGCAGTTGCGTACGGCCGTGCAGACGATGGCGGCACTCGACCTGCCGCCCGCCCAACTGCTGCGCAACCTCGACGACCTCGCCCAGCGCCTCGGCGAGCACTACCTGGCCACCTGCCTCTACGCGGTGTACGACCCGGTCCGCGGCGAGCTGGAGCTGGCCAACGCCGGCCATGTGCCCCCGGTGCTCGTCCGCGCCGCCGACGGCCGCAGCGAACTGCTGGAACTGCCGTCGGGAGCGCCCATCGGGGTCGGCGGGGTCCCCTTCCGCAGTGTCCGCGTCGCGGTGTCGCCCGGCGACCGGCTCGTGATGTGCACCGACGGTCTGGTGGAGGTGCGCGGCGAGGACATCGGCGTGGGTCTCGCGACGCTCTGCGAGTCCGCCGCGCATCCCGCGGCGTCGATGGACGAGGCCTGCGACACCATCATCCGCGCGTTGAACACCCGTGGCGGGCGCAAGGACGACGTCGCCCTGCTGATGGCGCGGCTGAACGGCATCGAGCCCGGCTCGGTCGCCACCTGGGAGCTCTCCCTCGAGCCGCGGGAGGCGGCGAGGGCACGGCGGCTGGTGCGCGGACAGCTGAAGGCCTGGGGGCTCGGGAAACTCACCGGCACGGCGGAGCTCCTGGTCGGCGAGGTCGTCGCCAACGCGGTGCGGCACGCCTCCGGCCACCGCGCCGAACTACGTCTCGTACGGGCCGACTCCCTGCTCTGCGAGGTGGCGGACGACGACCACACCCTGCCGACCCTGCTGGACGCCCACCCCGACGAGGAGGGCGGGCGCGGCCTGCGGGTGCTGAGCGCCCTGTCGCGGGAGTGGGGCACGAGTCGCACGGCGGGCGGCAAGACGGTCTGGTTCGAGCTGGCCCTCCCATGAGGCGGTCGGGGGCGCGATCTAGGGTTGCTGTACATGAAGTCTGGACAACAGCACCCGGAAGGCGGGCAGCACCCGCGTCACTCGCAGCCCGGTCCCTATGGGCCGCCGGGCGGCCCGCGGCAGCCGTGGGACATGCCCACGCAGACCGCCGGCCCCGCCGTCCGTGAGGGCCGGGGGACCGCGACGGTCGTCGCCGTGGTCGCGGCCGCGGTCGTCGTCGCGGCAGCCGCGGTCACCGGATATCTGGTCCTAGGCGGCGACGGCGATGACAGCGCCCGGCCGCCCGCTCCGTCCTCCTCCGCACCTGTGGCGGACGAAGCCCGTGCGGACGAAGCCCGTGCGGACGAAGCCCGTACAGACGTCGGTGAGCAGCCCACCGTGCGCGGCTGGCGGACCGTGACGAACCCGAGGACCGGCATCGTCTTCGACGTGCCGCCCGAGTGGAGCCTCAAGCCGGCGTCATGGGCAACCTTTGTGGCCGACGACGGCGACCCGGAGGAGACCCCCCTCGTCGGCTTCTCCGCTCCGGCGATGCTCAAGGAGAAGTGGTGCGTCTTTGACGCGGACCTCGACGGCTCGTCGGACGAGAGCTGGCTCGCCGCCGCCGGCTCCCGCGCCGAACGCGACGCGAGAACGCCCCAGGAGGCCGCCCGCGACAATGCCTCCCTGTGGGTGTACGGCGGCTACACCCAGCCGGACAAGGCCAAGGTGAACAAGGGCGAGGCAGAGCCGTACACCACCGCCTCCGGCATCACGGGCACCGTGGCGACTGCCTCCTCCACGGGCGTCGAACCCGGCGGCAAGTGCGACACCGACGGCAAGGCGACCGCCTTCGCCTTCAAGAGCCCGGAGGGCGACATCGTCTCCTGGACGTTTGTAGGAGCGAAGGGGGTAGGGGAGGAGGTGCCGGACCGAGTCGTCCGCAAGGTCCTGAGCACCGTCCGCCTGGCCGGCGGCTGACCGGTACGCCCGGCGGCCAACAGCGCTCTGCTCCAACGGAGTTGTTCACCGAATGTTGGCCGAGTCGTCGTACGGAAGCCGCCCGGAAGGGTAAGGCTGTTCCCGAGGCGACGCGGGGGACGAAGGGGGCGGTCCGTGGCTGTCGGGGAGAGACGGGGCACGGCGGAGCCGGGGCTGGAGATCAGGCGCGACTCGAACGCGTCGTGGTCGCGGCGCGGGTTCCTCGCGGTGTTCCTGCCGCTGCTGGCGGCGGTCCTCACCTCGGTGGCCGTCCTGACGGTCTCCGGGAACATCCTGCTTCCGTTCCAGGGCGTGATCACGCTGGAAGGGAAGATGGCGTCCAAGCGCGACTTCTTCGAGGACGAGGAGGTCCAGCGGATCCTGATGAAGCATCACATACGGGTGCACATCACCAGTTCGGGATCGCGCGAGGTGGCCATCAGGGACATCTCGTCCTACGACTTCGTCTTCCCCTCCGGCCAGCCCGCCGGAGACCTCATCACCTCGGAGCGCGCGGCGCAGAACCGCTACGCCAAGGTGCACCGGCCGTTCGTCAGCCCGATCGTGCTGGCCACCTACCGCGAATACGCACAAGCGCTGGTCGATGCCGGCACAGCCACCGCGCAGCGCGGCTCCGGTGACGGCGGGCAGCCCTACTACTACGTGCTGGACATGCCCAAGTTCCTTCGGCACATCCACGACAAGCGCCGCTGGAACGACATCGGCATCCAGCGTCAGGGCATCACCAACGCCAACCGGATCGTCGCGCAGAGTCCCGACGTCTGCGGCTCCAACTCCGCAGGCACCTACCTGGCGCTGGTCGCCTTCACCTGGCGCGGCAACGGCGACGAGGTGCCCGACACCGACCAGGAGGCCGACGAGCGTGGCCGGGCCATCAGGCACCTGATGGAGCAGGGACTGCCCAGCGCCGACGTGTTCCGCACCTACATCTCCCCCGAGGGCAAGAACATCGCCCCCGTGGTCGTGGCGTACGAGCACCAGTACCTCGCCTACCAGGTGCACTACCAGGCCCGGTCCAAGAAGCCCGACCCGCAGCGGGTGCTGCTGTACCCCTCCGGGCAGTTCGTCACCCAGCCGCAGTTCATCGCGCTCAACAAGGACGGCGACCGGCTCGGCGAACTGATCACGCACGACCCGGAGCTGCGGAAACGCGCCATGGAGCTGGGCTTCCGGATCCTCGATCCGACGGGCCAGGTCGCGGGAGACCAGCTCACCCGGTTCCTCGAGGAACGCGACGTGCCCGTCCCCGCCATCGACGGCGACGACACCAGGTCGGCGATGCCCCGGCTGCGCTACCTGGAGCGGATGATCTCCGTCGTGGGTGACTGTCCCACCGCGGAAGCCGTGTCGGGGCAGCCCTGATGAGGCGGAGGACCCGCGTCCGCGGGCTGATCGCCCTCTGCCTGGCATGCCTGTTGCTCTTCCCCGCCGCGGGCTGCGCCACGGACAACCCCGAGCAGATCACCCTCAAGGTGCTCGCCAGCTCCGAACTCGCCGACATGGCACCGCTCCTGGCGGACCTGCGCCGCGAGACCGGCATCACGCTGGAGATGGACCACCGGGGCACGGTGGACGCCAGCAACGAGCTCGCCGCGCCCGGCGGACAGCGGCGCCACGACCTCGCCTGGCTCTCCTCCGACCGCTACTACCTGCTCAAGGCCAAGGCGAACGGGCTCGGCGGCGAGAAGCCGCTCGCCACCAGCATCATGCGTTCGCCCGTGGTCATCGGCATGAAGCGTGCGACGGCGGAGCGGCTGCGCGGATCGGCCGCCGACGGACAGATCTCCTGGGCCGACGCGGCCGACGCCGCCGCGGACGGGTCGCTGCGCTTCGGCATGGCCGACCCCCGGCACACCAACAGCGGACTCGCCGCACTCGTCGGAGTCGCCACCGCCTCCGCCGGCACCGGGGCGGCCCTGCGCCCGAAGGACGTCTCCTGCGAGCGGCTGCGCGGCTTCTTCGCCGGGCACGAACTCACCGGCGACTCCTCTGCCGGGCTCGCCGACCGTTTCGTGGCGCGGCAGGACAGGCTGAACGCCCTGATCACCTACGAGTCCGAACTCCTCGCCCTCAACAGCAGCGGACGGCTGCGCGAGCCGCTGGAGATCGTCTATCCCCGGGACGGCATGGTCCTGTCCGACTACCCGGTACTGCTGCTGAACCCCGCCCGCCGTCACGCCTACGACCGCCTGGTCGAGTGGCTTCGCAGCGAACCGGTCCAGAAGCGGATCATGGAAAGGACCCTGCGCCGGCCGATCGACCCGGGCGTCGCCCGCATCGACCGGCTGCGGGAGCCGGTGGGCAACGCGCTCTACTTCCCCGACGACCAGAAGGTCGTCGACCGCCTCCTCGCCGACTACGGCGACCCGCACCGGGACCGCGCCGCCCGGGTGGTCTTCCTGCTCGACTTCTCGACCTCGATGCGCGGCGAACGGATCGAGCGGCTGCGGGCGACGTTCGACGGTCTCGCCGGCGCGGACGACTCCCACTCCGGCAAGTTCGTCCGGTTCTACCGGGGCGAGTCCATCACCGTGATGAGGTTCGGCGGCAGAGTCCTCGACGAGCGGACCGTGGTCTACGACGGGCAGCGCGACCTGGACCGGCTGCGCGGGTTCGTCGCCGCGGACGACTTCGCCGACAGCACCGCCGTCTGGTCCTCGCTCGAGCACGCCTACGGCACGGTCTCCGGCCTGCTGCGCGAGCGGCCCGGCCAGGACGTGTCCGTGGTCCTGATGACCGACGGGGAAAGCAACGCCGGGATCGACGTCGACACGTTCGTCCGCCGGCACGCGCGACTGCCGAGGGACGTACGCGCCGTGCGCACCTACACCATCCGCTACGGCGAGGCCGACACCGGCGAACTCGACCGAGGGGCCCGCGCGACGGGCGGCCGCATGGTCGACACCGCCGACCGGTCCCTCCTCAGTGCGTTCAAGGAGATCCGTGGGTGTGTTCACTGAGATGTGGTGGAGCGTCTGGTGGCCCTGGATGCTGCTGTGGCTGCTGACGGCGGCGGGCGCCGGAGCCCTGCTCGTGCTGAGCGCCGCGCGGCTGATGCGCCGCAGGCGCAGCCGCGCGCGGAACGTCACGTACAGCATCTGCTTCTACCTGCACGACCGCTCCGTCATGGACCACTACCAGATGCGGGGCTACGCGGCGGCGCTGCGCAAGGAGGTGGAGCAGCGGACGAGCGACAGCAAGGACGGCACGATCAGGGCCAGCGTCTTCGGGATCGGCGCCGGGGCGGGACGGCGCGACAACAGCGAGATCGTCAGCAAGTACATGGAGGTCGCCGAACCGATATCCGTGATCGGCGTCATCATGGACGTGCTCGAGGAGAAGGACGTCATCGTGCACGTCGACCTCGTCAACGGGACGGTCCGGCGCAACGCGGCACTCACCCGCGCCCTGGCCGACCACGCGCGGGCCGGCGACCCGCCGCAGAGCTCGGTACGGCTGCGTGACGTGGAGGACTTCGTCCTCATCCGCGGCCGGTTCCGCAGGGTCAGCAGGTCGGACGGATCCACGGTGCTCCTCGCGCCCTACGGCGACCCGGACGATCCCTCCGAGGGGCCGCGCGTACGGGTCACCTGCGCCACCGAAGGGCTGCGCAACGAGGTGCCGAGCGGCACGTTCTCGGCCCGCTGCCTCGGCAAGGTCCAGGACTGGAACTCCGAGGAGGCGGTGCTGGAAGTGCAGGCCATGGCCATCTTCCGATAGGGTCCGCGCGCGACAGGGCCGTCCGGAGGAACCTTGACATGACGAACAGATCCGCGCCGTTCGACGAGCTCGACCGCAAGATCGTCGCGGCCCTGGTGGCGAACGCGCGGACCAGTTTCACGGAGATCGGCGCGGCGATCGGCCTGTCGGCCACGGCGGTCAAACGCCGGGTCGACCGGATGCGCGAGAACGACATCATCACCGGCTTCACCACCACGGTGCGTCCCGCCGCGCTCGGCTGGGCCACCGAGGCCTACGTGGAGGTGTACTGCGACGGCGCCGCCCCGCCCCGGCGGCTCGCCGAGGTCGTGCGCAACCACCCGGAGATCACGGCCGCGATGACGGTGACCGGCGGCGCCGACGCGCTGCTGCATGTGCGGGCGACGGACGTCGAGCACTTCGAGGAGGTCCTCGAACGCATCCGGGCCGAACCGTTCATCCGCAAGACGATCAGCTACATGGTGCTGTCCCACCTGCTGACCGGCAGCCCGGAGGCCGGCGCCGGACGCGCCGCGACGAGTGGCGACGCCGGCATGTGACCCCGTCTCCGGCCGGCGCGCACAACCCGGTTGCCCCGAGGGACCGCCGGTGAAAGGGTCTTGGCCCATGCCTACCTTTTCCGCGCACGACGGAACGCGTCCGACCTGCCGGCTGTCCGGAGACGGCGCGCCTCTGATCCGCGTCCCCGGCGGACCCGTGCGGGACTTCGCGTACCCGGGCGACCTCGGCGGTCTCTCCGCGCACCGCCGGCTCGTCGCGACCACGTCGGCGTTCGCGCGGTGAACGGCCGCCCGCCCGTCACCGCCGACGACCTCGACCACGCCGTCCAGCTCGCCGTCGCCGCCCTCCGCGAGGTGCCCGCGACGGCCTGGGACGGCAACGCCGGCACCCTGGAGTGGACCTGCTGGGAGACGGTCGAGCACCTCGCCGACGACCTCTTCGCCTACGCCGTCCAACTCGGCCCCCGCACCCCGCCGCAGGACCGCGAGGTGCCCTTCGCCTACGAGAGCCGCCGGCCGGGCGGCCCCGCCAACTCCGTCCACGCCGATCGCGCCGCGGGCCCCGACGGGCTGCTCCAGGTGCTGGAGGCCGGCGGCGCGCTGCTCGTCGCCATGGTGCGCACGACACCGCCGCAGGTGCGCTCCCACCACGTCTTCGGCGCGTCCGACCCCGAGGGCTTCGCGGCGATGGGCATCGTGGAGACCCTGGTGCACACCCACGACATCGCCGAAGGGCTCGGCCTCACCTGGGACCCGCCCGCCGGCATCTGCTCGCGGGTGCTCGCCCGGCTGTTCCCCGACGCCCCCGCGGACACCGCCCCCTGGCCCGCGCTTCTCTGGTGCACCGGCCGCGCCGGCCTCCCCGGACGGCCGCGCCCCGCCACCTGGCGGTGGCACGGCGCGCCGCCCGTGTAGCCCGAACGGGTGGTGTGGTCCGGGCAGGCGACGCGAAACGCCGCTGAGGGCCCGTACGACGCAGGATTGCTGCGCATACACGCAGCGCTTGTTCCTTGTCGCCCGAACCTCCCGATTCCTACCGTTGAGGCGTCACCGGTCGTCACCGGTCGTCACCGGCCATCTCAGGAATCGGGAGGAACCCCGGGTGCCACCCAGCCGCGTGCCTCGCCCCAGGCGTTACCTGGTCTGCGAACCCCGTTACTTCGACGTGAAGTACGCCATCAATCCGTGGATGAGCGAGAACACCGAGGTCGATCAGGACCTCGCCCGGTCCCAGTGGAACGCCCTGACCGACGCCTACCGCGCTCTCGGCCACAAGGTCGAGTCCGTGGAGCCCCACGCGGAACTGCCCGACATGGTCTTCGCCGCCAACTGCGCGCTGGTCCTCGACGGCAAGGTCTTCGGCTCACGCTTCCACGCGCCGCAGCGCCGGCTGGAGGAAGAGGTGTACGCGGCCTGGTTCAAGGTCGCCGGGTTCGAGGTGCACCGGCCCGGGTCGGTGTGCGAGGGCGAGGGCGACCTCGTCCCCGTCGGCGGCCGCATCCTGGCCGGCACCGGATTCCGGACGACCACCGAGGCCCACCGCGAGGTGCAGGAGTTCTTCGGCGTACCGGTGACCGGCCTCCAGCTCGTCGACCCGTACTTCTACCACCTCGACACCGCTCTGTTCGTCCTCGACGACGGGAGCGACGGGCAGCCCGCGAACATCGCCTACTACCCGGAGGCGTTCTCGCCGGGCAGCCTCGCGGTGCTGCGGCGGCTGTTCCCCGACGCGGTCGTCGCCACCCGCGAGGACGCCATGGCCTTCGGCCTCAACTCCGTGTCCGACGGCCGCCACGTCCTCGTGGCCCCGCAGGCGAAGGGACTCGTCGCACAGCTCGCCGAACACGGCTACGACCCCGTCCCCGTAGACATGTCCGAATTCCACAAGGCCGGCGGCGGCATCAAGTGCTGCACTCAGGAGATCCGCGCATGACTCTCACCCCCGTACGCACGCAGCGCTCCTCCGAGGAGCTCATCCGCGCCGAGAACACGGCGCTGGCGCACAACTACCACCCGCTGCCCGTCGTCGTCGCACGCGCCGAGGGCGTCTGGGTCGAGGACGTGGAGGGCCGCCGGTACCTCGACATGCTCGCGGGCTACTCGGCGCTCAACTTCGGCCACCGCCACCCCGGCCTCGTCGCCGCCGCCCATCGCCAGCTCGACGAGGTCACCCTCACCTCGCGCGCCTTCCACAACGACCGGCTCGCCGGCTTCGCGGAAGGTCTCGCCGAGCTCACCGGCCTCGAGATGACCCTGCCGATGAACACCGGCGCGGAGGCCGTCGAGAGCGCCGTCAAGGTCGCCCGCAAATGGGCCTACGAGGTCAAGGGCGTCGCACCCGACCGGGCGACGATCATCGTCGCCGACGGCAACTTCCACGGCCGCACCACCACCATCGTCAGCTTCTCCACCGACGAGTCGGCGCGCGGCGGCTTCGGCCCCTTCACCCCCGGCTTCCGCATCGTGCCCTACAACGACCTGGCCGCGCTCGAGAACGCGATCGACGAGACCACGGCCGCCGTGCTCATCGAGCCGATCCAGGGCGAGGCGGGCGTCCTCATCCCCGACGACGGCTACCTCGCGGGCGTGCGCGAGCTGACCCGGCGGGCCGGCTGCCTGTTCATCGCCGACGAGATCCAGTCCGGTCTGGGACGCACCGGCACGACCCTCGCCGTCGACCACGAGTCGGTCGTCCCCGACATGCTCCTGCTCGGCAAGGCCCTCGGCGGCGGCATCGTCCCCGTCTCCGCGGTCGTCGCACGCCGGGACGTGCTGGGCGTGCTGCGTCCCGGCGAGCACGGCTCCACCTTCGGCGGCAACCCGCTGGCCGCCGCGGTCGGTTCCGCCGTGGTCGACCTGCTGGCCACCGGAGAGTTCCAGCGCAGGGCCGCCGAGCTGGGCGAGGTGCTGCGGGAGGGCCTGACCGGGCTGGTGGGCAAGGGCGTCGTCGGCTTCCGCTCCCGCGGGCTGTGGGCGGGCGTCGACGTGGACCCGGCCATCGGCAGCGGCCGGGAGATCAGCGAACGGCTGATGGCCGAGGGCATCCTCGTGAAGGACACCCACGGCTCCACCATCCGGATCGCGCCGCCGCTGACCATCACCCGTGAGGAACTCGCGTCGGCCCTCGCCTCCTTGGAGAAGGTCCTCGGCTAGCGGGCCGCCCCCGGCCGCTCCCCGGAGCGGCCGGGACGCGGGGTGACCAGCCCCTCCGCTCCACGGCCACGCTGTCGTAAGGTGCACTTCTGGCAGCGTGGCCGTGGCGGAACGGAGAGAGCCGTGAAGATCCTCATCAGCGCCGACATGGAGGGTGCCACGGGGGTGACATGGCCGGCCGACGTCCTGCCCGGCACACCCCAGTGGGAACGCTGCCGCTCCATGTTCACCTCCGACGTGAACGCGGCCGTGCTCGGCTTCTTCGACGGCGGCGCCGACGAGGTGCTGGTCAACGAGGCGCACTGGACGATGCGCAACCTCCTCCTCGAGGAGCTCGACGAACGCGCCGAGATGCTCACCGGGCGCCACAAGTCGCTGTCCATGGTCGAGGGCGTCCAGCACGGCGACGTCGACGGCATCGCCTTCATCGGCTATCACACCGGCGCCGGCGCGGAAGGCGTCCTGGCCCACACCTACCTCGCCAACTCCATCACCGGCGTCTGGCTGAACGGCGTCCGCGCGAGCGAGGGCCTGCTCAACGCCCACGTCGTCGCCGAATACGGCGTCCCCGTCGTCCTCGTCACCGGCGACGACCTGACGTGCGAGGACGCGCTGAGCTACGCCCCTGAAGCGCTCAAGGTCGCGGTCAAGGACCATGTTTCGCGCTACGCGGCCGTCTGCCGGACCCCTGCCCGCACCGCGGCGGACATCCGCGCCGCGGCCAAGGAGGCCGCCGGCCTCGCCGTACGCCACGCGCCGGTCGAGGGCGGGCCGTTCACCGTCGAGCTCGAGTTCGACGCCGAGCACCTCGCGGCGGCGGCCACCGTCGTCCCGGGCGTGGCACGGGCCCGGGGCGAGAGGCGGGTGGTGTACACCAGCGGGACGATGTACGAGGGCATCCGCACATTCAAGGCGGTCACGACGATCGTCTCCGCCGCCGTGGAGGAGCAGTATGGCTGACGTGACAGACACCCCCATCGACGCCCGCGCCCTCGACGAGGTGGTGACCTTCACCTCCGAGCTCATCCGCATCGACACCACCAACCGGGGCGACGGCGACTGCCGTGAGCGGCCCGCCGCCGAGTACGTCGCCGAGCGTCTGGTCAACGCGGGGCTCGATCCGGTGCTGCTGGAGCGCACCCCGGGCCGCACCAACGTGGTGGCCCGCTACGAAGGCTGGGACCCGGGCGCCGACGCGCTCCTCGTCCACGGCCACCTCGACGTGGTCCCCGCCGAGCCCGCCGACTGGACCGTCCACCCCTTCTCGGGCGAGGTCCGCGACGGCGTGGTCTGGGGCCGCGGCGCCGTCGACATGAAGAACATGGACGCCATGGTCCTCGCGGTCGTCCGGGCCTGGGCCCGGCACGGCATCCGGCCCCGCCGCGACATCGTGATCGCGTACACCGCCGACGAGGAGGCCAGCGCGGAGGACGGCTCCGGCTTCCTCGCCGCCGAACACGCCGACCTCTTCGACGGCTGCACCGAAGGCATCAGCGAATCCGGCGCCTACACCTTCCACGCCGGCCCCGACATGGCGCTCTACCCCGTCGCCGCCGGTGAACGCGGCACGGCCTGGATGAGACTCACCGCGGACGGCAGAGCGGGCCACGGCTCCAAGGTCAACCGCGAGAACGCCGTGACCCGGCTCGCCGGAGCGGTCGCCCGGATCGGCGAACACCACTGGCCGGTACGGCTCACACCGACCGTGAAGGCCGCCCTGGTCGAACTCGCCGCGCTCCACGGCATCGACGTGACCAGGGCGGACCTGGAGACCACCGGCTTCGACGTCGACGAGCTGCTCGCCAAGCTCGGCCCGGCCGCCAAGCTCGTCGAGGCGACGGTGCGCAACAGCTCCAACCCGACGATGCTGAACGCCGGTTACAAGCTCAATGTCATCCCGGGCAATGCCACCGCGTACGTGGACGGGCGGATCCTCCCCGGCACCGACGAAGAGTTCCACGCGACCATGGACGCGCTCACCGGCCCCGACGTCCACTGGGACTTCTACCACAACGAGATCGCCCTCCAGGCGCCGGTGGACTCCCCGACCTTCGCCAAACTCCGCGCCGCGATCGAGGCGTTCGACCCGGACGCCCATGTGGTCCCGTTCTGCATGTCCGGCGGCACCGACGCCAAGCAGTTCGCCCGGCTCGGCATCACCGGCTACGGCTTCTCACCGCTGAAGCTGCCGCCCGGCTTCGACTACCAGGCGCTCTTCCACGGCGTCGACGAACGCGTCCCCGTCGACGCCCTCCACTTCGGCGTCCGGGTCCTCGACCACTACCTGCAGACCGCTTAGGGGGATCGGACATGGTGCCCACCGGGGCCTACGGAACCTGGCCGTCGCCGATCGACGCGGCCCTCGCCGCGTCGCACGACGGACGCCCCGAGTATCTCGGCGTCGTCGGCGACGAGGTGTGGTGGACCGCGCCCCGCCCGGCGGAGGGCGGCAGACGCGCCCTGGTGCGCCGTCGGCCCGACGGCGCCGAGGAATCGGTGCTCCCCACCCCGTGGAACGTCCGCAGCCGCGTCATCGAGTACGGCGGCATCCCCTGGGCCGGGGTCGACCGCGAGGAGCACGGCCCGCTCGTCGTGTTCGTCCACTTCCCCGACCAGCGGCTCTACGCCTACGAGCCCGACCTGCCCGGCGCCGAGCCGCGGCCCCTCACCCCCGTGTCGGACCTCGGCGGCGGACTGCGCTGGGCCGATCCGCAACTGCGGCCCGAGCGTGGTGAGGTGTGGTGCGTCATCGAGGAGTTCACCGGACCCTCGCCCACCGACGTCCGCCGGGTCATCGCCGCCGTACCGCTGGACGGCTCGGCGGCCGGCGACCGGTCCGCGGTACGGGAACTCAGCGACGACCGGCACCACTTCGTCACCGGGCCGCGGCTGTCGCCCGACGGGGCCAGGGTGGCATGGCTCGCCTGGGACCACCCGCGAATGCCGTGGGACGGCACCGTCGTCATGGTCGGCGACGTGACGGAACACGGTCCGTACCAGAACGTCCGGCCGGTGGCCGGCGAGAGCGACGAGTCGGTCGCCCAGGTCGAATGGGCCCCGGACGGCTCTCTGCTGTTCAGCGCCGACGGCGGCGGATGGTGGGAACTCCAGCGCATCGGGCCCGGCGCCCTGGACTCCGAGCGGCGCACACCGCTGTGCCCGGGGCGCGGCGAGGAGTTCGGCGGGCCGCTGTGGAAGATCGGCTCGGAGTGGTTCCGGCCGCTCCCCGGCGGACTGATCGCCGTCATCCACGGCAAGGGGGCGACCGCGCTCGGGATACTGGACCCGGAGACCGGCGAACTCGTCGACGCCCCGGGGCCGTGGAGCGAGTGGGCGCCGACCCTCGCCGTGCACGGCGACCGGGTGTTCGGCGTGGCGGCCAGCCCGCGCAGCGCGTACGAGATCGTGGAGCTCGACACCCGTACCGGCCGGGCCCGGGTCATCGGCAGTCCGCACGACGACCCGGTCGACCCGGCGTACTACCCCGAGCCGCAGATCCGTACCTTCACCGGGCCCGGGCACCGCGAGATCCACGCCCACATCTACCCGCCGCACAGCCCCGACCGGGTGGCGCCCGACGAGGAGCTGCCGCCGTTCGTCGTCCGGGCGCACGGCGGCCCGACCGGTCGCGCGGGGCTCGTGCTCGACCTGGAGATCGCCTACTTCACCTCCCGGGGCATCGGGGTGGCCGAGGTCAACTACGGCGGCTCCACCGGTTACGGCCGCGAGTACCGCGACCGGCTCAAGGAGCAGTGGGGCGTCGTCGACGTCGAGGACTGCGCGGCCGTCGCGCAGGCGCTCGCCGACGAGGGGACCGCGGACCCCGCCCGGTTGGCGATCCGCGGCGGCAGCGCCGGCGGCTGGACCGCCGCGGCCTCGCTCGCCACCACCGATGTGTACGCCTGCGGGACGGTCATCTTCCCCATCCTCGACCTCTTCGCCTGGGCGACGGGGGAGACCCACGACTTCGAGTCGCGGTACCTGGAGTCGCTGGTCGGCCCGCTCGACGAGGTCCCCGCCCGCTACCGGGAACGCTCGCCGATCAACCACGTCGACCACATCACGGCGCCGTTCCTGCTGCTGCAGGGCCTGGACGACGTGATCTGCCCGCCGGTGCAGTGCGAACGGTTCCTGGAGCAGATGGCGGGACGCCGGATCCCGCACGCCTACATCGCCTTCGAGGGCGAGGGCCACGGCTTCCGCAGGGAAGACACCCTGGTCCGGGCGCTCGAGGCCGAACTGTCGCTGTACGCCCAGACCTTCGGCGTCGCCCGTACGGATGTCCCCCTGTTGGAGCTGAGGAAATGACGCTGGAGCCGCTCACACGTCCGAGGCGTCTGCGGGCCGGGGACCGGGTCGCCGTCGTCGCGCCCAGCGGTCCCGTACCGGAAGACCGCCTCGATGCCGGCCTGGACATCCTGCGCGGCTGGGACCTCGACCCCGTCGTCCTGCCGCACGTCCGCGACACGCACCCTGAGCTGGGGTATCTCGGGGGCACGGACGAGGCCCGTGCCCGCGACCTCACCCAGGCGTGGTGCGACCCGTCGGTCTCCGCCGTGATCTGCGCACGCGGCGGGTACGGCGTCCAGCGGATGGTGGACCTCGCCGACTGGGACGCGATGCGCGCCGCCGCCCCCAAGGTCTTCGTCGGCTACAGCGACATCACCGCGCTCCACGAGGCGTTCGCGGTGCGGTTGGGCCTCGCCACCCTGCACGGCCCGATGACCGGCACGGAGACCTTCCTCAAGGACGCCCGCACGCAGGACTCGCTGCGCGCCACGCTCTTCGAGCCGGAGACCGTGCAGCAGCTCCACGGCCTCGGGGACACCCGCCCCATGGTGTCCGGCCGCGCCCGCGGCGTCACCCTCGGCGGCTGTGTCTCATTGATCGCCGCCGACCTGGGCACACCCCACGCCCGGCCGTCCGCGCGGGGCGGGCTGCTGCTGATCGAGGACGTGGAGGAGGAGAACTACCGCCTCGACCGGATCCTCACCCAGCTCCTGCGGGCCGAGTGGCTCGACGGCGTCGCGGGCGTCGTCCTCGGCTCCTGGGCGCAGTGCGGTCCCTACGAGCAGATCCGCGCGGTCCTCGCCGACCGGCTCGGCGGGCTGGGCGTCCCGGTCGTCGAGGAGTTCGGCTTCGGCCACGGCCCCACGAACCTCACGATGCCGCTCGGTGTCCCGGCCGTGCTGGACGCGGACGCGGGGACGCTGACGCTGGACGTGCCGGCGCTGGTCTGATCCACCCCGGTCCACCGCCGGCCCGGTCCACGGTTGGCCCGATTACCTGCCGGCCTGATCCGGCGTGGGCCCGATCCCCTGCCGGACCGGTCCGGCGTCGGTCCGATCCGCTGCTGAACATCTGTCGACAACCTCACGCATGAGCGTTGACGTGCATCTGACATGTCCCGCAGCATGGGCGTCGGCCGCCTACTTACCGGTCGGTATGGCGCGTTGGGTCATGTCGGCCTCGGGCAAGGCGGCCTCCGTCGTGACGTCCTCGATGTGGAGGTCCTTGTGTCCCGTGCCCTGCCCCGAAGCCGCAAGGCCCTCGCCCTGGCCGCGGGAGCGGCGTTCCTCGCACCGCTCACCGTCGCCTCCACCGCAACGGCCGCTCCGACGCCGCAGCCCGGTTACAGCGTCACGGCACTGAAGTTCACCGTCCAGGCCGGCGGCAGGACCTGCGTGATCGACGCCGACCTCTACCGCCCCGCCGGCCTCGACCGGCACCGGACCGCTCCCGCCGTCCTCACCACCAACGGCTTCGGCGGCAGCAAGGCCGACGGCTTGACGGACGCCACGGCCCGCGCGTTCGCCGCCCGGGGCTATGTCGCGCTGGCCTATTCCGGTCTGGGCTTCGGGGCTTCCGGCTGTCTCATCTCCCTGGACGACCCGGACATCGACGGCAGGTCCGCCTCCCGGCTCATCGACTTCCTCGCCGGGAAGCACGCGGCCGACGACGGCACGACGGCCGACTTCGTGACCAGGGACGGCCACGGCGACCCGCGCGTCGGCATGATCGGCGGTTCGTACGGCGGGGCGATCCAGCTGGCCACCGCCGCGGTGGACCACCGGGTCGACGCCCTCGTCCCCATGATCACCTGGAACGACCTCAACCACTCCCTCGACCCCAACAACGCGGTCGCGACGTCCGTGCCGGGAGCCTTCAAATGGCAGTGGGCCGACGGCTTCTGGCTGATCGGGGAGGGACAGCCGCTGACGAACCCGAGCCTGGATCCCTCACGCTTCGGCTCGCTCCAGTGTCTGCACTTCGTCGCCAAGGCCTGCGACACGCTGCGCCTGCTCAACTCCGGCCGCTACCCCGCCGACCGCGTCGACGCGATGCGGACCTTCGCCCGCAGCGTCTCGCCCGTCTCCTATCTGCCGCGCGTCGAAGCGCCCACGCTGCTGATCCAGGGGCAGGCCGACAGCCTGTTCACCCTCAACGAGGCGGAGGACAGCTACCGGACGCTGAAGGCCGAGGGAACGGAGACCAAGATGATCTGGCAGTCATGGGGACACAGCGGCGGCATGACCGACCCCGCCTCCGGAGAACTCAACCTCGGTGAGGGAAACCTCGGGACGAGCTACGTGGGCCGGCGCATCCTCGCCTGGTTCGACCGGTACCTGCGCAAGAACACCGCCGTGGACACCGGACCCGACTTCGCCTATTACCGCGACTGGCAGAGCGGCTACGGCGAAGCGGCCGCCGTACCCTCCCTCTCGCAGAAGCTCTACCTGTCCGGCGACGGCAAACTCGTCGACACCCGAGCCAAGGTCGCCCGCGGCAGCCGCACCTACACCAACCTGCTCGTGCCGACCAGCCACTCGGAATCCTCGCTCGCCGGCATCATCGGCGTGCCCGACCCCCGGCCCTACGACATGAGGGGCACCCACCTGGGGTGGCGGAGCGAGCCGCTGACATCGGCCGTCGACGTGGTCGGCGCCCCACGGGCCCGGCTCAAGGTGGTCTCGCCCCGGACGGAACGCGTCCAGCACTCCGGGGACGCGGCCGACAAGCTGGTGCTGTTCGCCAAGGTCTACGACATCGCGCCGAACGGCACCAGGACCCTGGTGAACCGCCTGGTCGCGCCGGTCCGGGTACCGGACGTGACCAAGGCGTTCACCGTGGAGCTGCCAGGGATCGTGCACCGCTACGAAGCCGGGCACCGGCTGGAGTTCGTCATCGCGGCGAGCGACACGGCGTACTTCGGCAACCGCGGGGTCAAGCCCGTCACGGTCGTCAGCGCACCCGGCGACACCGGCGTGCTCGAACTCCCCGTCGTCCGGGGCTCACTGTCCTGACTGCGCTCCGAGGCCCGCGTACCCGGGCCGGATCACCTCGTCGATCAGCCGCTGCCGCTCCGGCAGCGGCAGGAACGCCGACTCCACCGCCGCGACCGTGAACTCCTCGAACACCGCCGGTCCGTAGCCGAAGGCGTCCACCATGTGCCGGAACTCCTCGCTCATGGTGGTGCCCGAGACGAGTCGGTTGTCGGTGTTGAGCGTGACGCGGAAGCCGAGACGGCGCAGCAGGTCGACGGGATGCGTGTCGTACGACTTCGCCGCGCCCGTCTGGAGGTTGGACGTCGGGCACACCTCCAGGGCGATGCGGTTGTCGCGCACGTAGGAGGCGAGACGGCCGAGCGTGGCCGTGCCGTCGTCGTGGACCTGGATGTCGTCCGTGATACGGACACCGTGACCGATCCGCTCGGCGCCGCACACCTGCACGGCCTCATGGATCGACTCCGCGCCGACCGCCTCACCGGCGTGGATCGTGAAGTGGCAGTTGTGGCGACGCAGGTGCTGGAAGGCGGCGAGGTGCCGGGCCGGCGGATTGCCGACCTCACCACCCGCTATGTCGAACCCGGCGACGCCGCGGTCGCGGTGCGCGACCGTCAACTCCGCGATCTCCAGGGAACGCTCGGTGTGCCGCATGCCGGTGAGCAGCGCGCGCACGGTGATCCTCCCGCCGCTGCGCCGCTCACCCTCCCGCAGTCCCGCGTTGACCGCGTCCACGACCTCGTCGAGACCGAGGCCCCGCTCCTGGTGCTGCTCGGGCGCGTACCGCACCTCGGCGTACACGACACCGTCCGCGGCCAGGTCCTCCGCACACTCGGCGGCGACACGCTCCAGCGCCTCGCGGGTCTGCATCACCGCGCAGGTGTGGGCGAAGGTCTCCAGGTAACGCTCCAGCGAGCCTGAGTCGGCGGCGTCCCGGAACCAGACCGCGAGAGCGGCCGGATCCTCGGTCGGCAGCCCCTGGTAGCCGCAGTCGCGAGCCAGCTCGATGATCGTCCCGGGCCGCAGACCGCCGTCGAGGTGGTCGTGGAGGACGGCCTTGGGTGCGCGCAAGATGTCAGACAAGTGCATCCCGGGAGTGTACGGCACGGGAGCGCTGCGCTTGAGACGGGCGTGTTCCCCACCCCGCCCCTTCCCGTAACGGGGGGCTCCGGACCCCGTACCGCCCTGCGGGCGGCGTACCGCGCTCCGCGCGGTGCCCTCAATCTCCCCCTACGGCCTGGCGGCCGTGGGAGGTGCCCCCAG
>NZ_JBFAQK010000026.1:0-94525 GCF_040677245.1 Streptomyces kurssanovii
TTCGCATGCTGCGCCTCGGTCGCCTTCTCACTCGGCCCGCGCAGCGCCTGCTCACGGATCCCGTGCAGCTCGGCCACCCGGCCCCGGGCATCGGTGGGCCCCGCGTCGGCGGGGATGTCCTTCAGCATCACCACGACTCCTCGTCCCTTCTCTTCGACCGGGGCGGCCGGCGGGCCACCCCCACACAGTAACAAACCGCTTGTGCGGTTTTTGGCGTGTGGGGGTGGGAGTGGCCGGTCCTCGCCCGTGAACCTGTGTGCGGGCGGGTGGTCATCGCCAGCTGTGCGGGGCGCGGAAGGCGCCGGCGGGCTGCCGGCGCCAGTACGCGCGGGTGTGCGTCGTGTCCGGTTCCCGCGCTGGGCGGCGGGTGGCGAGCAGGGAGAACAGCGTCGCGGTGACGGCGGCGAGTTCTTCGGTGCTGGCCACTCCGCGCTCGACGCGCAGGAGGGCTGCGGTGTCGTCGGCCGGTGTCATGTCGTCCCCATTCCTTCGGCGGTGCGGCTGCGATGACGGCCCGTGCCCCGCCCGTGCCCCGCCCGGGTGCGGGCGGGGCACGGGCGGGGGTCCGGGCGGGGCGGGGCCCGGGTAGGGCCCCGCCGGAGCCCCGGTACGGCCCGGGTGGGGCCTGGGGCCAGAAGCGGTCGGATCCGGCCGCTGGATGCGGCCGGCTCCGGTCTCCCGCCGATTCGACCCGGGCGGTACGGGCACGGGCGGACCGGGCGGTACGTGCGGTACGGGTCCCGGGTGGACCGGGCCGGGTGGACCGGGCCCGCGCGGTGCGGGTCGGGACCGGGCCGGGTGGACCGGGCCCGGCGGTGCGGGTGGACCGGGCCCGCGCGGTCCGGGCCAGGACCGGGCCCGGTGGTGCGGGTGGGCCAGGTCCGGGCCAGATCGGGTGGACCGGGTCCGCGCGGGCCGGGTGGTGGCTCGGGTCCGGCCGGGCCGGCGGGTGGGGCGGCCGGGTCCGGTTTCCGGCCCGGTCCGGCCCCGGAACGGCCGGAGGGCCGGGCCGGTGCGGCCGGGTCCGGCCCGGATCGGCCGGGGGCCGGGCCGGTAGGGCTCAGGCGCTGGCCGGCGGGTGCGGACGGGGCCGGCGGCGTCAGTGGCGCCGGCTCCGCCGCGCCGGGGCGCGGGCCCGTGCGGTGGGCCGGGTGGCGTCAGCCGGTCTTGCGGCGGTGGAAGGTGCGGCGGCCGGCCGGGCCGCCGGCGTGGCGGGCCTTGACGCGGCTCTCTTCCTGGGCCGCCTTGGCCAGCGCGTTGTGCTCCTTGCGCTCCAGCGCCTGCCGGAACCGGCGCTTGGCCTCCTGGGCGGCCTCGTTGCGCTCGGGTGTATCGGTCATGGATGCCTCCTGGGCTGGTCGACGGCGGCGCGAGCGGCCCGCTCCGGGGGCGGGCGGGGAGGGGGAAACGCCTCCCGCCCGGCCGGGCGGCCGGTGCGCCCAGCCCACCGCGCCCCGCTCGAGAACCGGTCGACGTCCACTCGCGACCCCGCCGGGAACCACCCCACCCGCGGCCCGGCTCGCCCCCTCACCCCCGTCCCTTCTTTCTCCGGGTGCAGCTCCGGGCGGCCCGGCTTGCGCCCGCTCCCGGCGGCGGCGCGGGAAACGCGGCCGGCCCGCCTCCGTACCGGGGCGGGATGCGCACCGGAGCGGGACGGGCAGGGCGGAACAGGGGTGGTTCGGGGGTGGTTCGGGGGTCAGGCGGCGTGGGCGGGGCGGGTGTGGGTGGCGGGAGGGTGGGTGCGGTAGCGGGGGGTGTGGCCGGGTGGGACGAGGGCGGGCAGCAGGGGCTGCCACAGGGCGTGGACGCGGTGGGCGAGTTCGGCGGGGGTCAGGCCGGTGCCGGCCAGGACGCCGATGCCGCAGACGGCGGCGGTCAGCAGGCTCTGGCCGCCTTCGCCGGCGGCGTCCTCGCGCAGGTCGCCGGCGGCGCCGGCCTGGCCGAGCAGCCGCAGGACCTCGGTGATCCATGTCTGGTGGAAGTCGGTGGCGGCGGGGTGGCGGCCGGCGCGTTCGTTGGTGATGCGCAGTCCGGCGCGTACGACGGGGTCCTGGTAGAGGGCGTCGGCGAGCCAGTGGGTGAGGTCGATCAGGGCCTGCAGGGGGGCGGCGCCGGCCTCCCACTGCTGCTGGAGGAAGTCGCACAGCAGTTGCCGGCCGCGTTCCTGGACGGCGTCGGCCAGGCCTTCCTTGGAGGCGAAGTGGAAGTACAGCGCGCCTTTGGTCATGCCGGCGGCGCCGGCGATCTGGCCGAGTGTGGCACTGGCGTAGCCGTACCGGTCGAACATCTGGGCACCCGCGAGGACCAGCCTGCGGCGGGTGCGTTCCGATCTGGCCTGCATCCCGGTTCCCCTCTCTCCACCTTCACCTGCCCGGCCCCCTTTTTTCGGCCGGCCCCTTTTTCGTGCCTCGTGACCCGGCCCCGGCACTGCCGCCGGCGGCGCCGGTGTCCGTGTCTGCCCGGGCTCTCGTGTGCTGCCTGTCCTGCCCGCGTGCCGCGGCCCGCGCCGCGCACTCCGCGCCGGCCGTGGCCGGGCCCGGTGCCGGACTGCGCGCCGGGCCTGCCGTACCGGCTGCCCGGCCGGCCGCGGGCCCTGCCGGAGTCCGGTGCCCGGCCGGTCCGGGTGCCGGGCCGCGGTCCGGGTTGTCGTCAGCCGGCCCGGCTGAGCCGCTCGCCGCTGCGGGAGACGGGCTCGAGCTGCGGTTCGGGGTGGGCCATCAGGATCGAGCGCTGCAGGCGGCGCAGGGCCGCGGAGGGTTCCAGGCCCAGTTCGCGTACGAGGGCGCCGCGCAGCCGCTGGTAGACCTCCAGTGCCTCGCTGCGGCGGCCGGAGCGGTGCAGGGCGAGCATGAACTGGCCGTGCAGGTTCTCGTGGGTGCGGTAGCGGCTGACCAGGACGGTCAGTTCGCCCAGCAGCTCGCGGTGGCGGCCCAGGCGCAGGTCGGCCTCGATGCGCTGGTCCAGCGCGCACAGCCGGGTCTCCTCCAGCCGCCGCGCGTGCATCTCCAGCAGCACCCCGGTCTGCACGCCGGCCAGCGCGGAACCGGTCCACAGCGCCAGGGCCTCCCGCAGCTGGCGGGCGGCGCCGGCGAAGTCCCCGGCGTCCATCGCCCGGTAGCCCTGCCCGGCCAGCAGCTCGAACTCGCGCACATCGCTGGTGCCGCCCGAGGTGTTCAGCAGATAGCCGCCCGGCGAGGTCACCAGCACGTCCTTGGCGCTGCGCCGCCCGTCCGCCGGCGCGTCCTGCCCGCTCCCCCGCGAGGTGCGGGGCAGTGCGGGGGGCGGCGCGGGGTGGGGGGTGCGGGGCGGGGTGTCGTGGACCAGCGCCGCCGAGATCAGCTCCCGCAGCTGCAGGACGTAGGTCTGCAGCGTGGTGCGCGCGCTGCGCGGCGGCCGCTGCCCCCACAGCTCCTCGGTGAGCTGCGCCACCGGCACCACCCGGTCGGCATGCAGCGCCAGCAGAGCCAGCACCTGGCGCGGTTTGGGCGCCGTCGGGGTCACCGAGACCCCGTTCTCCCTGACGGCCAGCTCCCCCAGCACATCGATGTCCACGCCGTCTCCCCTGTGTCGAAATCGCGCACGCCTTCACGCAGCACGCCGGCCGCAGCACACCCGGCCCGTTCGCGTGGCAGCCGGACACCACCGAGTAAAAAACAGGGCGGACGGTTTGTCAATACGAGACCGCTCATGCTGTTTCTGTCGGTGGGCGGGACGGTGTCCCCGCGCGAACGGTCCGGTGGGTTCCGGGTGAAAGTGGGGCAATGCGGGCGGCGGGATGGGGGTGGCGCCGAACTGGACGAAGGGGAAACAGGGCGGGTGGTCTGCTATTGGGGGGTGGTGTCGTGCGGGCCGGCGGGGACGACGGGCCGGCCGGGGGCGAGGCGGGGCAGCATCAGTTCCCAGAAGCCGGTGATCTTGGTGGCGGACAGCCATTCGCGGTCGGCCGCGCCCAGCACCTCGAAGCCGACGGTGGCCGCGACGACGGCGGGGGCGGCGCCGCGGGAGGACAGGCCCTCGGCCAGGTGGCCCTCCCGCTCGGCGTCGTGCAGCATCCGCTCGACCCAGCCCCGCCACACCCCGCGCAGGTCCGGGCCGCCGGTCCGCGACAGGTCCGCGCTCAGGTCGAACCCGGCCCGCACCACCACGTCGTCGGCCAGCGCCCCCATCAGCGCGTGGGTGGCGTCCACCAGCGCCTGCAGCGCGCCGCCCGGCAGTGCCGGACGCGGCGAGGTGATCCGCGCCAGCCGCTCGGCCGCCTCCAGCTCCACCGCCCGCGCCAGCGCGTTCTTGTTCTCGAAATGGAAGTGCAGCGCCCCGTTGCTGACCCCGGCCCGGGCACTGATCACGGCCAGCGAAGCGGGCGCGAACCCCTCCCGCGCGAACACTTCGGCCGCGGCACGCACCAGCGCCTGCCGCGTGCGGGCCGCACGCTCCTGCTTGACCATCGCAGCGATCCCCTCACTGACGGACGGCGGGCCGCACACACGCCCCGCCCCTGTGCCCACCCCGCACGGCGGATCACCGGGCACCGGGCGGCACACGCCATGCCCCGCTCCCCCACCGGCCGCGGGACGACACCCAAGATTAACAAACCGCTTACGCGGTTTGTAAGTGGGTGAGGGGATTCCGCCGCACCCCGTGCACCCCACCCCTCCCCCGCCGCCCCTCCCCGCCACGGGCACGGCCCCCACTCCCCCGGGTCCGGCCCCGGACCCGGGCGCAGAACGGCCCCCGGGCCCCCGGCTCCCCGCCCCACGGGGACGAGACCCGGCAGGGCGCGGCGGGGCGCGGACACCGGACCGGCGCCGGTGAGCAGCATGCGCGGGACCGGCCGGCCACAAGCCCGGGCGTACGGGGCCCGGGGGTGCGAGGCGTCCCGGGGGCGGGTCCGGGGTGCGGGCCCGGGATGTACACCCCCGGTTGCGCGGCGCCCCGGGGGTGTACTGGGCCCGGGAGGTGCGGCCCGGGGTGTACGGGGGTGCTCGGGCCCCCGTACACCCCCCGGGCCCCGGGGGTGCGCGGGCCGACGGTCACGGGAGCCGGCGGGCGGGCCCAATGGTCACCGGGCCCGGGGGTGCGGGACCCGCCGCGGGTCCGGGGGTCCGGTCCGAAGGTCCCGGGGGTGCGGGGGGCTCGGGGCCGGCTGACCGGCCGGCCGGTCAGGTCAGGGGGCGGGCGGGGCGGGGGGTCCGAGGTGGACGGGCAGGGCGCGGTAGCCGCTGATGATGAACGACTCCAGCGGCTGCAGTTCGCCGACCGGGCGGGCCAGGCGTATGCCGGGGAAGCGGGTGAAGAGCGCGGACAGGGCGATGGTGGCCTCCAGGCGGGCCAGCGGGGCGCCCAGGCAGTAGTGGACGCCGTGGCCGAAGGCGACGCTCTCGCCGCGCGGGCGCAGCAGGTCGAAGGTGTCGGCGTCCTTGCCGTGCCGGGCGGGGTCCAGGCCCGCGGCGGCGAAGGACACGATGATCACGTCGCCCTTGCGGATCAGGACGCCGTCCAGGTCGATGTCCTCGACGGCGTAGCGCAGGGGGATGTAGGCGGCGGGGTTGTGGGTGCGCAGGGTCTCGGCGATCACGTCCGGCCAGTCGGCGCGGCCCTCCCGCAGGTGCTCCAGCTGGCCGGGCAGGGAGAGCAGGGCGGCGACCGCGTTGCTGATCAGGTTGCTGGTCGTCTCCTGTCCGGCGCCGATCATGAGGTTCAGGGTCGAGATCAGTTCCTGTTCGCTCAGCCGTTCCCCGCCGTCCCGGGCGGCGATCAGCGCGGAGGTCAGGTCCGGGCCGGGCGCGGCGCGCCGGGCGGCGACCAGGGCGGCCAGCAGTTCGGTCACCCTGTCCTGGGCCCTGGCCATCTCGTCGGCCGGGACGGAGGTGCCCAGGGTGGTGTCGATCGCCGCGCACAGGGCCTGCCGGTCGGGCCCTTCGACGCCGAACAGTTCGCAGATGACCCGCATCGGCAGCAGCTTCGCGAACGCCGTCCGCAGATCCACCACCCCCTCCCCCACGCCGCCCCCGCCGCTTCGGGGGCCGGTGGGGGTCATCCCGTCGAGCAGGGCGGCCGTGATCCGCTCGATCCGCGGCGCCAGTTCACGGCTGCGGCGCGCGGTGAACGCCCCGGCCACCAGCCGCCGCAGCCGGGTGTGTTCCTCCCCGTAGGCGAACAGCATCGTGGGGGCCGACACCCAGTGGTACAGCGGCCACTGCGGCGTGATCCGCCCCTGGACGAACGCCGGCCAGTGCCGGCCGGCGTCCTTGGAGACCCGTCTGTCCGTCAACAGCCGCTTGAGCGGCTCGTGTCCCGTCACCGCCCACGCCCGGACCCCGCCCGGCAGCACCACCCGCGCCGCCGGCCCCCGCTCCCGCAGCAACGCCGCCTCCCCCGCCAGATCACGCCCCGTCACATCGAGCACATACGGGCACCCCACCCCGTCCACGCCCCGCTCCCCGTCCCTCTCCACATCCACATCCACGTCCAGGTCCATGCCGAACTCCCCTCGTTTCGTCCAGGCTTCTTCACACCGCGCCCCGTGGCACGCACCGCCACCCTGCCCACCCCCACACCCCCGCACCCCCACACCCCGCCCCGGACCCCCACACCCCGGCCCCACGAGCCCGACAGGCCGACAGGCCACCGGGCGCCGGGCGACGGGCGACAGGCACCGGGCTGACAGGCACCGGGCTGACAGGTCCACTGGGCAGCCGGGCCGACAGGCCGACAGGCGCGGGGCGCGGGCAGGGGCAGGGGCAGGGGCAGCCGAGTGCGGACAGCGGGCCGCCGGGGGCAGCCGGTTCGGGCCGGGGGGCCGACAGGCGCGCGGGCGCCGGGGCGCGGGCAGGGGCAGCCGGGTGCGGACAGCGGGCCGCCAAGGGCAGCCGGTTCGGGCCGGGGGGCCGACAGGCGCGCGGGCGCCGGGGCGCGGGCAGGGGCAGCCGGGTGCGGACAGCGGGCCGCCGGGGGCAGCCGGTTCGGGCCGGGGCAGGAGGGCGGGCGGCGCACGTGCCGGTCCACGGTGCGGCTTCCCGTCCCGCACCACGGCGCCCAACACCTCGGTCTCCTCCCCCACGCTCGTCGGCGCGTACGCGGCAGAACCCGCCCGGCAGCGCCGACCACGGCCGCGGGTCCCGGGCACACCTGCGGGGGCAGGCCGGCTCGCGAGGTACCGGCGGACGGCGCGCAGCCTGCCCACCGCGCCAGAGGCGGGCTCAACTCCCCCATCTCCAGGCCCGGTACAAGGGCACCCCGGCCCGCCGGCCCGCCACCGCCGGCGCCCCACACCGCGCACAGCCCGCCGAGGCCGGCCCGCCGACACCGCCGCACACCGGCCCACCGAAGACCCGGCGCAGCCGCCCCGGCCCGGTGGCCGGGCACGGGACATCGGGCCGCCTCTCGGCCCGCCGGACGCAGCACACCGCACCGGCACCACCCGGCAGGACAGGCCCGGGCCCCGAGAGAGCCGAGCCAGAACCCGGCCAGACGGGGACGGCCGGGGGCCGGGGGGGGTCGGGGGGTCGGGGAAACGGTGGCGCAGCCGGACAGGAGACCGGCATGCGCCACCGGGGCACGGGCCCCGCACCAGCAGGCCCGGAACCAACCCCGGACGACCCCCGGGCCGGGCCACGGCGGGCAGGCCGCGCACGGCGGAGGCGAAAAGCCGGCCACGGCCCAGGCAGCCGGAAGCCCCGGGGCCGGGCACAGCGGCTCGAGCGCGACTGCGGCGGGCGACCGCCGGGCGGCCCGGGGGCAGGCGACGGCCGGGGCCGCGAGGCCGGAAGGGGGTGGGGCGGCCGAGAGGGGGAGGCCGCGGGGCGTGCGACGGCCAGGGTCGCGGGGCCGGAAGGCCCGCGAGGCCGGGGGGTGGAGGCCTGGGGGGGTGGGAGGGTGTCCGCACGCCCGGCCGGGTCGTGGCCGACAGGGCGGGGCGAGGTGTGGTGTGGGCCGGGGCCGCCGGTGGGCGGCCGCGGCGGCCGGACGGCGCGGCGGGGTGTCAGTGGGCGGCGGGCTCGGGCGCGGCGTCGCGGCGGCGCACGGCATCCTCGTAGACGCGCACCCCGCGGCCGGGAGAGAAGTCCAGGCGTACCAGCACCCCGGGCACGGCGATCGCCGTCATCAGGAACCGGTACAGATCGGCGACCCGCTCGGTCATGTCCTGCCGGCCGGTCATGATGTTCGACAGCACCTGCACCCCGGTGAACGCGCCCACGAACGTCTTGGCCGCCCCCACCAGGTCCACGTGCGGCAGGATCTCCCCGGCCGCCTGCGCCTGCTCGAACAGAACCTGCGTCTGCTCCATCCACGCCTGCATCGGCACCCGCCGGTCCAGCCCGTCACGCAGCGCACCCTGCTCCACCGTCAGCCGCACACTGCCCCGCACGATCGGGTCCCCGGTGTCCCGGCGCAGCAGATGCGCCAGCAGCAGCGCCCGGTCCACCGCCGTCTGCAGCATCAACTCGCCCTCCGGCAGGTCCGGCAGCGCATGCACCTGCTCCGCCAGCACCCCCTGCGCCAGCTCCTCCTTGGAGGCGAAATGGAAATACAGCGCCCCCTTCGTCAGACCCGACCGCTTCAGGATCTCGGAAATGGTCGCCGCCTCGTAACCGACCTCGTCGAACACCTCGGCCGCCGCCATCAAAATCGCCCGCCGCGTCCTCACGGCCCGCTCCTGCCGCGCCATCACCACCACCTCCGACATCCCCGCACCAACGAAAAGAAACCGGCGGGTTCGTATCTTAGCAGCCCAGCGTCCCACGGACAGCCCGCGACCACACCTCGAGCCCGTCACCGTGCACCGGCCCGTAAACACCAGGTAACCAAACCACCATGCCGGTTTCGCTTCCAGGACCCAAAGGTCCCTTTCAAGCGGAATGATCGCGTCCGACCAGCAACGGAACCCGGCATATGCCGTCACCACGGCTGCCTGCTGTGACGCACGTCACCCCGAAACCCGCTCAACGCCTTGAAAACAAAACCGGTGGGTACGTATCTTTGGGGCCCTGCGCTTCCCTAGACCACCGGACGACCCCTATCCCACGGGAGAGGCCATGACCCTGCTGACCCAGCCCATCCACCCCCCCACCCCGGCCACCGGGCAGGACACCCCCACCGCACACCCCGCCACCACCGACGCCGCCCCGGCCACCACCGCCCCCCGCACGACCACGGACACGGGCACAGGCACGGGCACAGGCACGAACGCGGGCACGAATGCAGGTGCGGGCGCGAACGCGGGCACGGGGACGGCAGCCGGCACCACGGGCACGGTCACCCTCACGGCCACAGGCACCACCACCACGGCCACCGCCACCGCCACCGCCATCAGCACCGTCACGGCCACGAACGCGGGCACAGGCACAGGCGCGGGCGCGGGCGCGACCACCGTCACGGCCACGAAGGCGGGCACGGGCGCCGGAGCCGGGACGGCGAGCGGGACAGGGGCAGGAAGAGAGACCGGGGCGGGGAGAGAGACCGGGGCAGGGATAGGGATGGGGCTGGGGGGCAGAACGGCGCCGATATCGCCCGTCACCGCCCCCGCCCCCACCACCCGCTTCCCCCCGCCGCCGGCCGCCGCCACGCGCCGCACGCCCGCCCGCCCCGACAGCGGCGACGACGGCACCGAGGAAGCCACCACCGACGCCGTCACCCGCGAACTGCGCCACCTGCTGTTCGACGGCGACGAACAGGACACCATCCACACCCCCTGGCGCACCCTGATCACCCACGACGCGTTCCTCACCCACGACGACGACCTCACCCCCACCCAGCGCACCGCCCGCTCCTACCAGCGCCTGCGCCTGCTCAACGCCACCGCCGCCGGCGACCCCCTCGCCCTCGCCCGCGACCCCCGCCGCCTCGCCGCCCTCCACGAATGGACCGGCATCGCCGACAGCGCCCTGGGCACCCTCGCCGGCATCCACTACAACCTCTTCCTCGGCACCCTCCTCGACCACGACCACCCCGAACACCGCGACCTCACCCCCTACACCACCCTGCAGCACACCGGCACCTTCCTCGTCACCGAACTCGCCCACGGCAACGACGCCGCCCACCTCAAAACCACCGCCCACCACCACCCCGACACCGGCGAGTTCACCCTCCACACCCCCACCCCCGGCGCCGCCAAATTCATGCCCAACACCACCACCACCGGAGGCCCCAAAACCGCCCTCGTCGCCGCCCGCCTCATCACCCACGACGGCACCGACCGCGGCATCCACCTCTTCCTCACCCCCCTCCACGACGAAAACGGCCCCCACCCCGGCATCCACATCACCCCCCTCCCACCCCGCCACCTCCCCCACCCCGTCGACCACGCCATCACCACCTTCACCCACGTCCGGCTCCCCCCCACCGCCCTCCTCCAAGCCCCCCACACCCGCCTCGAGGCGGACGGCACCCACCACACCACCCACGGCAACCCCCAAAAACGCTTCCTCACCACCATCGACCGCGTCACCCTCGGCAAACTCTGCATGAGCGCCGCCGCCACCGGCACCGCCCGCGCCGCCCTCACCATCGCCGTCCACTACGCCAACCACCGCCACACCACCCACCACAACACCCCCACCCCCCTCACCACCCACCGCGCCCACCACGCCCCCCTCATCGACCACCTCGCCACCACCTACGCCCTCACCCTCCTGCACCGCCACACCCTCGCCCACCACACCCACCACCACCACGGAACCCCCCCACCCCCCACCCCCACCCACCCCCGCTACCCCACCGACCCACCCCCCACCAAAGAACAGACCCACCACCTCACCGCCCTCACCAAAGCCTTCACCACCCACCACGCCCGCACCATCACCACCACCTGCCGCGAACGCTGCGGCGCCTGGGCCCTCCACCCCCACAACCCCCTCGCCCACTACACCCAACACCTCGAAGGCACCATCACCGCCGAAGGCGACAACCTCCCCATCACCCTCAAAGCCGCCACCCACCTCCTCCTCAACCCCCCACCCCCACCCCCCACCACCCCCACACCCCCCAACCCCCTCACCAACCTCACCCACCTCAAAAACCTCCTCCACCACGCCCAACACATCTGGCACACCCGCACCAAACAAGCCCTCCACACCCCCACCACCCCCCACACCCCCCACACCCGCTGGAACAACGCCACCCAACCCGCCCTCACCATGACCCACCTCCACACCACCCTCCACACCACCAACGCCCTCCTCACCACCCTCAACCACACCACCCACCCCACCACCCACACCCACCTCAAAAACCTCACCAACCTCTACCTCCTCAACCAACTCACCCCCCACACCGCCGACCTCATCACCCACCACCACCTCACCCCCCACCACCACAACCACATCCACACCACCATCAACCACCTCCACCACACCCTCCACCCCCACCTCACCACCCTCACCAACGCCCTCAACCACCCCCACCAACACACCCCCACCCCACCCCCACACCACTAACCACCACCACACACCACCAGCAGCAGCAGGCACAGCGACACCCCAGCACCCCAGCCCCCCGGCCGAGCCGGGCAGGGCAGGCCCGCCGGGCCGGCAGAGCGGGCAGAGCCAGGCCCGGCAGGGCCAGCAGGGCAGAGCCCGGCCGCACGGCAGGGCCCGGTCGGGCAGGGCAGGGCCCGGCAGAGCCGGGCGGGCAGGGCCAGGCAGGCCCGGCAGGGCAGGGCCAGGCCCGGCAGGGCAGGGCCGGGCCGGGCAGAGCCAGGCCGGGCAGAGCCAGGCCGGGCAGAGCCAGGCCGCAGACCAACCAACAAACCAACGAAGTGGCAAGCGCCTCAAGCGCATCCACACCGACGGTGAGGCTCCGAAGGGAGCTGGAGCGGAGAGACGAAGACGGCGCCGCACAGGCAAGGCCGGGCAGACCCGGGCAGCGCCGGCACAGGCAGGCAGAGCCGGGCAGGGCCGGACAGCGCAAAGCCACACCGACGGCCACGCCACCATCGCCAACACGACGTCGTGGACCACGTCCTGCCCCCGACGGATGGTGCGTCGAGGATTGCCGGACACCGGCAATGCGGCGGGCGCTGACGCCCACGCATGCTGATGTCTGCCGATACAGCAAGGCCAACGACGGGGGTGCAGTGGAAGGAAACACGACCCGCGCCGTGGCGCGTGAGCGGATGAGAGCGGTCCTGGCGTTGACCGTCCTTCTACTGCCTCTCGCCAGCTACGGGTTGGCACGGATGGGAGCCGTACCCGAAGGCACCCCGATCGCGGTCGGCCTGCTGTCTGTGACCGCCGGCTTCGTCCTCCTACCCGCACTGTGAGCGGTGCACCCGAACCCCCGCTACATCCTCCTGCTTCCACCGGACGGAGCAGAAGGCGCGCCCTGTCGGGCGATGCCACGTGGCGCAGGAGCTGTTGCACTCGATAGATGGACCATGATCGCACCGACTCCGCAGACGAGTTTCCGATGCCCCGGCTCGAACTGATCACCTTCGGCCACAGCACCGCGGACCGGGGAACACTGGCGCAACTGCTCCGGGAAGCAGGGGTCACCGCCGTCGTGGACGTCCGGACCGCTCCCGGCAGCCGCCGTGACCCGGACCTGTCACGGGAGCGGCTGACCGGGTGGATGCCCGAAGAGGGCATCGACTACCGATGGGAACCGCGGCTGGGGGGCTTCCGCAGACCACCTCCCGACTCGCCCGACACAGTCTGGCGCAACGCCCACTTCCGCGGCTACGCCGCTCATACCCGCAGCCCGGAGTTCGTCACGGCCATGGACGCCCTCCTGAGCCAGGCGGAACGGACACGCACCGCGGTGATGTGCAGCGAAGCGGTGTGGTGGCGATGCCACCGGCGCCTGATCGCCGACTTCGCCGTCATGACCCGCGGCGTGCTCGTGCACCACCTCATGCACGATGGACGCCTCACCGTGCACAGCCCCACTCCGGGCGTACGTCTTCGCGGTGACGGCCTCCTCGTGTACGACAACGCCGGCACGCCGTCATGACAGCCCCTCATGCGCTCGTCCTTGGGACTCGGCATGCCATCACGGTTGCTCGCGCGTGCCGACTCCCTGGTACCAGGTGCCACGTCGGCGCCCTGATAATCGACCGCTTGTCGGGCAGGGTGGTCCGAGAGGACCGGACCTGGCCGGGATGCAGCCGAGCGGAGCCGAGGGCGGAGACGAATGGGCAGTGCGAAGCGTGTCCCGCAGACACGGGACATGACCGGCGACGAACTCTCCGGCGACGAGGCGTGGGCGGCGCTGAGACAGTACGGCGGGCGCGAACTGCTCGTCGACGCCTTCGTCCGCTTCCGGTACGCCGACGGCTTCAGCCACTCACGCGCCGTCGCCTTCCAAGTGGCCCTAGCAGTCGTGCCGTTGACGATCGCCTTGGTCGGCCTGGCGGCGACCCTCCATACGGAGAGCGTCGGCCGTGCCGTCGAACTCGTGCTCACCCGGATCGCGCCCGGCGCGAGCTCGCGACTGATCGAGGACGCTCTGGCCGAGGGGCGGCGAAGCGCCGGAGCGAACACCGCGGGCGCGGTGGCGATGTGGCTGGGGCTCGGGTTCGCCGTCGTCAGCCTGGTGTCGGCGATGGCGCAGGTGGAGCGTGGCGCGAACCGTATCTACGGCGTGGAGCGGGACCGGCCCTTCACCGCCAAGTACGGCAGGAGCCTGTTCCTGTCGGTCGCGGCTGGTGTGCCCATGGCGTTCGGCTTCCTCGTGCTGGTCGCCGGTGACACCATCGCCCGGGCCGCGGTGGACGCGTTCGGCGGCGGCACCCTGCCGGGGTGGTGGCACTGGCTGCAGATTCCGCTCGGGGTCACCATGGCGTGGGTGGCATCGGCCGTGATCTTCCGCTGGTCACCCCGCCGTGTCCAACCCGGCTATACTTGGCTGGCGTTCGGCTCCGCCGTCCATCTGGCCCTGTGGGTCGCCGCGACCTGGCTGCTGGCCCTCTACGTCGAACGCAGCGGCTCGTTCGGCGCCGTGTACGGGCCGCTCACGGCGTTCATGGCACTGCTCCTGTGGGCGAATCTCACCGGTGTCGCCCTGTTCCTCGGTCTCGCGTTCGCCGCCCAGCTCGAGGCGGCGCGCGCCGGCAGCGCCGATCCCGTGCACGACGACCTCGCATGAGGCACCGTCTCCGTCCCGGCGCACGCCTACGACTACCGCCGCCAGGTCAACGTCTCCGACGACGGTGGTCTGCCGACCTGCATGAGACACGCCCAAGCCGTACCGGATTTCTGCCGCGCCTGTTCCCCCGGCCCACTTGGAGCTAGCGTCGGATCTCATGATCGTATGGCTCAACGGCACCCATGGCGCAGGCAAGACGACGACCAGTGCGCTCGTGCAGCAGTTGATCCCGGATTCACGGGTGTTCGACGCCGAGAAGGTCGGCGAGACACTCATGGACATCACACCGGGGCTGCCCTGGACGGGCAACTTCCAGCACTGGCCGCCGTGGCGGCCGCTCGTGGTCGAGACCGCCCGCCGTGTACTCGACTACACCGGCGGCACTCTGGTGATGCCCATGACTGTCCTGGTCGAGGAGTACTGGCGGGAGATCAGCGCGGGCCTCGCCGAACATGCCATTTCGGTACGGCACTTCGTGCTCCACGCTGACCAGGACACCCTTCGCAGGCGCATCGAGGGGGACACTCTTCTTGGCCCGTCCCCATTCCGCCTCCAATACCTCGAGCCCTACGCCGAAGCGGCCCGCACGTGGCTGCACGCCGAGGCCGAGGTCATCGACACCACCCACCTCACGCCCGACCAGGCCGCCCTGCGGATCGCAGAGGCCGTCAAGCGTTGAGAAAGTACGACTCGCCCGTGGGCCGGCGGGCGGCTCGCTCCCCTGGGGGGCGTTTCGGTCGGCGTCAGTGATGATCCGCCCTTACCTGGAGCCGATTGCTGCTGCCCCCGGGCCGGTGTGTGCAGGCCTTGGGGCCTGCGGACACAGCTGCGGGCTATACGGCCCGCGTTGCTCGTAGCCCCTTGGGTGGCGCGCGGGCCCTTCCTCTGAACAGGTATCCACGTGATCGAAGCCGTCTTCCAGGACCACCTCACCTTTCTCGCGCTTGCCGTCGCAGCAACTCTGGCCACCGGCGTCGTCGTCTGTCTCATAGCCGCTCGACGCGTCGACCGTGTCCGCGCTGTGCTCTACGGGCTATGGGCCTCCTCGACCATCGGGCCCATCATCCTGACCACCTGGGGCGGCAGTGGAACCCGGACCCTTGCCTGCACAGTCGATCCCGCCGTGACTGAGGCGTTCACCACCACGCAGGGACAGCTCAACATTCTGCTGTTCACGCCATTCGGCCTTTTCGCCGCCCTGGCCACCCGGCGCCCCGTCTTCAGCGCCGGGCTCGGGATCCTGTTTACCGCGTCGGTGGAGACCGCCCAGGCCGCCATGCCTTACGTCGCCCGCCTCTGCGACACCGATGATCTGGCCACCAACGCCGCCGGCGTTCTCATCGGGGTGATCGTCGGCACTCTCACGTGCCGCATAGCCCCCGGCGGCACGCCTCTCGCTCCATTCGTCGTCCGACGCGCCGTCATCGCCGGCACCGCCACCTCGCTGATCATCGTGGCGGTCTGGGCCACGGCCATTGAGCCCGTCCGCGCAGTCCTGCCGACCGAGGTGCCCATCGCGAGCGTTCAGCAGGTTCAGGCACTCGACACCGCACTGGAAGCAGCCTTTGACGATGCATATGTCGTCAAGGAGGCGAACTTCCATCACAACGTAGAGGGCCCCGACACGATCAACACGCCGCTTCCCGGAGGCTTTGCCGAACTCACCTGGCCGGACCGCGAAAAGCTCACGATCCACTTCACCCCGACCAACCACGGTGAGGGAACCCACGCCTATCGGATCCCCGGGACCAGCAAGCCTGTACGCACAGCAGAGGAGGCTCAGGAGGTCGCCACCCTCTTCGCTCAACGTCGTATGCCCTGGGCACTGCGTGACTCGAATGTCCGGACGTGGCCGATCGACGCAAACGATGACAGCCTCGGCTGGGTGGTCGAATGGCGCCGCTGGCAGGGCAAACTCCTGATGCCCATGCGGCTGGACATCGTCATCGAACCCTCAGGTCGCCTCACAGGCCTCATCGCACGCGACGTCGACGACCCGAAACTGCCGCGTATCGAGATCAACAAGGACGAGGCATGGCAAGCGTTCGAGTCCCACCACAAGATCAAACCGGGCCAGGCGGAGCGGGCAGAGCCCGTCTATCTGGTTGAACGGGAAGGCGATGAGTGGCGCGTCCACTGGCGCCTTGCCGCCCGTCAAGAGAACACCCTGTTCGCAGCCATCGTGGACGCCACCACCGGCAAAGTACTGAAGCCGTCCGCCGTGCCGGCAGGCGGTGAACAGCCTGCCGAGGAGGGAGTCGAGGACCCCTGACCCGCCGGGAAGGTCAGCGCGGCGATGGAGGTGCGTCTGCGCTTACGGCGTCCACGGGCTGACCGCGGCCGCGGTCGCCCTTACGGCGGGACTGCTGCTGCGCGAGCGGCCGGCAGCCGCCTGAGGGCCCACAGGCCGCCTGAGGGCCCCCAGTCGATCTCCTCCGGCTGCGGCTCCACCGGCGGCCCCGCCGGTCAGCCGCGTTCCCGAACCGACAGCGAGGCAATCGCACGCCCAGAGCGTCGAGTTGAACGCGCCGGGCGACACCACGTACCACTGCGCCAACAGGGCCTCCCGGACCGCTCTTGGCTTCGACAGCCCCGAGCTGCTCAGGAGGCCTGCTCTCATGCGCCCTGCCTGCCGAGACCACCCGTCGTCCCGCGTCTCCCGTCGGCCGGCGTGCATGATCCGCACGACGTTGCGGCTGCCGTGGGCGTGCACTGCCTCCGTCACCCACTGCCGGCCGGTCGCCCATCACCCCAGGGAATCCGTGCCGCCTTCCGTCAGTGCTGCCCGCACGGTGGTGAGGATCTCCTCGGCGAGCGGGGAGTCCTTGGTGGCGCGGGCGAGGACGAGGGCCCCGAGCATGGTGCACAGGCGGGTGATGCCGTCCTGGTCCTCGGTGGCGAGCGCGTCGGCGAAGGCGCGCACGCCCTCGGCGTAGACGCGGTGGGCCTCGTGATGACCGCTTGCGCGCGCCATGTCGGCGGCGAGCCCGGCGACGGGGCAGCCGTCGGCCGCGTTGTCGCGGTGCTCGACGGAGAGATACGTGTCGATCAGCTCCCGCTGGGCGGCCTCGCGTTGCCCGGCGTGCCGCTCGAGACCGGCCGTGTGCAGCCGGCCGAGTTCGGCGAAGGCGTGCCCGGTGGCCTCGTCGACGAGTGCGTCCTTCGAGGCAAAGTGCTTGTAGAAGCCGCCGTGGGTCAGGCCGGCGGCCTGCATGAGGTCGGCGACGCTGACCTGGGTCCCCTGCTCGCGGAACAGCCGGGAGGCGGTCTCCACGACCCGCTGCCGGTTCTCCTGCGCCTGCGTCTGTGATACGCGACCCATCGGCCACCTCCCCGGTTGGATGTCAGTTGCCATCTATCCTAGACTCGAGATTAGATTGCAGTCATAATCTAAACGTCGGCGCCCGGTTCCCGGGTGACGCCAGTGCAGGGAGCAGACATGGAACTCAAGAACGCGGTCGCCGTGGTCACCGGGGCGAACCGGGGGCTGGGACGGCACCTGGCCACCCAGCTCCTGGCGCGCGGAGCCAAGGTCTACGCGGCGGCGCGCCGCCCCGAGAGCATCGACCTGACCGGTGTCACCCCGCTTCGCCTGGATGTGACCGACGAAGAGTCGATCCGGGCCGCAGCGCGCATCGCCTCCGACGCGACGCTGCTGGTGAACAACGCGGGGATCTCCACCGGCACCCCGTTGCTCGCCGGCGACCAGAACGCGGTGCGCCTGGAGATGGAGACAAACTTCTTCGGACCGCTCGCCGTGACCCGGACCTTCGCCCCGGTCATCGAGGGCAACGGCGGCGGCGCTGTCCTCAACGTCCTGTCCGTGCTGTCCTGGCTGCACCCCGCCGACCTCGGGGCCTACGCGGCAGCCAAGGCCGCCGCCTGGGCGCTGACGGATGCCTCCCGCGAGGAGCTGACGCCCCGCGGCATCGCCGTCTCGGCGCTGCACGTCGGATACATGGACACCGACATGGCCCGTGTCGTTCCGGCCGATCAGAAGGCCGACCCCGCCGAGGTCGCCGCCCAGGCCCTTGACGGCATGGAGCGGGGCCTGCCCGAGATCCTCGCCGACGACGTCACCCGCCTCGTCAAGCAGAGCCTGGCCCTGGCGCCGAGCGCGGCGTGAGCGCGCGACCCACGAGAGGGAGACGACGATGAGGGCCTTCATGGTCGAGCGCTACGGCGCCGAGGCCGGCGTGCGTGCCGCTGAGGTGCCGCAGCCGGAAGTGGGCGCGGACGACGTCCTGGTCCGGATCCACGCCGCGAGCGTCAACCCGCTCGACCTGAAGATCAGGGACGGGGACTTCAAGCTGATCCTGCCGTACCGGGTCCCGTTCGTCCTGGGCAACGACCTGGCCGGCACGGTGGTCGAGGTGGGTGCGGCCGTGACACGGTTCTCGGTGGGCGACGAGGTGTACTCGCGGCCCGGCAAGGACCGGATCGGCACGTTCGCCGAGCTCATCGCCGTGCGTCAGGACGACGTGGCACCCAAACCCACCACGCTGACCATGACGGAGGCCGCGTCCCTCCCCCTGGTAGCCCTCACCGCCTGGCAGGCCTTGGTCGAGCGGGCACACGTGCGGCCGGGCCAGAAGGTCCTCATCCACGCGGGCTCCGGCGGCGTGGGCACCATCGCCGTCCAACTGGCGAAACACCTGGGTGCGCACGTGGCCACGACCACCAGCACAGCCAACGTCGACCTGGTGAAGAGCTTGGGCGCGGACGTCGTCGTCGACTACAAGAAGCAGGCGTTCGAGACGGTCCTGCACGACTACGACGTCGTCCTCGACCCCCTCGGCGGTGAGAACCTCGAGAAGTCCCTGCGCGTGCTCAAGCCCGGCGGGAAGGTCATCAGCATCGCCGGCCCTCCCGATGCCGCCTTCGCCAGGGAGCTGGGAGCGAACCCGGTCCTCCGGACGGCCATGGCCGTACTGAGCTTCCGAACCCGGCGCCGCGCACGACGCCGTCGTGTGACGTACGAGTTCCTGTTCATGCGGGCCGACGGCGACCAACTGCGCGAGCTCACCGCACTCGTCGACACAGGCACGATCCGGCCCGTCATCGACCGCGTCTTCCCGTTCGAATCAACCCGAGAAGCCCTGGAGTACGTCGAGCAGGGGCGCGCCAAGGCCGGAAAGGTCGTCGTCACGATGACGTGACGGAACCACTGCCGACCGGCCGACGCGGGCGCGCTGGGCCGCCGTGATGGGCGCCCGCCCGGCCGCTCGTCCCTCAGCCTGGGCGAACTCCGACAAATGATCAGCCGCGTCACACGACTCCGACCCTGAGGTTCCCGCGCCGCCGTACACGCCGCCGGCTTCCGGATCGAGCACACCGCGACTGCTGAGCCGCGAACCGGTCTTCATTCAAGTCGTTCGACGAGGATCATCGCCACATCGTCCGCCAGGGGGCCTTCGGTGTGACGGAGCAGTTGCTGGTGCAGTTGGTCCAGGAACTCGGGCGGGGCGAGGGCGGGGGCTGCTTCCATGGCCTCGGCCAGGGGGAAGAAGTCGTTGTCCCGGTTGCGGGCCTCGATCACGCCGTCGGTGTACAGCAGCAGACGGTCGCCGGGTACGAACGGGTGGCTCTCGGGTTTCTCGGGAGGGCCGTCGATGAGGTCTTCCAGGCCGAGCGGCGGCAGCGGCGAGGCGGGCATCAGTGCCTGTGCCCTGCCTTGGTGCAGCAACAGCGGCGGGGGGTGTCCTCGGTTGACCAGGTGCACGACCGCTTCGTCCGACACCTGGGCGATCAGGGCAGTGGTGAATCCCTCCATCCGTACTTCCTGATCGTAGGCACCCGGCACGGCGGCCTCCCGGCGCAGCGCCGCCGAACAGAGATCCATCACTTCCACCAGGTCGTCCTCGTAGTGCGCGACCTGCCGGAAGGAGCCCAGCGCCACTGCGACTGCGCGGATGGCGGTCAGTCCCTTGCCGCGGACGTCGCCCACGATCATCCGGACGCCGTACGGAGTCTGCACGGCTTCGTAGAGGTCTCCCCCGACCTGCGCGCCGGTCCCGGCCGCGAGGCACATGCTGGCCGCACGCACCGGACCCAGCCGGGCGGGGACGGGCCGCAGTATGACGTCCTGTGCCGCCACCGCGATCCGGCGCACCTGGTCCAGCTCGTCCTTCTTACGCGCCTGCACTGCGCGGCTCATGATGAAGCCGGCCACGGTCACCAGGGCAAGAGCGAAAAAATTGGTGTAGACCTGCAAGGTGCCCCACGCCTGGTTGTAGGTCGCGGTGGTCGTGCTGATCGCCAGCGCGAGAGCCGCCGCCGAGAGGGTGCCCTTGGGGCCCAGAGTCACCGCCGCCAGCGCCGGTATCGCGGTGAGCAGCGGACCGGTATAGATGAAATGCGCCGGCGTCAGCTCGATGACCAGCACCGCCAGCCCGAGCGCGAAGGGCACGCACTGCGCCAGGGTGAACCGGAGCCTGCCAGGGTTGCCCGTCCTCGGCGGAGGGAGCGAGCGGAAGAGCCACCGCATAGTTACAGCCTCCCTCGCGGAGGCTCCTGCGGCCTCCCAGGGAAACCGGCCTCGGCTCGGACGCGGCCGGGCGGTGGCCGGCGAACCTTGTGCTGCTGCCCGCCCCACGAGCCGCTCCGGGTCAGGCGCCGGCGCCTGCGCCGGACCGAGCAGATGGACCTCGTCGGCGCTCCGCACCGCCCTCCCCCGCCGTCTCGCCCGGCTTGATGGCGATCACCGTTCCGCCGCACCGACGACCGATCACGACTGTTGCGGAGCGGCAGTCGTGATCGATACGGAGCAGAGCCGGCCGGCGGCCGCTGAGACGGCGTACGACCTGAGGCCGCGGGCGCCGGTGAATCGGCCCCAGTCATCGCCGGGTTCGGCGAACACGCGGGCGCCGAGCCGGGGCCGGGTCCGGGGGCTGAGGATGATCTGCGCGTCCTCGTGCCGGAGGAAGGCTTCCACGGTGGCGGCTTGGGCGAGGTCGTCGGCTGCCTCGCATGCGGCTGCCAGTCGGCCGGCAGCGCGAGCATGAATCGCGTCCCACGGCCTGCGGTGCGGTGCGGTGCGCTGCGGTCGTCAGCGTGCGACCTGGGGCGAGAGGGTGTCGCGGACGAAGACAGGCTTGAGATGCCTCTCGGGCAGGGCGTCGGGGAGTTGTTCCCAGTCGATGACGTGGGAGACGACGCGTTCGGGTGCGACCGTGCCCGAGAGGGCGAGGTCGAGGGCGTCAGGGATGTGGGCGCGGACGTTGTCGCGGGCGATGCGCAGGTTGACCCCGGTGAGGTACATGTCGAGCAGTGGCAGTTCCCCGGGGCGGAAGTGGTTGCCGGCGGACTCGCAGACGCCCTCGGGAGCGAGGGACTTGACGGCGAGGGCGAGCTGGTCGACACGGCCTGTGGCCTCGACGGCCAGGTCGAAGCCGTGCGGGATCGGGTCGATCGCCTCGGCGGTGCGCGCGCCGTAGCTCTCGGCGAGCTTGCGGTGTTCGGGGTCGGGGTCGACGTACAGGACGTCGGAGGCGCCCAGGGCGCGGGCGATGTCGCACACGTACAAGCCGATGCTGCCCCGGGCGACGACCAGGACGCGAGCACCCGGCCGTGCCTCGAGGTGGGGTGCGACCAAACGCCAGGACAGGGACCAGTTGTCGCTGGCCGAGGACATGGCGACCGGGTCGAGGCCGACAGGAAGCGGGACCAGCATCGCGTCCGCGTACGGGACGCGGACGAGGTCGGAGAAGAGCCCGCCCCAGTCGCCGCCGATCGGCGCCCCGTACATCGCCATGTGCGGCACCGCCGAGCAGTGGGCGGTGAGTCCGCCGCGGCAGTTGTCGCAGGTGCCGCAGTTGATCGCCCACGGCACGACGACCAGGTCGCCGGGCGTAACGGTGGTCACCGCGTCACCGACGTCGGTCACGCGGGCCACGCATTCATGGCCGAGGGCGAACGGCGGCTCTATGAAGCCGTGCCCGGCGAGGATCGAGGAGTCCACGTCGCAGGAGGTCGCGGCCACCGGCGCGACGATGGCCTCCTGGGCGGACCGGACCTTGGGGTCGGGAACCTCGCGCCACTCAACAGCGCGGCGCGCGATGTAGGTCAACTCACGCATCGGCCGGCTCCTGACCCTGCTGAGCCAGTGCCACCAGGTCGGCGTACCGGACGACGGAGCCGCCGGCGCCCCAGGTGCCGTCGGGCTGCTCGTGCACCAGTACCCACACCCGCAGGGCGTCTTCCTGGGCGAGTCCGGTGGCCGAGAGAACGGTCTTCGTCGCTTCCTCGACAAGGCCGGCCTTGCGCCGCTCGGACAGTGCGCCCTGGGGCACCGTCACCTCCACGAGAAAGCGGGGCGCCTCGTCCTCGGCGGTGGCCTGCGCCCCCTCGGGCAGTTCGACGAGGTAGCTCCATGCCTGTGCCCGGAAGAACTTGGTCTCGGGCGCACCCTCCCAGCGCAGCAGTACGGCGGCGAGATCGCGCTGGATCGTCGCGCGTCCCTGGTCGGTGAGGGCACCGGCCGGAGTGGTCAGTCGGATCATGGGCACGGCAGCTCCTATGACGGTCGTTATAGACGCGGATCACGGTAGACTATGACGGTCGTTATATCCAGAGGGGAAGTGCACAGGTGCCCAAGAGCAGCACGCCGTCGCGCGAGCGGATCGTGGCCGGGGCCGCGGACATGATCAGCCGGCGCGGGCTGAGCGCCACGAGCATCCGGGAGATGGCCAAGCACGCCGAGGCGCCGCTCGGTTCGACATACCACTACTTCCCGGAAGGCAAGCAGCAGCTCGCCACCGAGGCCGTCCGCTACACGGGCGAGTGGGTCGCGCGGAGCCTGCGCAAGGAACTGGAGGCAGGGCCGGCCGCCGGCCTGCGGGCATTCCTCGACCTGTGGCGGCGGATCGTCGTAGAAAGCGATTTCCACGCCGGCTGCCCCGTATTGGCAGTGGCCATCGAGGAGCCCCCGGCCGACGAGATCCCGCCCGCCCTGGTGGCCGCGGCCGAAGTCTTCGAGCAGTGGGAGGACCTGCTGTCCGCCTCACTGCGGGAGCACGGCGCCGAAGCCGGACAGGCCGCCCAGCTCTCGACGCTCATCGTCGCGGCCGTCGAGGGTACGGTCGCGATGTGCCGCGCCAAGCGCAGTGCACAGCCTCTCGACCAGACCGCCGAACAGTTGCAGGCGCTCATCGCCGCAGCAACCAAGAACTGATCCGGGCGCCCGCCCGGTCGACCCTCCGGCGGCACCGCCCCTGGTCGAGCCACGGGGCGCGCTCGACGGATGACCGACCGGATCTTCGGGGATGCCGGATGACGCGACGGCCGGGCCTTCGGGATGCCGGATGACGCGTCGGCCGGCGCTCACGGGCGGGCCCGCTGTCGCGTGACTCAGATCCGGCGACTGCCGACGGGCGGCGTGGACGGTTTCGGACGGCAGCGATCGCACCCGCGCCGCCCTGGGTCACGCGCCGAGTGCGGCGCGGATCGCCTTGACCTTCTCCTCTGCGAACACGCCGCTCTCAAGGAGGGAGAGGACGGACAGCACGCCGCCGCTCGAACCCCAGCTGCCCTCGTCGATCACGCGGAAGTTGACCCACCAGGTCGGCGATGCCTGCGGCAGGCCGCAGGCATCGGCCAGCGCCGACAGGACGCGCTCGATGACAGCGGTCCTGACCTCCTGCCGCCAGTCGCCGTCCATCACCGCCACATCGATCACCATCACATCGGCGTCCGGACCGATGTCCGCCAGGAGCCGTCCACCGATGGCCATCATGTCGGGCTCACGCTCGACGAAGTGCACCTGGAACCCGACCCGCGCGGGCGGAGCGAACTGCCCCACCTCGGGCACGAGGACCGCGTCCGTCAGCGTCTCGGCCAGCTTGCGGCGTTGCTCCTGACTCAGCCGGCCCGTGGGGGTGTTCACGGTAATGATCGTCACGACATCCTCCTATGACAGTCGTTATAGACGAGCAGGCTACACCCGTCTATAACGACCGTCATAATCCGGTGCCGCGAAAGCCGCACACCCGACAGCGCGGACGATCCCGTGGCGTTCGGCCCCTACGGGCACGGACGCGCGAACATGTACGGCGTGCGCAGTAAATCGAACACGTGTTTTACTGCGCGTATGGCGAGATCGACGTTTCCCGACGACTTGATGCAGGTCCAGCGTGAGTGGGACCACGTCTATCGGGCGCTCGCTGCCCCGCGCCCGTACGGCACCACTGAGCTGCGCCGGCGCCTGCTGCTGCTGTCGGCGCGGATCTTCACCGACCCGCATCTGGGCACGAACCGGCCCAGCACCGGATGGGCGGAGCTGCGCCACCAGGCGCGCCTCGACGGCCGGAAGGCGGGACGGCAGGAATGACTTCACCGAGCGGCATGTGCGCATCCTGCGCTGGTTGCCCACCTGCGTTGGCCGTGAACGGCGAGCCTGATGAGGATCTCTGAAGTCGGCCGGGGACGCTCTTCCCTCCACTTCGTGGCGTCTCCGAAGCGGGTGGGGAATGTGGGGAGTGAAGAGCGCGCGTGAGGGCCCAGCGACCGAAGGTCGCCGGGCCCTGTTGATCGGTGACGGTCAGGCGAAGTCGTCGCCCGCGGGGCGAAGTCGTTGCCCGCGGGGCTCACGGAGTCAGCCGCAGGGAGGTGATCTCGGGAACTCTGCCGGCGATGGCGGGACGGGCCGGTTCCGGGGTGGCCAGCAGGGCGACGATGGTGACGGGCTGATCGCGGTGCGGGCAGTTCCGGACGGCTCCGCGCCCGCCGGTCCGGACGACGTCACGCGGGGACGGCGAGCGGCGGGTGCTCGAGCACGCGGGGCTTGTACTCGACCAGCTGGATGCGGCCGTCGAAGGTGCGGTGCTCGATCATCTCGAGAGCAACGTCCGGATAGCCGTCGTAGATGCGTTCTTCGCCCGTGGCCCCGGTGATCACAGGGAACATCACGACCCGGAAGCGGTCGACGAGTCCGGCTCGTAGCAGCGACCGGCAGAGGCTGAGGCTGCCGATCGTGCTGAGGAGCCCCGAGCAACTCGACTTCATGGCGCGGACCGCCTCGACGGCGTCGTCGCGGACGAGCGTGGAGTTGGCCCACGTCAGTGGCTCCTCGAGTGAGGAGGAGAACACCACCTTGGACGCTTGCGTGAGCTCGTCCACGGACGCCTCTTCTTCGGGCCTGAACTCGTCTTGGCCACTCGGGACCTCGCCTGCGGCGAAGCCCGACATCAGACGGTAGGTGTTCGCTCCCATCAGGTAGGTGGCCTTGGGCTGCTCCCCCAGCCATGCGAGGTACTCCGGGCCCTCGAGGCCCCAGAACCCGGGCCATCCCTCTCCCGATGCGTAGCCGTCGAGGGAAGTGATGAAGTCGACGAGAAGCTCCGACATGGCGGTGTCCTTTCCTAGGCTGTCACGAGCTTGGACCGGCCGGGAGCCACAAACTCGTCGGCCGCGCTGTGGAGCAACGAGAAAACCCATGACGCTGCAGCCGATCAGGTCACGCTCGAGCAGCTCGCCCGTCGGCGCGGGGTGCTCCAGTAGGCTGCGCTGCCCATGGACAGGCACGCCGAACCCGAGCAGGCCCGGCACGACGCGACAGCTTCCGGTCCGCCGATCCGGCAGCTCTTCCGGGACGTCATCGCCGACCGCCTGCCGGGCCGCAGGCCGCCCCTGGCGGCGATGCTGTTCGACGCCGAGATCGACCCCTTCTGGGACGATCAGAGCTTCCTCGGCGACTTCTACAACGAGATCCTCCACCAGGACACCTGCCAGCCCGCCACCGCTGACGGCCTCGTCCTGCTCGCGGCCCTCGCCGTCGACGAACGGATTCCCGCCCGACATCGGTTCCAAGCCGTCGACCTGCTGTTCAGGGCTGCCACCGCCGCCGAGCGCCACCTCGCCGAGACTTGGCCACCCATCACGCAGCACGCCGCTTCCGACAGCGAGGCGCGGGCCCGCAGCGCGGTCCAGGACCACACTCCAGATCTGCTCACACGCTGGTCGGCCGAATGCCCTGCGGTTCGGCTGGCCCTCGCCGGCCTCGCTGTCGTCTTCCCGACGAACCGCACCCTGCCCGCCCTGACACCGCGCCTGCAGACCTTCACGCACCAGCATCCCCAGGGCACCGACATCGGCGACTACGTGCGATTCGTCCTCGTGCTGGCCGCTCAGGACGATGACCGAATCCTCTCGGTGACGGAGAAACTCACCGACTCCTACTGGACGGGAACCGCGCGCGGAGTGCCGACACGGGCACGAGCCCTCCACCTCCTGGGCCAGATGCTGACCAAGGTCGGAGCCGGACTCTGATGGCACGTGTCGAGATCGGTTCGGTGGAAACAGTCCCCTTCACGACGGCTTTGAAGATGGCCATTGCTTCGCCGATCGCAGACGAGTGCCTCTTCGGTCCGCCGCTCGGCGCCCAGACCGACTGCGAGGTTCTTTCGGACGGCATTCTGGGCGGCAGGTCGCGCCGCCTGTTCCACCAGCCGCCGATACTGCCGGACCGCCTCCTGCCCATCTTTGACGGGACTCCGGAGTCCTGCCCTGTTCCACGAGCATGAACCACTGATCGGCCAGGGCCTGGGCGAGGCTGTGACGAACAGCGGACAGCGGTCCGGCCGTTGACGTGGCGACGCTCAGGGGCGTCGAGGGCGAGCGGCCGACCAGGCTTGGGCCGGACATTGCCGCTCTTCACCCGCAGCGGCAGGGTGCTGTGGCCGCGGTCGTGGCCGAGTTGGCCGGCGTCGAGCGCGAGTCGGCCCGGTCCGGCCGTACGAACCGCCGGCCCGGTGCGTCAGGCGACCAGTTCGCGGACGTGGTCGACGCTGCCGCAGTCGGCGTCCAGGTGCTTGGCACGGGCGTCGCGGAACGCCCTGCCGAGTTCGGCCCGGCGGTCGTCGCCCACGTTCTCGCGTGTGTCGTTGAGCAGCGTCCGCTCCTCCTCGTCCACGTGGTGGTTGACCGCCGTGACGAGCGCTTCGAGCTTCTCCTCCCACTCCTCGGACATGGTGTCCTTCACCTCGAGCAGCGCGAGCAGCGCCTCGTTGGCCTCCTTGTGCTCATGCACGCCGTGCTCGACATCGTCGCCGTCCACGTTCTTGTAGCGCCGCAGCGCGGGATAGACCTCGTCCTCCTCGGCCTCCGAGTGGGCGACGAGAAGGGCGGAGAACTCACGCAGCGCGGCGGCGCGATCGGCTTCGGCGCTGCGCAGGGTACGGAAGAGCTCCTCCATCCGGCGGTGGTCCCGCAGGATCAGCTCGACGACGTCGGTGGTCCCTGACGGCATATCGGCTCCTCGAGTCGGTGGGTGGGGTGGTCGTCCGCCCGCTCGCATACCCCCGTCCGCGCACGTCAGACGTGCCGCTACCGGGCGGCGCGGCCTTGTCGGCGGGCCGGTACGCAGGCGCCGCGATTCGCGCGTTCTTCGGCACGACCCGTCCGCGATCGCAGCCGACCGGGAAACGGGAAAGCCGACCGGGAATCGGGACCTTGGGGAGCGAGATACCCAAGTGCCTGTTCAGAGCGCACGGCTGAGACACTTCGGCCATGGACTCCGGGGCGATGGGGAGCGGGACACGCGCGGACGTGCCGGTACCGGCACGGAAGGCGTCGGCGCACGCCGCGGGCTGGATGCTGCGCCCTGCGGTGGCCGCGGATGTCGAGGTGATCGCGGAGTTGCGGGCCACGGTCATGCGGGCGGACCTGGAACGCCTCGGCCGCTACGACGAGCACCGGGTGCGGCAGCGGCTGCGGGACTCCTTCTCCACGCAGCACACGTCGGTCGTCATGATCGACGGCGAACTCGCGGGATGCGTCACGGTCCGGCCCGCCGAGGGCAGGCAGTGGCTGGAGCACTTCTACCTTGCTCCGCGCCATCAGGGCCGAGGGCTGGGCTCCGCCGTCCTGCGCACGCTGCTGGAAGGGACCGACGCGCAACGCATGACCGTGGCTTTGAACGTCTTGCAGGGCAGCGCCGCCCGTCGGCTCTACGAGCGCCACGGATTCGTCGTCGAGGCCCAGGACCCGATCGACGTCTTCATGGTGCGCCCGCCGGGAGCGCGCACAACGCCGCACGCAGCAACCTGACTTACCACCGGCCGACTGGGCCTCGACCTCGTCGGCGGAGCGGGTCGTAAGCTTCCGCCGTGAACGACGACACCACACACGGCATACGGATCAGGCCTGGCAGCCTGGCCGACGCGCCGGCCATTCTGGACATGCTCGACTCCGCGGTGGCCTGGATGAACGATCGAGGCAACACCGAGCAGTGGGGCACGATTCCGTATTCGCAGACGCCCGACGGGGTGGCGCGGGTCGAGCGGTACACGACCGTGAACGCCCCGTACATCGCGGAGTTGGACGGGACCCCTGTCGGCGCCCTGGTGCTGGACTCCGGGCCCAGCCCGCAGATGCCGATCCCGGCGGCCGAGGAACCCGAGCGGTACGTCCGGCTGCTGGTCTCCGACCGGCGGCGCGCCGGTCTGGGCATCGGGGCGGCGCTGCTGGCCCATGCCGCCGACGAGACCCGGCGGGCAGGCGTGGAACTGCTCCGGGTCGACTGCTGGGCGGGCGGCGGGGGCGAACTGGTCGCCTTCTACGAGCGCAACGGCTTCACCCCCACCGAGCGTTTCCTGTCCGGGGCCTGGCCGGGCCAGGTGCTGGCCCAGCGGGTCCGCTGACGGCCTGGCGGAGCGCCGGCGGCGAAGAAGCCGCGGCGCACGCCTGCCGACGGGACCGCCCGCTCGTCGGACCAGGCGGGCCCGGTCACTACCGAGCCCCTCGGCGGGTCCCGAGATCCTGCACCCACCAGGGGCCGCCGGCCCCGAGGTTGACTCCCACTCCCATGTCCTCGAAGCGGCAGTCCAGGATGCTTTCGCGGTGCTCCGGGCTGCGCAGCCAGTCGGCCACCACGGTCGAGGGGTCGTCGGGGCCGCGGTGGATGTTCTCGGCCCATCGGCTCCAGTTGTAGCCGGCGGAGCTCATGCGCTCTCCGCCGTCGCGGCCGTCCGGGCCGACATGGTCGTAGTAGCCGCGGGCTGCCATGTCATCGGCGTGGGCACGCGCGGCACGCTCCACGTGCGGGTCCACGGTCAGCCGGGGGCAACCCGCCTTGTCGCGTTCCGCGTTCACCAGGGCGGTGATCCTCGCGGCACCGCTTCCGAGGGCCCGCCCGGCGGCGGGTGGCAGAGGGGTCGCGGTGTTGCTGGGGCCACGGCCGACTTCGCCGGGAGCCGTGGCGCCGCCCGTGTCCGTGCCTCCCGTTCCGGCCGACACCATGAACGCCGCCGCGGCCACGGCGGCGAGCAGGGCAGTGCCTGTTGCCAGAACGAGGAAGACGCGGAGCAGGCGTGGTCGGCCTGCCCGCGGGCGGAATTCCATGGGAGCTTCTCCTTCCACGGCATGGCATGACGTCGACGCGACGGCCGGACGGACGGCTGGACGGCTGGACGGGCGGACGGGCGGACGGGCGGACGGCCGGAGACACCCGTAGCAGTACCGCGGAGCACGCCGGCCGACGGACGAGATACGGGGAACGTCGCAGCAGCGAGGTTTCCACACATGGGCCCGGCTGCCCGGCCCCCGCGCCTGTGTTGGGCACATCGGGGGACGCACCGGGCGCCTTCGAACTGCGCCGGTCACAGCGGGTGACGCTTCGGGATGCGATTGGCGGCCCGCGCTGGTTCGCTGGTCGGGCCCGCTCTTCCGAGTTACCGCAAGGAGCGATGATCATGAGCGTTGCAGGTGAGTCCGGCGGCCGTGCCCGTCAGATGCGCGAGAAGGCGCAGGAGCTGAAGCAGGCCGCGGAGCGCGCGTCGGATCCCCAGGAGCGTCAGCGCCTGGAGGAGAAGGCCAAGCGGCTGCAGTCGCAGAGCGAGCAGGAGAGCAGCATGGGCGGCGGCGACATCTACCCGCCCCAGTAGCCGGCACAGCGGTCGGCCCCGACGCCGCCCGGCCGCCGGTCCTTCACGGACCGGCCGGCCGGGCGGCGTCTTGTGAACTCGCCGTCCGCTGCCGGGCGGGGCGCCCGGCTGCAGACGGCGCAACCCGCAGCCGCGGGGCTGCGGGTTGCCGTGAGGGAGGACCGGCGCGCTCGGTCGCCGTCGTCGCAGGGCCGGCCCCCGCCCCCGTGGTGCGGGGGCCGGCCCAGGGTCGGGCGGTCGGGCGGACCGCAGCCTGTGTGCGGGTCAGTAGAGCTTGGCGACAGCGGCGGCCGTCGTCTTCTTGAAGCCCGCCAGCGGCGCTCCGTCGAGGTCGCCCAGCTGGCTCCACTCGACGACGGTCACGGCGCGCCCGTCACGGCCGACCGAGTACAGGGCGATGTCCGTGGAGCCGACCTCGGGGTGGGAGGTGTCGATGCTGTAGACGTGTGCGCCTTCCTCGATGTCGATGCCGCCGTGGTAGAAGGCCTCGCCCTCAAGACCGGGGTCTTGCGCCTTCAGCCGGTCCAGGCAGGTCTCGATCGAGGCGCGGAGCTTCTCGGCGAGCGCCTTGGCCTTGGCGGTGGTGGACGCGACGGTGGTCGTCTGACGGGCAGTGGTGTCCAGCTCGGTGCGGAAGTCGCGGTACCGGGTCGAGGACTTCGGCGTGACGCCCGCCGTGCACATCGAGCTCACCTCCGGCAGTCCGTTACGGACCGGGTCGGCCTGCCAGGGAGTGCTGGACGCGGGCAGTTGCGCGGCCGAGAGGAAAGCCGGCAGCGGGGCGGCCGCGGCGCCGGCCGTGGTGAGCGGGACGGCGGCCATGGCCATGACCACCGTCGTGACGGCGGCGGAGCGGATGCGGTTCATGAAAGTTCTTCCCCCAGTCGTTCTGTGGCTGATCGACCGCCAGACTGGGCGCCGGGAAGGGCACTTGCAAGGACCGGGACCCGTTCGGGAACGGTGGAACCATTCCACCCCCGGCGACGTGGCCTTTGTCGAGCGGGGTGAAACGCCTCCTGAAACGGCGGGCACGGGGAGGAGCGGGTGTGATGGAAGCCCCGATGGACGACGCGACGGAGGCGACCGAGGCGTTCGCCCGGAAGCTGAGCGAACTGCGGGAACGTTCCGGCCGGACCTACGGTTCGCTGGCGCGCCGGGTGGGAGTCGGCGCTTCGACGCTGCACCGGTACTGCTCCGGGCGAACGGTTCCGATGGAGTTCGCGCCTGTCGAGCGGCTGGCGAGGCTCTGCGGGTGCCAGGGCGAGGAGCTCGTGGGGCTGCACCGGCTGTGGGTCCTGGCCGACGCCGCGCGCGGCACACGTCAGGAACGAACGGCAAAAGCGGCACCGGACACGGAGGGCGGCGCGCCCCAGGAACAGCGCGCCGAGCAAGAGGAACAGCAAGCCGAGCCTCAGCACGCCGAGCAAGGAGGACATGAAGGGGAACAGGAACAGCCGGCGGCGGTACGGACGTCACCGGCAGCGGAAGAGGAGCAGGTCGTCACGGCGTCACCGTCCGCGCGGTCACGCAGCCGCCGCCACGCGTACGCCGCTGCCTTCGGCGCGGCTGTCGTCGTCCTCGCGCTCGTCCTCGGGTTCGGAGGATTCACCTTCGGCCCCGGCAAGCAGCGCACGGCCACGGCGGGGGCCGAAGGCGGCGGGCCGGTCGCCCTCCGCTCCGCGGACTCGCGGCCCACGCCCGTCTCGCCGTCCGGGCCGTCCCCGTCGGCGTCACCGACGACATCCGGAACGGCCTCGCCGGTTCCCGGCACGCAGGGGAAGTCGAACGGGTCCGGGCCTGGCGCCGTGCCGACCGGTACCGGCGCGCCGTCGCCGCCCACGCCGTTCACCGGTACACCGTTCACCTGGGTCACGGACGATCATGTCTGGCGGCACGGGTGCGGCCACGCGTACTTCGTCGACCGGTCCCCGGCGGACGTCCCGCCGCCGCCCGTCGAGGCGGACGGCGAACAGTGGTCGCGCGCGCTCGGAGCCGGGCACGCGGGCGAGACGGGGGTTCGTGTCACCGTCCAGGGCAAGGGCCCCGAAGCGGTGGTGCTCGAGTCGCTCCAGGTCCGTGTGGCGGCGCGCCGGGCGCCGGAGCGGTACAACGTGTACCGGATGGACTCGGGCTGCGGTGGTTCCCTCACGCCCCGGATGTTCGACGTCGACCTCGACATGTCACGGCCCGTGGCGCGCTCCGTGGCGGGCAACGACGCCGGTGAGCCGATCCCCGCGGTGTCGTTCCCGTACCGGGTCTCGGCCTCGGACCCGGAGGTGCTGCTGGTCACCGGACGGACCGTCACCTGCGACTGCGAGTGGTACCTGCAGCTGCGGTGGTCCAGCGGCGGACGGACGGGCACCGTACGGATCGACGACGGAGGCAGGCCGTTCCGTACGAGTGCCCTGGCCGGCGGTACGGTTCACGAGTACGACTACGGCTCGCGTCGCTGGGTTCCCTCCGTACCCGCTTCACGGAGGCCCTGAGCCGTGTCCTGTCCGGCGCCGCGTGCGTCCTCCTTTGTGGTCTGCGCGGCGCCCTGAGCGGCGCTCTTGACCGCCTCGACGGCTTCGTTGGCCGGGCCTCGCAGCCCTTCCTGCACGTCGTGGGCGGTCTGCTTGACCGGTTCGAGGAGCTCTCCGGAGTGCTCCTTCAGTTGCTCGCCGACACGTTCCTCCGCCTTGGACGCCGGCAGGAACGCCGCTGCCAGCATCCCCGCGCCGAAGGCGATGACACCGGCTGCGAGGGGGCTTCCCTGCGTCTGTGCCCTCATGCGGGCGGGCGTCTGCTGAGCGGCGCTGCCGAGCTGACCGGCCGTGCCCTTCGCCTTGCCAGCCTTCTCCTTCGCGCGGTCCGCGGTGTCCTTCGCCTTGCCGGCCGCCGTGTCCCTGGCCCTGCCGGCGGTGTCCTTCGCCTTCTCGCCGGCCTGTCCCGCGCTCTGTCCGGCGCTGCCCGCGACGTCGTGCGCCGTGGAGGACAGGCTGCTCCTGGTGTCCTTGGCCGAGCCCATCACGTGCTCCTTGATCCCCCTGAGTCGGTTCTGAGCCGAATGCGCCTTCCGGCGGGCGACCTTGCGGGGTGCCACCCTGTCGGCAAGGAGGTCCACATTGCGCGCCAGGTGGGCGCGCGTGTGTTCCACCTCGCTCCTCAGCTCGTCGGGTTGCGTGCCCATCGGGCGTCCTCCTTCAGGGTTTCCAGCGTCTGTTCGGGTTTGAGGTTGACGTGCCGCATCTGCTTGCGGCCCCGGACGAAGAGCACCGCACCCACCACGGCCCAGACGGCGGTCACGATGAGCGCCGCCCATGCCCAGTCCATGAGGTTGGCGAGGGCGAAGACCGCGGTCAGACTGCCGAGGAGGAGGACGAGATGCCCGGCGTAACCGGCGCCGGCGAACATGCCGGCGGCCTTGCCGGCCTTCGTGGTCTCCTCCTTGATCTCCGCCTTGGCGAGTTCGATCTCCTCGCGGACCAGGAGTGACAGGTCCTTGCTGATCTCTCCGACGAGTTCACCGACCGACGGTTCCTCGCCCGGCTGGACGGCCGCCGGTTCGACGATCCGTCCCGTGTCCGTCCGGCGTCCTTCCGTCCGGCGTTCCGTGTCCGTCCGGCGCTTGGGCGGCGCCTGATCCGTGTAGATGGTGGCCACGACTCAACTCCCTTGCGCCGGCGGATACCCGTCCTCGTCCCGGCTGCGGGGGTACGCGGGCGGAGTGTGCGGGGTCGCCACCGGACCAGGAGGCTCGCCGGAGCCGTAGCCGGGTGTGTAGTGCGGTGGCTGTGACTGGCCGTAGGTGTCCAGGGGATCCGGTTGGCCGAGTCCGGCCCGGGAGGACTCGGACAGGGCGTCGGTGTCCGCGCCGCCCGGCCTGATGCCTTCGTCGCCGTACGGGCCGCCGGGGCCGCCGTCGCCGGAGCCCGCGGCGCTGATCCCCTTGCCGGCGCGCGCGACGGCGAAGCCCGCGAGCGCCGCACCTGCGAGGAACACACCGGGCTTCCGCCTGGCGAAGTCCTGGAGGTCGCCGAGCAGGCCCTCGGGGCCCCGGCTCTCGATCCGGGACGCCACCTGGTCGCCGCCCTTGGCTATCTGGCGCACCGCACCGGCGACGCCGGAACCCGAGGGGGCGTTCCTGCTCATCTCCATCAGGTCGTCGGACACCCGGTGGAGACCGGCGGCCAGGCTGTGGGTCCGGGACTGCGCCTGCTCACGGAGCTGTCCACGCACCTGGCCCGCCAGGTCCTTGGCCTGGGAACGCGCCTCTCCCGCGACCCCCGCCGCCTGCTGCTTGGCGGTGCCTGCGACGCCGGAAGCGTTCTCCTTGACCACTTGGGCCCCCTGGGCCGTCCTGTCCTGTACTGCGCTCGCTGCTGCCGCGGCCTTGTTCTGGTCCCTGCGGTCGGGGCCGTCGATGTCAGTCAAGACTCCTCCTGCGTCAGACGATGCGGATCTTGCGTTCGTGCGGGTACCCCTCCGCGGGCATTGCATTGGGATATTTCTCCATGAAAATCAGCGAAAGCCTCGAAGCCGGACAGACGCCCACATGCAGATGGAAAACGCCTCTCCTGGCGAGCCCGCCCCCGACCGCCGGACCCTGGTCCCTGCTCGACGCTCATCCGCCGATCCCGGGGAGGGCGACCCCCATGGGGGTTTGGGAGCGGCGGGTCCGGATACCCGCTGTCCTGAGGCAACTATGGGACGAACTTCAGAGAACGCAGCGGATTCAGAGAAGACATCGGACACGAAGAGCGCGGAAAGCGCGGAGAAGTCGGAGACGAGCAGTTCGGACCGGGAACGGGGCGGCAGACCCCTCCGGGCGGTGGAGGTGCTCCGCGCGGCGGGGGCCCAGCTGGCCGAGCTGACAGGAATGACCGCGGAGACCGTGTCGTCGTTCTCGCGGACGGAGGACGGCTGGCGGCTCGTCGTCGAGGTGCTCGAGCTCGCCCGCGTCCCCGACACCGCGAGTCTCCTCGCTTCCTACGAGGTCGAGGTCGACGGTGACGGCGAACTGATCTCCTACCGGCGGACTCGGCGTTACGAGCGCGGACGGGCCGATCGTCCGTCTTCCTGAGGCCGGGCACCTGCCCCGGCCTCCGACATTCCACCCACCAACGACCGGGCGGGCGCCGGGCACGGCTTCGCGCTCCCGCACGGCCTCACACAGGGAGGGCAAACAGCAATGACCGTTGTCCCGGCACAGCAGAGCTCGGGCAGCCGCGGTGGCAGCACCGGCCTGTACGACGTCCTGGAACTGATACTCGACCGAGGGCTCGTGATCGACGCCTTCGTCCGTGTGTCCCTGGTCGGCATCGAGATCCTGAAGATCGATGTGCGGGTCGTCGTGGCGAGCGTCGACACCTATCTGCGGTTCGCGGAGGCGTGCAACCGTCTCGATCTCGAATCGGGCAACAGCAAGGATCCCGGACTCCCCGACCTCGTCGGTGAGATCACCGAGTCCGGTGCCCGCGGCAAGTCCAAGGGCGCCCTGGCCGGCGCCGCTCAGAGCATCTCGGACGTCTTCAGCGGCGGCCGTGACGACGAGGAGGAGAAGGAGTCCAGGCCTCGGGCACGGCGCAGCACGAGCAGCTCGCGCCGTAAGGAGGAGCAGGAATGAGCACGTACGTCTACGGGATCGCCCGCAACTCCCCCGCCCTGGAACGCGCCTCCCGCACCCCCGGTGTGGGAGACCCGCCGCGGCCGGTGCGTGTGCTGAGCCACGGGCGGATCGCCGCACTGGTCAGTGACGTGACCGAGGAACTCAGGCCCAAGCGCCGCGATCTGCTCGCGCATCAGAACGTCCTCAGCGAGGCCGGCACGGCCGGGGCCGTGCTGCCCCTCCGGTTCGGCGGTATGTCACCCGACGACGAGGCGGTCGCCGCCGCGCTGGCCGAGCGGGAGGAGCACTACCTGGAGCGGCTCCAAGCGGTGGACGGCAAGGACGAGTTCAACGTGAAGGCCGATCACGACGAGGAGGCGGTGCTGCACCGCGTGCTCGCCGACGATCCCGAACTTCGCGCAATGGGACTGGCCCAGCAGGCCGCCGGTGGTGGGAGCCAGCAGGACAAGATGCGGCTGGGTGAACTGATCGTGGAGGCGGTGCGGCAGCGCGAGGAACTCGACCGTGCGGAGGTGCAGCGCGCACTCGAGGGCGCTGCCGTCGACTCGGCGCCGGCGCCCGAGGGTTCGGGCCGGGTGGCGAACGTGTCGTACCTGGTGGAGCGGGACCGCGCCGAGGAGTTCCTGACGGCGGTCACCGCGTTCCAGCAGGCCAACCCGCAGTTGCGGCTCCAGGTCAACGGTCCGCTGCCGCCGTACAGCTTCGTGGAGTGAGCGATGGGCCTGCTCGGAGAACTGCTGCTGCTTCCCCTCGCCCCGGTCCGCGGCACGTCGTGGGTGCTTCGGCAGGTGGTCGCCGAGGCGGAACGTCAGTACTACGACCCCGCCGCCGTTCAGCGGGAACTCGCCGAGCTCGTCGAACGGTTCGAGGCGGGCGAGATGGACGAGGCCGAGTTCGACCGGCGCGAGGACGAGCTGCTGGAGCGGCTGGCGGCGAAGGGAGGCCCACAGTGACGACAGCGACCGGCCGGTATCCGAGCCCGTACGACTCCGGCGGCGGGACGGACCTCGCGGACATCCTGGAACGGGTCCTCGACAAGGGCATCGTCATCGCCGGTGACATCCGCATCAACCTGCTGGACATCGAGCTGCTCACGATCAAGCTGCGGCTGATCGTCGCCTCGGTCGACAAGGCCAAGGAAATGGGGATCGACTGGTGGGAGCACGACCCCGCGCTCTCCTCCGGCACCCGCAGCCGTGAACTCGAGGAGAGGAACGCCGAGTTGGAGCGCCGCGTGGCCGAATTGCAGGCCCTCACTTCGCCGTCCGGCCAGGAGCCGGCGGGCGGGCGGGCCGCGACCGCCGAGCACGATCGACGGGAGCGGGACGCATCATGAACGAGCTGCTCTACGTCTACGCCGTCACCCGGCCCTTCGAGGTGGGTGTGCCCGCCGCCGCGACGGGCGTCGGGGGCCGGCCCGCCCGCCCGGTCGAGCACAACGGCCTGGTCGCCGTGGTGAGCGACGTGAGGGCCGAGGACTTCGAGGAGGCACCTCTGCGTGAGCGCCTGGAGGACCTCGAATGGCTGGCCGCGACCGCCCGTGCGCACGAGTCGGTGGTCCGCGCCGTCAGCGCGGTCACGGGCGTGGTTCCGCTGCGGCTGGCTACCGTGTGCCGCGGCGAGAGCGGGGTGCGCCGTCTCCTCGACGAGGGGCACCGTCGCTTCACGACGAACCTCGACAGACTCGAAGGACGCGTCGAGTGGGGCGTGAAGCTGTACGCCGAGCCCGACCCGGAACCGGACAGGGCGCCCGCCACGGCACCGGCACCGGCACCGGGACAGCAGACGCAGGGCGGGGAAGAGGCCGCGTCACCCGGCCGCGACTACCTCCGCCGGCGGCTGCGCAGCCGACAGTCCCGTGAGAAGAGCTGGGCGCACGCCGACGCGCTCGCCCGGCGGCTGCACACCGAGCTTTCGCGCTGCGCGGACGGGCAGCGGCTGCACAGGCCCCAGAGCGGTCAACTGGCGCGGGCGTCCGGTGTGAACGTCCTCAACGCCGCCTTTCTCGTGCGCCGGGAGGAGAGTGACGCGTTCGTCGGGCAGGTCGAGCGGCTGACCCCGCGGGACGCGGGTGTCCGTGTGGAACTGACCGGCCCTTGGGCTCCGTACTCGTTCGCGGACCTCTCCGATCAACCGGACGCGCCGCCGCCGGGCCGCCGGGACGAGCAGGAGGCGCATGAGGGACGGGCCGGGGTATGACGGTGACCGGCGAAATCGACGACACCTCACCGGCGGCCCGGCGGGAGCTGGCGCTGGTGGACCTGCTGGACCGGCTTCTCGCCGGCGGCGTGGTCCTGACCGGCGACCTCACCCTGCGGATCGCCGACGTGGACCTGGTGAGGATCGATCTGTCGGCGCTGATCAGTTCGGTCGGCCCGCGGGTTCCCTCGCCGTGGCCGGACCTGGAGGAGGAGCGATGAGCGCGCAAGGGAACGGGACCGAGAGCCCGCGCCGCCGGGTGGAGCTCGATCCGGACACCGTGGAGCGTGACCTCGCCAGGCTGGTGCTGACCGTGGTCGAGCTGCTCAGGCAGCTGATGGAGCGGCAGGCCCTGCGCCGTGTGGACACCGGCGAGCTCACGGAGGACCAGGAGGAGCGCATCGGCGTGACGCTGATGCTGCTCGAGGACCGGATGGACGTCCTGCGGGACAAGTTCGGTCTGGAGCCCGGCGACCTGAACATCGATCTCGGCCCGCTCGGTCCCCTGCTGCCGCGCGGCGACTGAGCCCGGCCGGATCCCGGAGCGAATTCCTTGCTGTTTCGGCAAGTAGCTTTGCGGTATGGCGGGCGGCGGGCGCAGTATCTCCTTGAACGGAGGTACACCACATGTCCACAGCTCAGACCTTTGCCGGCGGCCACGCCGCCGATGTACCCGCCCGCCCCCGATACGACGTCGTGGTCGTCGGCGGCGGCGCCGCCGGTCTCGGCGGAGCCCTGGCGCTGGCCCGGGCCCGTCGCTCGGTGCTCGTCATCGACTCGGGCCAGCCGCGCAACGCCCCGGCCGGCCATGTCCATGCGTACCTGACGCAGGAGGGCGTGGCGCCGGCGCAGCTGCTGGCCACGGGCCGCGCCGAAGTGAGCGGCTACGGCGGCGAGTTCGTCCGGGGCACCGTCGCCACCGCCGAGCGGCTCGCGGACGGGCGGTTCCGTCTGGTGCTCGACGGCGGGGCGGCGGTCGAGGCCGACCGGCTGCTCGTGACCACCGGGCTGGTCGACGAGCTTCCCCCGGTGCCGGGAGTGGCCGAACGGTGGGGCCGCGAGGTCCTGCACTGCCCCTACTGCCACGGCTGGGAGGTTCGCGACCAGGCCATCGGCATTCTGGCGACCGGCCCCATGGCCGTCCACCAGGCCCTGATGTGGCGGCAGTGGAGCGACGACGTGACGCTCTTCCTGCACACCGGCCCCGAACCGTCGGAGGAGGAGTACGAACAGCTGGCGGCCCGCGGCGTCGCCGTTGTCGACGGCCGGGTGACGTCCGTACAGGTCACGGACGACCGGCTCAGCGGCGTGGTGCTGGAGAGCGGCCATGTGATCGCCCGGCAGGCGCTCGTGGTCGCGCCGCGGTTCACCGCGCGGGCCGCGTTCCTCGCCGGCCTGGGGCTCGAGGCGAGCGAGCAGGAGGTCAACGGCGTGGTGATCGGCACGCGCGTCGTCGCCGACCCGACCGGTGCGACCGCGGTCCCCGGCGTGTGGGTGGCCGGGAACGTCACCAACCTGACCGAGCAGGTGATCGGCGCCGCCGCCGCGGGAGTCCGCGCGGCAGCGGCCGTCAACGCGGATCTGACCGCGCAGGAGACCCGTCGGGCCGTCGAGCGTTACCGGCGGGACGGCCTCGCGCACGCGGAACGCGGCCGCGAGGCTCCCGCAGCCCGCTGACGCGGGGGCGCCGGGCTCCGACGTGAGCGCGCGGGGTGCACCCCTGTCCGGCGGGACGGCGCCGGCCAGGTGGACGCGAGCTCACACGAACACGGCCACCGCGGCGGTGGCCGCGCCCAGGCCCGCCCCTGCGGCGGTCTGGGCCGCGGAGTGGTAGCCGAGCGCGACGCGGGACCAGCACACCGCCGCGGCGAGGACGTACCCGGCGGTCCACCACGGGGAGTGGACCGCGGCGAGCAGAGCGGTGACGGCGGAGGCGACCGCCGAGTCGACGCTGATCTTCCAGACGGTGTTCACGGCGAGGAGGACGACGGTCATCGCCCACAGGGCGGTCATCGCGACCAGGATGCCGGTGGGGGCGCCGCCGACGACCATGACCAAGGCGCCCACGCCTATGGAGCCGAGGATCACGAAGAAGATCGGGGCGCGCTGCCGGCGGTCGACGACATGCCTGTCGCCCCAGGTGCCACGGCGGCGCTCCCGCTCGATGTACGCGGCGGGCACGATGCCCGCGCACAGAGCACCGAGCAGCCCCCAGGGCAGGCCGGTCCAGTTGCCCGCGGCGGCGAGGCCGATCCCGAGCATTCCGAGCAGCAGGACGTTGCGGGGCTGGAGGACGTCGGTGACCTTGCGGGCAAGGTCGGTGGTCTTCTGCGCGGCGCCGGCCGACATGTCGGTCCTTCACAGGTACGAGGGAGGCCGCCAACACCGTTTCCGCGCCGGCGGCCATGATCGTATCCGTCACCCGCATCTGCTCCTGGCCGCCCTGCCCGCCCGGCGTGCAGGGCGGGCCGGAGGCGCCCTGCCGGGTCGCAGTCGAACCGGAGCGTGCCCAGCCGTCCCGGGGCCTGGCGGCCGGAGCCGCCGGACGGACCGGAGCGAGCCAGGCCGGGGGGACCTGGCCGGACGGACCGGAGCGGGCCAGGCCGAAGGGACCGGAGCGGGCCAGGCCGGGGGACCTGGCCGGACGGACCGGAGCGGGCCGCGCCGGCCGGCATTCAGGCGGCGAGCACGTCCGCCGCCACCCGCAGGTCGGTGACCAGGCCCCGGTAGGCCGCGCGGCGGTCGTCCGCGCGCAGAACCGCCGACGGGTGGATCGTGCCGACCACGCAGCCGTGCGCGGCGGCCTCCTCGGCCGGCATCCCGTCGGTCCCGGACACGTCCGTGCGGCCGAGGGCGTCCCAGGGCGGCATCGGCAGCAGCAGGCCGCGCTGCTCGCTGATCCGGAACGACCCGCCGAGCAGCGCCTTGCCCGCGGTGGCTCCCAGAGCCAGCACGAGTTCGGGTTCGATCACCCGCAGCTCGGCGGCCAGCCACGGCCGGCACGCCGACATTTCCCGGAGACTGGGCGCCTTGTGGATGCGGCGCTTCCCCCGCGCCGCGGGTTCGAACTTGAAATGCTTGACGGCATTGGTGAAGTAGGCCGACTCCTCCTCGATGCCCACTTCCTCGAGCGCCTCGCGCAGCAGCCTGCCCGCCGGTCCGACGAAGGGCGCCCCCTGCCGGTCCTCCTGGTCGCCCGGCTGCTCCCCCACGACGACGATGCGCGCGGAGGACGGGCCGGCGCCGAACACCGTCCCGCTCGCGTTGCGGAACAGCGGGCACCCCTCGCATCCGGCCGCGGCCTTGCGCAGCGCCGGCAGGCCGCCGCGCCGCGGAAGGAAGGGGCCGGCGTCGTAGCCCTGTCCCGCTTCCTTCTTGTCCCCGTTGACGTCGACGGACACCGTCCTCGCCTCCCATTCCGGCAGGTTCGCGCTGGTGGACGCCGGGTACCCGTACGGACCGGCGGTACTCGCGGCGGTACGCCGTCCCGTGACGGCCGGCCGCTTCGCGTATACGCATGCAAGCCCGTGACCGGGTACCGGGAGGTCCGCACATGACGAACGCCCTTGAACTCGACGCGCTCTGGGAGGAGTTCCACAGGGTCGTCAACATGACCTCGCAGGAGCTGAGCGCCTGGCTGCAGATCCAGGACGCCGGTGAGGAGACGGAGCCGCTGCCCGACCGGGCCGGTCCCGTCACCGGCCGCCACGTCCTGTCGATCCTCCAGAAGCGCCGCACCGACCTCACCGACGAGGACGTCCGGGTCATGTACGAGGTGGTGGACACGGTCGAGTCCGAGCGGGAGGAACACGGGGCGGCCGGGACCACCGACGACACCCGCCGGCGCCACCGGCTGATGAGCCTCGGGCACGACCCGCTGAAGGCCGGCTGACCGGCTGTCCCGCCGGTGGCGAAGACCTGAAATCCGGACTGTTGATCCGGTGGATTACGGGCACTCGCCCGGTATGAACAGTCAGCCCCCAGATCCTGACCCGCGAAACACTCCAGGCGTCCGCCCCGGCGGCACCGTGCCGCCCGGCGAGACGCCGCCCGGCGAGGGGAGCACCGGTTCCGAGACCGGCCCGCACGGCGACCTGTCACGCGGCTGGGCGAAGGGCCCGATGATCGCCATCGGCCTCGTGGTCGTGGTCTTCGCAGCGTTCTTCCTGGCGTACGCGCTGATCATGATCCTTTGAGGGGACGGCCGGCCGGCCGGAACGCCTCGCCGTGACCATGCGACCGCGCAAGCCTTCGACCACGTCGCAGAAAGGGGACACGATGTCCGACGAAGCAGCTCAGCACGAAGAGGCCCGGGGCGACAACGTCTACCAGCCGGAGCACTCGGACGTGCAGAACCGCCCCAGCGACGACCTCGACACGCAGAACGTCATCGGCGAGCGCGGTCTCGACGACACGATGGCGGAGGGCTATTCGCCGCCGGAGCGTCCGCTGGGCGTCGGCAAGTACGGCACCACGGGCGAGGAGCAGCAGGAGGGCGAGAGCCTCGATCAGCGTCTCGCGCAGGAGCGCCCCGACGTGGAGCCGCCACGGGGCGACGGCATCGGCGACCTGGAGGACGGCGCCGGTGAGCCGGTCGACGACGAGGCCGGCGGACCGCGGGCCGGCCGGCTCACGCCCGCCGACGACCCCGCTCCCCGGCGGCCGAGCGACACGGTGGCCCGCGATGTCGGCATCGACGGCGGTGCCGCCTCCGCGGAGGAGGCCGCGGTGCATGTCACCGACGACGAGGACCTGGGCGAGCGCTAGAGCCGGTCCGGCCGGATCAGGCTCCGGCGGCATCCGCGAAGAGCAGCCCTGTGCGGCTCCGGGCGGCAGGGCGGAAGCGAGCTAGGAATGTTGTTCCACGATCGCAGGGAGGCCGGGCGTGATCTCGCACGTCGGCTCCTCGAACGCGGCGAGGGGGTGCCGCCCGACCCGTTCGTGCTGGCGCTGCCGCGCGGCGGGGTACCGGTCGGCGACGAGATCGCCCGGGCGCTGGGCGCCCCGCTCGACGTCCTCGTGGCACGGAAGATCGGCGCGCCGTACAACCCGGAGGTCGGTGTCGGCGCACTGGCCGGCGAGGGGCCACCGCTCTACGACGAGCGGACGCTCGCCATGCTCGACCTGACGGCCGACAAACTGAGCCGGCAGGTCGCCACGGAGCGTGCGGAGCTTCGGCGCCGTGAAGATCTCTACCGGGGCGGTCGCCCCGCGCCCGACGTGACGGGCAGAACGGTCCTCGTCGTGGACGACGGCCTGGCGACCGGCGTCACCGCCCGTGCCGCGCTGCGCGCCGTCCGCGAGATGAAGCCGGGCCGGGTCGTGCTGGCTGTGCCGGTGGGCTCCCCGGAGGCGGCGCACGCGCTCGCCGCCGACGCGGACGAGGTGCTGTGCCCGCACCAGCCGCAGCCGTTCTACGCGGTGGGCCAGTGGTACGAGGAGTTCGACCAGGTCGGTGACGACGAGGTGATCACCATCCTGCGGGGGCACGCCGACAGCCGTTGAGCAGAGCCCGCGGGCAGACATCGGGAGGTATGTGCGGCGCGGAGGCGCCTTGCGCGGGGCTGCCCGGGATCGCTCCGGCGGCGCCAGGACGTTCGGATCTCCCCGGATTCCGCAAAGACCTTGGGTAAGTCCACCTGCGTTGGCATGCTTGAGCAACTCGCGGCAGGGTGGGGCGTACGACCGTCCACGCCCCGCTCCGCGCGGTTCGCCCGGCTCACGGCGGAGGTGTAGAAAGACTTATGGCCGCACCACGCTCCGGCCGCCCGCGCTCGGTTCTGCGGATGCGAACTGTCGCAGGTCAGGTCTTCCTCCTCCAGGTGGCGATCGTGGTGCTCCTGGTCGCCGCGGCCATGGCGGCGCTCGTGTTCCAGTCCCGCGCGGGCAGCGAGCGTGAGGCCCGCAACCGGTCGGTCGCCGTCGCGGAGACGTTCGCCAACTCCCCCGGGATGGAAGAGGCGCTGGAGAGCCCCGATCCCACCGCGGTGCTCCAGCCCAAGGCGGAGGCGGCGCGCGAGCGTTCCGGTGTCGACTTCATCGTCGTGCTGAACACCGACGGCATCCGCTACACGCATCCGTTGCCGGACCGCATCGGCAAGAAGTTCGTCGGCGATCTGAGCCACGCCAGGAACGGCGAGGTGTTCACCGAGAAGATCACCGGCACCATCGGCCCGCTCGTCCAGGCCGTCGTCCCGGTCTTCGGAGGCGATGGCAAGGTCATCGGCATGGTCTCCGCCGGCATCACCATCGAACGGGTGAGCGGCGTCGTCGAGGAGCAGTTCCCGCTGCTGTTCGGTGCCGCGGGCGGCGTGCTGCTGCTGACCACGGGCGGCACGGCCCTGGTGAGCAGGCGTCTGCGCCGCCAGACGCACGGGCTCGGGCCCGCCGAGATGACCCGGATGTACGAACATCACGACGCGGTGCTGCACGCCGTGCGTGAGGGAGTGATCATCGTGGGCGGCGACGGCCGGCTGCTGCTCGCCAACGACGAGGCGCGCCGGCTGCTCGGACTGCCCATGGACCTGGACGGATCCTCGGTGACCGAACTGGGACTGGATCCGCTCGCGGCCCGACTGCTGTCGTCCGGGAAGATCGTGACCGACGAGGTCATTCCGGTCGGGGACCGGCTCGTGGCCGTCAGTCAGCGTTCGACGGACCAGCACGGCGGACCGCCCGGCAGCGTCGCGACCCTGCGGGACACCACGGAGCTCCAGACCCTGACCGGGCGCGCCGATGTGGCCAGAGGGCGGCTCAAGCTGCTCTACGACGCGGGCACCGAGATCGGCACCACGCTCGACGTCGTCCGCACGTGCGAGGAGCTCGCGGAGTTCGCCGCGTCGCGGTTCGCCGACTTCGCGACCGTGGACCTGGCGGAGACCGTGCTGCGCGGCGAGGAGCCGACCGGCACCGGCGCGGACACGAACATGCGGCGCACGGCTTTCAGCGGTTCCGGGGACACGGCGCTGTATCCGCTGGGGCATGTGATCCGGTTCTCGCCGACCACGCCGATGGGGGCCGGGCTACGGAAGGGCGAAGCGGTCCTCCAGGCGGACCTGACACGTCTCGCCGGATGGCAGGAACAGGACCCGGACCGGGCGCGGATGCTGCTGGAGCACGGGATCCACTCGATGATCGCCGTTCCGCTGCGGGCGCGGGGCGTGATCCTCGGTGTGGCCATCTTCTGGCGCGGGAGCAACCCGCAGCCGTTCGAGGAGGAGGACCTCTCCCTGGCGGAGGAGCTCGTGGCGCGTGCCGCCGTCAGCGTCGACAACGCCCGCCGCTATTCGCGTGAGCACACGATGGCGGTCACGCTCCAGCGGAGCCTGCTCCCGCGTGTGCTGCCGGAGCAGAGCGCCCTGGACGTGGCCTATCGCTATCGTCCCGCGCAGGCCGGGCTGGGCGGGCTCGGCGGTGTCGGAGGTGACTGGTTCGACATCATTCCGCTGCCCGGTGCGCGGGTCGCCCTCGTCGTCGGCGATGTCGTCGGTCACGGCCTGCACGCCGCCGCGACCATGGGGCGGCTGCGTACCGCCGTCCACAACTTCTCCAGCCTCGACCTGCCGCCCGACGAGCTGATGTTCCATCTGGACGAGCTGGTGGCCCGCATCGACCAGGACGAGTCCGACGACGGCGCGGACGCCGGGGTCACCGGCGCCACCTGCATCTACGCGATCTACGACGCGGTGTCGGGCACCTGCAGCATGGCGCGGGCGGGGCACCTCCAGCCGGTCGTCGTCCACCCGGACGGTACGGCGGAGTTCGCGGACGTCCCCGGAGGGCCGCCGCTGGGGCTCGGCGGTCTGCCGTTCGAGACGCTGGAGCTGCGGCTGCCGAAGGACAGCCGGCTGGTCCTCTACACGGACGGGCTCGTCGAGGACCGGGAACGGGAGATCGACGAGGGGCTCGAGCTGCTGCGCCGCACGCTGGCCGAGCACCCCGGCCAGGGGCCGGAGGAGACCTGCGAGACGGTGCTGGGCGCGCTGGTGCCGGAGCGTCCGCGGGACGACATCGCCCTGCTCGTAGGGCGTACGCGGGTCCTGGCGTCCGACCAGGTCGCGGAGTGGGAGGTTCCGTCGGACCCGGCGGCGGTGGCCAGGGTGCGGGCGGCGGTGGCCGAGCGCCTCACCGAGTGGGGTCTCGAGGAGGACGCCTTCACCACCGAGCTGATCCTGAGCGAACTCGTCACCAACGCCATCCGTTACGCCGCCGGGCCGATCCAGGTGCGGCTCATCCGGGACCGCGCGCTGATCTGCGAGGTGTCCGACCGCAGCAGCACGTCGCCGCACCTGCGGCAGGCGTCCATCACGGACGAGGGGGGCCGCGGCCTGTTCCTGGTCGCGCAGTTCGCGGAGCGCTGGGGCACGCGCTACACGGCCGACGGCAAGGTCATCTGGACGGAACAGCCGCTGCCCGGCGGGCAGCTTCCCGGCGGGTCGGGCTTCTGACCGCCTGCCGGCGGTCCGGCATGTGACGTGCGACGGGCCGGGGCTCCGGCGGGGGCGCCGGGCGCTCACCCGGGGACAAGAATCCGGGGCGGGATGCTGAGCGGACGACAAGAAACGGGCCGTCGGTGGCAGGGGCGGGGAATTTTGAATTGCCGCTCTTGCCTGCCGGGTTACCCGTCCGTAACGTCTCTCTCGCGCAACGGTCCGGGGCCGGGCGGGATGTCGGCCGGAATTCCCGCGAACACGCCGCGGACACGTCTCTCACGTACTTTCTCCGAGCGATTTCCGTGCGCCTCTTCCCCGGCGCCGTGATTCACGCACGACGACCGCACCGATCGCCGTAACAGTCACCGCACTGATCGCCGCACCATTCCAGTTTCCTCATTCCCTGCGCCTGCGCGCCTTGGCCCGCAGCGCCGAATCCTGGAGCCGTGATGAAGCGTCCGAAAACCGCGCCCCGAGGGCGAAGAGCCGCACTCCGCGGGGCCGTCGCCCTCACCGCGGGGCTGGGGCTGGCCGTGGCCACCTCGGGACCCGCCCATGCGGTGCCGATCCGTCTCGACTATCCGCTGACCGGCAGCACTCACCTCGAGGGCACCGGCTCCGACCTGGCGCTGGGGCCGGGGGTCCTGAAGGTCACCGCGGACCTCAAGGCGGGGACACTTCTGGCCGACACCGTGCTCCCGCCCGCGCCGGGCTCGTTCAAGATGATCGGCGCGATTCCCGTGAGCGTCACGACCGAGTTCATAGAGACCGAGCAGACGAGCGGAACGATCGACCTCAAGACAGGTGCCGTCAACAGCACCACGAAACTCACCCTGCGGCTCAAGGACCTTCGGGTCGCGGGCATTCCGACCCCGGTGGGCAGTTCGTGCCGGACGGAAGTTCCGGCGGTACTCGATCTGACGTCGGAACCAGGGTTCAACGCGCTCAAGGGCGGCACGCTGTCCGGCTCGTACACCATCCCGAAGTTCGAGCACTGCCTGCTCGCCACTCCGCTGATCAACATGATCATCCCGGGTGACGGGAACACGGTACGGCTGCACATGGGGCAGCCGGCGCCGCCGCCCGCCTCCTGACCGGCCGGCGTTCCGGGCCGGGCCCCCGGTGTCCCGGTGCGCGCGGCGGCGCGCACCGGGCGCAGGCCTTCCGGTCAGTCCTTGCGTGCCACGTAGTAGACGTTGAGCGGGTCGCCTTCGACGGTCCGCACGTCGACGCGTGTGAAGCCGGCCTCCTTGAGCATCCGGACGGCCGTCTCCTGGCCCCAGACGGTGCCGAGGCCGGCTCCGCCGGTGCTGAGCGACGTCGTCATGCAGTAGAAGACCGAGAAGCCGAAGAGAGCCGGCCCGAAGGGGTGGCCCACGTTCTTCTCGAGCTTGCTGGACGCGGCGATGTCGCCCATGAGGAAGGTGCCGCCCTCCTTCAGCGACCGTGCGATCGCCGCCAGCGTGGCGTCCGGCCTGGCGAGGTCGTGGATGACGTCGAACGCCGTGATCAGGTCGTACTCGCCGCTGATCTCCGTCGAATCAGCGACCGTGTAGCGGACGTTGCCGAGCCCGAGCCGGGCCGCTTCCGCCCGGCCGGCATCCACGCCTGCCTCCGACAGGTCGAGACCGTGGAAGCTGCTGCTGGGGAAGGCCTTCGCCAGCACGACGGGGGCGTGGCCCTGTCCGGTGCCCACGTCGAGGGCGTCGATCCCGGCGCGCAGCCGCTCGGGCAGCTCCGGCACGAGGGGGACGATGGTGTCGACGAGCGCCTGGTCGTAGACCCTGGCCGTTTCCTCGGCCTGGAGGGCCTGGAAGCGCGGATATGCCGAGTACGGCACTCCCCCGCCGTCGCGGAAGCAGCGCACGACCTGCTGCTCGACCTCGCCCATCAGCGCGATGTACTGCATCATGCCCGCCAGGTTGTCCGGTCCTGCCGCGGTGACCAGGGAGGCGGCGTGCTCGGGCGGCAGCACGTACGTCTCGTGCTCCGGGTCGTACTCGACGACGCCGCCGACGACCATCCCGCCCAGCCACTCCCGCACATAACGCCGGTCGAGCCCCGCCGACGTGGCGATCTCGTCACCGGTCGACGGCGGCAGGCCGGCGAGGGTGTCGAACAGGCCGGTCTGGTGGCCGACGCTGATGAGGAGCGCGAGCGCTCCCTTGTTCAGCACGTCCACCACTTCTCCGGCGAACCTCTCCTGTTTGCCGAGGTCGGGGGATGTGCGCCGCGTATCGAGATCCGACATGGCCGCTCCTTCCGCCGGGCTGCGGGGCGGGCCGCGGGTCGAGGCCCGCACATTTCACAGTACGCCGGAATCGGCATGAGAACGCGGCCGTCGACCGTCGGGATCACGGAGTGGGCGACCTGCCACGTGACGCTCGAACCGCCGCACGGCTTCCCGGACTTGGGCGGGTCCCGGGCGCGGTCCACCCATGTGCCGTGAGCCGCCTTCGCCCGGAGGGGAGCCCGGACGGGAGCCCTGGCGGTACCTCGCCGACGGCTAGGGCCTAGACGGGGAGCAGCAGTTCCGGGCGGTCCCACATGACGGCCGGCGGGCGAGCGGGCACGGTGCCGGTCCGCCGGGCGCCGACGCTCAGATAGAAGCCCTCGGCGGGCGGATGCGCCACGACACGGACGGCGTCGAGACCCGCAGCGCGGGCGCGTCCGCGCATGTGCTCGACCAGCAGCCGTCCGATGCCCAGCCCCTGGGCGTCGTCGGCCACGAACATGAGGTCCAGTTCGGGCATGATGTCCGGCCCTGGCGGCGACAGCACGAGGGCGTAGAAGCCGAGAACCCTGCCGTCGTCGCCGGTGGCGGCGAAGACCTCGTGGGTCTCGATGTAGTCCGGTCCCACCCGGTATCCGGCGACCATCGGGGCGTAGTGACCCTGGTAGGCGCCGGAGCCGCGTACGAGGCGGGTGAGCCGCTTCGCGTCCCGGGCGGTCGCCCGGCGGATCCCGGGAGCCGCGGGGCCCGTGGTCCGGGGCCGGCCGGCGCCGGCGGATGTCAGGGGCGAAGTCATGTGACGAGTATGACGGGCGCGGTCGGCGACGGTGGCTCACCCGGGGCCGGACCCCTTCCCGCCATGGCCGGATTGTTTCACAAGGGGCCGTAGATTAAGTTAGGCGAGCCTAACCTAAAGGGGAATCAGTGTGAGTACGACGATCTACCGGGACCCGTGGGGAATCCCGCATCTGCGGGCGGGGGACGCGCACGACCTCGCCTTCGCCCAGGGCCGCAACGCCGCCGTCGACCGGGCCTGGCAGATCGAGGTCGACCGGCACCGGTCGCAGGGCACCTCCGCCGCCTTCCTCGGCGAGGAGTCCCTCGCCTGGGACATGTTCGCCCGCATGGCTCGCCTCGACGACACCGCTCAGCGGTGCTTCGAAGCGCTCGACGAGGAGACGGCCGCGTGGATCGGCCGCTACGTGGACGGCGTCAACGACGGCCTGGAGGCCGGCGCCGCACGGGACCCCCGTTTCACGGCCGTGTCCCTCGCACCCGGCCGCTGGCAGCCGTGGACGCCGCTCGGCATCTGGCTGGCGACCCACATCCTGTTCGCCGGATTCCCCACCAAGCTGTGGCGGGAGGAGGTCGCCAGGGCGCTCGGCGACGAGTCGGCCGAGCTCTTCGCGACCGACGGGCCGGGCACCTCGGGAAGCAACGGGTGGCTCGTCGGCGGCGACCGCACCACCACGGGCGCCGCGCTCATCGCCGGTGACCCGCACCGGTTCATCGAGGACCCTGGCATATACCAGCAGATCCGGCTGGCGTGCCCCGAATTCGACGTGGTCGGACTCGCCGTTCCCGGCGTCCCCGGCATCGCCCACTTCGGCCACACCGGCACCGTCGCCTGGGCCATCACCAACGCCATGGCCGACTACCAGGACCTCTACCGCGAGCGGCTCCGAAGACACGGGGACACCGTCGAGGCGCTCGGCCCCGACGGCTGGCGCCCCGCGCACAGGCACACCGAGTCGATCGCGGTGGCGGGCGCCGCTCCCGTCGAGGTAGAGGTGATCGAGACGGAGCGCGGGCCGGTGATCATCACGACCGGCGACGGTTCGGAGGGCGTCAGCCTGCGCTGCCCCGTACGCGCGGGGGCAGGCATCGGCTTCGGCGCGCTGCCGGCGCTGCTGCGGGCCCGGACCGTCGACGACGTCGACCGTGCCGTCGAGCAGTGGGTGGAGCCGGTCAACGTCGTCCAGGCCGCGGACACCGACGGCGGACTGCTGCACCGCGTGGCGGGCCGGGTACCGCGGCGCGAGAGGGCCAACCGGCTGCGCGTGGTGCCCGCCTGGGAGTCCCGGTACGCCTGGCAGGACGACACGTACGAGCCCACTCCCCGCGCGGCGGTCGACGGCTTCGCCGTGATGGCGAACGCACGGGGCCTGGCCGCTCCGCTCGGCATCGAGTTCGCGCCCCCTCACCGCGCCGACCGCATCCGGCAGTTGCTGGACGAGGCGGCGTCCTGGTCCGCCGGGGACATGCCGCGCATCCACATGGACACCCACCTGGCGTCCGCCGCACCGCTGCTGGGCCTGCTGGCCCGGCTGGAGGGACTCGGCCCGGAAGCCGCCGCGCTGCGCGACCGGCTGGCCCGCTGGGACCGCCGTATGGACGCCGGCAGCACGGACGCGGCGGTGTACGCGGCGCTGCGTTCCGCGGTGGTGCTCAAGCTGTCGGCGAGCCCCGCGCTGGCCGGCCTGGCCGAACTCCCCCGCCTTCCCGAGGTGTTCCTTCCCTGGCTGGCCCTGGTGCCCCGCGTCGCGTTCGCGCTCGAGCGGCTGCTGTCGCCGGGTGCGCTGCCCGGCCTCGACGCGGAAGCGGCGGTTCGGGAGGCCGTTGAGGAGGTGGCGGCGGGCGCGCCGTCCGGCGTCTGGGGGGACACGCACCGGCTCGCCCCATGGCAGGCGCTGCCCGCATCGACGCCCGAGGAGTGGCCCGCGGTGTCGGGCGACCACGACTGCGTGCTGTCGACGGCGAGCGTGCCCGGCATCACCGACCGCAGCGCCCGGGGCCCGGCCGCCCGTTACGTGTGGGACCTGGCGCGGCGCGAGAACAGCCTGTGGGTGGTGCCGCTCGGCGCTTCCGGAGTGCCCGGGCACGCCCACCAGCGCGACCAGCTGCCGCTGTGGCTGGCCGGCGAACTCGTCCCCGTGATCACCGACTGGGACAGCCTTACCGAGGAGAGAGATGACCACTGAGACCACCGCGCACCGCCGAGCGGCCGTGTACGAGCACACCGCCGCCGGGTTCGGGACGGTGCGGCTCGTGCCGGTGGACCCCGCCGCCGACGCCCCGCTGATCCACGGGTGGGTCAGCGAGGAGCGCGCGCGGTTCTGGGGCATGCTGGGGCAGAGCTGTGAACAGGTCCGGGAGACCTACGAGTTCGTCGACTCCCTCACCACGCACCACGCGTTCCTCGCCGTGCTGGACGAGGAGCCGGTCGCGCTGTTCCAGACGTATGACCCGGACGCCGACCCGGTGGGCGAGTGCTACGACGTGCGGCCCGGGGACTTCGGACTGCATCTGCTGATCGCGCCCGCGCGCGAGGGTGCGCGTCCCGGTTTCACGGGCGTGCTCGTCGGCGTCCTCACGGCCTACGCGTTCACCGACCCGGCCCATCTGCGGCTCGTGGTCGAACCGGACGCGCGCAACGAGAAGGCCATCAGCCGGATGGTCCGGTCCGGGTTCGTGCTCGGGCCCGAGATCGACAAGCCGGAGAAGCGGGCCCGGCTGGCCTTCCTCGAGCGCGAGACCTTCGAACGGGGCCTCGCGGCCCGGTGAGGCACGAGCGGCGGCCGCTCCCCCGGGACCGGCCGCCGCTCCGCGTCAGACCGCCGTATCGAGGAAATCGGCGACGATCGCGGCGAACTCGTCCGGCGTGGCGATCCGGGTGCCGAGCTGCTCGGCCTTGTCCCTCTTGGATCCGGCGTTCTCCCCGGCGACGAGGAGCGAGGTGCGCTTGGACACGCTGGAGGACGACTTGCCGCCGGCGCGCTCGATGAGCTCGTTCGTCTGGTTGCGGCTCAGCTTCTCCAGCGCGCCGGTCATCGCCCCGGTGACGACGACGGTCATGCCGGAGAGAGGGCCGGCGCCCGCGGCGGTCCCCGCCCCCGCCCCGGTGTCCCCGTCTTCGGCTCCGGTCCCCTCCACCACCCTCGCGACGGGCGGCGTCGCACCGGGTTCGCTCATGTTGACGCCCGCGGCCACCAGCCGGTCGATCAGCGGGGCCAGCTCCTCGAGTTCGGCCACGACCGTCCTCGCCTTCTCCCCGCCGATGCCGTCGACCTGCTGCAGGGCCTCCGCGTCGGCGGCGCGTATGTGCTCCATGGCCGCGAAGTGCCGGGCGATCCTGCGGGACATGGAACGGCCGGTGCCCCGGACACCGAGGGCGCAGAACACCCTGGAGAGCGGACGGGTCCTCGCCGTGTCGATGGCGGCGAGAAGATTGTCGGTGCTCGTCTCTCCCATGCGCTCCAGAGCGAGCAACTGCTCACGGGTGAGGGTGAACAGGTCGGCCAGGTCGCGGACCAGTCCGGCGTCGACGAGCTGGACGACACGGGTGGCGCCGAGCCCTTCGATGTCGAGCTGGTCGCGCCCGGCCGCGTACGAGACGGAGGCGACGACATGGCAGTCGCGGCCTCGCACACAGCGCCAGCGCTGCTCGGAGGTGTCGATGTCCGAGCCGCACTGGGGGCAGACCTCGGGGAAGACGACGGGCTGCTCCTCGCCGGTCCGCAGATGGGCCACCGGCGCCTCGACCCGCGGGATGATGTCCCCGGCCTTGTAGACCATCACCTTGTCGCCCGTGCGCAGATCGCGGCGGGTGATGTCGGCGGGGTTGTGGAGTGTCGCGTAGGTGACGGTGGAGCCGTCGATCTCCACCGGCTCGAGCACGGCGCGCGGGGCGATGATCCCGGTGCGGCCCACGTTCCACTCGACGCCGAGCAGGGTGGTGACCTTCTCCACGGCGGGCAGCTTGTACGCGACGGCCCAGCGGGGCGCCCGGGAGCCGCAGCCGGCCGCTGCCTGGTCCGCCGCGCTGTCCGCCTTGATGACGATCCCGTCTATCCCGAACGGGAGGCCGGGGCGGGCGGCGGCGATCTCGTCGATACGGGCCCGGATCGCCTCGGTCGTGGTCAGGGTGCGAGGGGCGACGGGGGTGCTGTCGGCGGTGTGCACGCCGAGGTCCACGACGTAGCGCATGATGCGGCTGTGCCCCCACTCGCCGAGCCGGCCGGTGAGCTCCGCTCCGGACGCGGGCACCGCCAGTGCCCCGTACCCGAAGAAGGTCATCTCCACCGTGTACGCGCGGTCCTTGGCCCGCAGGGTGCCCGCCGCGCCGTTGCGCGGGTTGGCGAACGGAGCGCCACCGTGCTCGACGCGCACGGTGTTCGCCCGCTCGAACTGTTCCTCCGTCATGAGGACCTCGCCGCGGATCTCGAGGGTGGCGGGCTCGGTGAGCGTGCGCGGCAGGCCGACGATCGTGCCGATGGCGTGCGACACGTCCTCGCCCGCCGTGCCGTCCCCCCGGGTGATCAGCCTGGTCAGATTTCCTCGTTCGTAGCGCGCGGCGACGGCGAGGCCGTCGAGCTTCGGTTCGACGCTCCACTCCTCGACGGGGCGGCCGGTGCGCCTTTCCACGGAAGCAGTCCAGGCGACGAGCTGCTCCGCGGAGAAGACGTTGTCCAGGGACAGCATGGGAACGGTGTGGGGCACGTCCCCGGCGGTCACCGCCCCGCCCGCGACCTTCCCGGTCGGGGAGGCGGGTGACGTCTCGTCAGGATGTTCCTGCTCGTATGCGGCGATCCCGCGCACCAGGCGGTCGTACGCGTCGTCGTCGAGGGTGCTCTCGCCGGTCTCGTAGTATGCGGCGGAGGCACGGGTCGCTGTCTCGACCGCCGCGGCATAGGCGGCCGCGTCGGCGAGAACGGTGGCGCGCGCGACGGAAACGGCAGGTGAAGTCGTCATGGCGCTATCCTGCCCCCCACCACTGACAACGCCCCGGCGCCCGGTCACCGGCCGCCCGCCGGTCCGCCCGTTCCGGGTCCCCACGTCGCCGGCCACGGTGACGCGACGGACGCAGGGCGGACGCAGGGCACCGGCCCCGGACGCCTATGGCATATGACAAAGGCACCACCGGATCGAGTGTTGCCAAATGGCTTACGGCCGCCTCCTTGCTGTGCAACCCTCGTATTCGGTCCCTGTTCCAGACCCTGGCCGTGGCCGCGCCTGTATCGGAGTACGACATGCCGTCCCATGTGTTCGCGGACCGTCCCGCCGAGCCGCCCGAGCGTGGAACCGTAGACGCGCTGATCAGCAGGACGCGCAGACTTCGCGGCGACGTCGACGCCGTACGCCCGGACGGCGCCGTGACGGAGGACGATCCGCGCGGGCGCTGGCAGCGCGCCCTGTGCGACCTGGCGCTCCATCACCTCGACGACCTCGGCGCCCACTTGGACCAGCTGAAGCAAGGGCTGCCCCCCGAGGCCGCCGACTCCTTCGCCGACGATCTGAGCGAGTACGAGGCGGACAGCGCGGCCGGCGGCTCGCTGCTGAGCCGGGTCGGCAGCGCCGAGTGGAATCTCCTCACCGACGAGGTGAGTTGGTCCGACGAGCTGTACCGGATCCTTGGACGCGATCCTCGCAACGGCCCGATGTCGCTGGACGAGTTGCCGTCCGTCGTCTTCGCCGAGGACCAGCCGATGCTGACGGCGATGGTGACGGACTGCCTGGTGGACGGGCGCCCCATCGACGGCGAGTTCCGTCTGGTGCGTCCCGACGGCCGGGTGCGGACCGTGCACATGATGGGCGAGCCGGTCCTCGACGCCGACGGCTCCACCGCCTCCATGTGGGCCGTGCTGCGGGACGTCAGCGAACTGCGCCGCAGTCAGCGGGCCGTCCGCGAGACGCGTGACTGGGTGCAGCGGCAGCAGCACATGGAGCAGACCGAGCGCCGGCTCGCGGCCGAGATGCAGGAAGCGGTGCTTCCCGCGCGCAGCGGCCCGCTCCGGACGCCGCAGGACGGCCGGGGCGCCCTGGACATCGCGGCCCACCACCTCCCTTCCCCGATCGGCGCGCCCATCGGCCGCGACTGGTACGACACCCTCCGACTCCCCGACGGCAGCACGCTGCTGAGCGTGGGTGACCTGACGGGACACGGAGTGGGCACCACCTCCGCCATGGCGATGCTGCTGGGCGGGCTGCGCGGCATGGCGGTGGCCGGTATCCGGCCGGGACCGCTCATGACGCACCTCAACCAACTGCTCGACACGTCCTCGCAGCCCACCCTGGGCAGCGCCGTGTGTTGCACGTACACCCCGGGGACCAGGACCCTCTCGTGGGCGCAGGCCGGCCACCCGTCCCCCCTGCTGTTCCGCGAGGGGACAGGGACGGGTGAGGCCCTGAGGGCACCGGACGGCGTGCTGCTCGGCGCGACGAGCGGGGCGGTGTACGAGCAGGCCGAAGTGATCCTCCGGCCGGGCGATGTGCTCGTGCTGCACACCGACGCGCTGACCCGCACGGGCACGGCGACCGAGCTCGGTGCGGACCGGCTGACGGCATTGGCAGCGCGGTTCGCCCGGGCCACGAACGCCCAGGAGTGCGTCCGTGCGGTCGTGGAGGAGCTCGGTGAGCAGGAACGAGAAGGGGACGCCTGTGTGATGGTGGCGAGGGTCGTCGCCTGACCGCGCCCGCTGCACGGGCCGGTCGACGGCCCGAGGGGCCCGTCACCGGAGGGGGATGTCCGCCGCTGCTGCCGGCGCTCGCCAGGCGTCGGCTCCTCTTGAACCCGCGCCTTTACGCGCATCCCTTTGAACCCGCGCCTGTACGCGGATCCCCTTGAGCCTCGCTCCGGTACCTGGCTCCCGTGCCGTTGCTAGATCCCCTTGAGCTTCGGCTTCGCCGACAGGCTGCCCGGCATCGCGATCTCGATCTCCTCGCGGAGGTCCTCGATCTTCGCGTAGCCGGCGTACTGGCCGGTCAGCCGGTACATCTCCCGGAGCCGGTCCCATGTCCGGTGCGAGGAGGTCTCCCCCATCGACACCAGCGCCAGCCTGGCGTAACGGTCCGCCTGTTCGGGGTCGTCGGCGATGAAGCACGCGGAAGCCAGCGAGATGTAGTCGAAGATCTTCGAGCGCTGACGGCCGCCCTCGCGCAGCTGCAGAGCCTGCTTGGCGTGGTTCTGCGCGATCGCCGCGGCCGACGGCTCGTGGTCGGCCAGCGTGCGGTACGCCAGGGCCTGCATACCGTGCAGATCGGCCTCGTCGAACATCTGCATCCAACTCGGCGGCGGTACATCGCCCTTGTCGGAGACGAACAGTTCCTCCGCCTCGCCCAGGGTGCGGCGCATGGCCTGCCCCTGGCCCATGGACGCCTGTGCCCACGCCTCGATGGTGTGCAGCATCGCGCGGGTGCGGGGCAACGTCTGCTCCCCCGAGCCGGACTTGGCGAGCTTCATCAGGTCGAGTGCGTCGTCCGGACGGCCCAGATGGACCATCTGGCGGGCCGCCCTCGACAGAGCCTCTCCTGCGCGCGGACGGTCACCGCCCTCACGGGCCGCATGGGCCGCGATGACGAAGTACTTCTGGGCGGTGGGTTCGAGGCCGACGTCGTGGGACATCCAGCCCGCCAGTACCGCCAGGTTGGCCGCGACGCCCCACAGGCGCCGCTGCAGATGGTCGGGGTGGCGGTAGGCGAGCATGCCGCCGACCTCGTTGAGCTGTCCCACCACCGCCTTGCGCTGAAGGCCGCCGCCACGGGCGGCGTCCCACGCGCGGAACACCTCTACGGAACGCTCGAGCGCCTCGATCTCCTGCGACCCGATGGGGGCGGCCTCGTAACGGTCGTACCCAGCGGGGTCGGCGTGCAGAACATCGGAGGTGCGTGCGGCGTCCTGGGAGATCGCCGGATCGGTCTTGAGCCAGTCGTGCATGGCGCTGCTGAGTGCTGAGCCCGCGGCAAGCGCCGCGCCCGCGCCCACCAGGCCGCGTCGGTTGAGCATGAGGTCCATTCCCGTGAATTCGGTGAGGACCGCCGCCGTACGGTCGGGCGCCCAGGGCAGACCGTCAGGGTTCTCTGCGCCCTTGACGTCCCGCCGCTTACCCGCTCGCCCGCTCCGTGCGAACCCGAGGTCCTCGATGGTCACGACACGACCGAGTCGCTCGGTGAACAGAGCTGCCAGCACCTTGGGCACGGGATCGCGCGGGGTCTCCCCCAGGTCGATCCAACGCCGGACCCGCGAGGTGTCGGTCGCCAGCTGCGGATGGCCCATGGCCGCCGCCTGCCGGTTCACGAGCCTTGCCAGCTCACCCTTGGACCAGCCGGCCAGGCCGAACAGGTCGCACAGGCGGGTGTTGGGTTCTCTGCTCACGTCAAGCCCCCAGGTTCTCGGCTGAGTTGACAGTAACGCGCTGTCATGGGGCAGGCGACTATTCGCCAGGGTTCGCCAGGGTTCGCCAGATGGTGTGCCACCCGCGATGCGGTGTCAGGTAGGAAAGCGCCACCTCGCCCCGTCTGCCGGGGCACATTCCCCAGGGTGTTGCTCCTGGCATATGGGGCGGGGCGCGCACGCAACCTGTCGGCACACGAAGGGATCTGTATCTCCCATGTACACAGCATCGTCCTCCGTGTCCGCTCCGCCCCGGCTGCAGCAGCGCAACGCGTTCCCCGCCGGCGCCGGTCCGTATCTCGACCGCGCCGACCCCGGCCGGGCACGCAGGACGGCCGGTGCGACGGGCCGACCGCCCCTCAGCGGGAGAATCGACCTGTCCGGCCCGCAGGGCGCGCAGCTGCGCAAGGCTGTCGCGTCGGTGCACCGGATCTGCCCCGAGTTCAATCCCGTGCAGGTGCTCCGCCGAAGTGGACGGTCCGTGCTGATCGTCGGAACGACGGGGCGTACGACGGCGGTCGCCAAGTGCTTACTGGATCACTCGCCGGCCTGGGCCGAGCGGCTCCGGCACGAAATAGCTTCGTACCGCGCCTTCGTGCGGCACCGCCCACCGGTGCGGGTCCCGCGGCTCATCGCCGCGGACCCGGAGAACTGCACACTGGTGATCGAGCGGATGCCCGGAAGGGCCGCGGCGCTGACCCGCCATCCGGTGGAGGCCCCTCCGCGCGCGGATCTGCGCGCCGTGCTGGGAGCGGTGGTGCGGCTCAACAGCTGGCGTCCGCCGGCCGGGATGTTCGATGCCCCGCTGGACTACGGCTCGCGGATCTCGCGCTACCACGAGCTGGGGCTATTCACCGACCGTGACCTCGGAGACCTGCAGAAGCTGCTGCACGGTCTGGCGCAGGCCGGTGGCCGGCACGGGATGGGGCAGTTCTGTCACGGTGACGCGCTCCTCTCCAACATCCTGCTGTCGCCCACCGGTCCGGTGCTGGTCGACTGGGAGCACGCGGGCTGGTACCTGCCCGGCTACGACCTGGCGACGTTGTGGGCGGTGCTGGGTGATGCCCCGGCGGCGCGCCGGCAGATCAGCCAACGCGCCCAGCAGGCGGGCACGGCGGCGCGGGACGCGTTCCTGGTCAACCTGATGCTGGTGCTGACCCGGGAGATCCGTACCTACGAGACCGCCGTGCAGCGCACGATGCGGGAGGCGCCGCCGGTGGTGGGCGCACAGGGGCAGGCCGGTGGTCCTACGGCCGGTGAGGAACAGCGGCTGCTGCTGAGGCGGCTGCACGATGACTGCGCAATGGCCCGCAGGGCCGTGCGCGCGGCGGTCGGCACACGCTGACCGGCCGCCACCGAGCGGCAGGTTCGTTCGATCCGCCGCCACAGAGGGGGAAGCGCGCTGCGCGTCCGGTGCCGACACGCCGGGCGCGCAGCGCACTGTGCTTCTCCGCCCGTCCTCGGCGATCACCTTGCCCGAGCGCCGCGCCCCCGCCTCGCCGCGGAACCGCGTTTGACGCGCCGGGGAAAGTGAGCTCTCCCGGCTCAGGCCGGGCGCCCTAGGGACTGACGACAACGCGGCGAGCGTGCGTGCCAGACCCCGCTCGCTGATCCGGCCTGATCCAAACGAGAGGCCCTAGCTGAACTTCTCGCGCCCCGGGACCGGTACGCCATGCCGTGCGCCCTGCCCGGTGGTTCGTGGCTCGACGACCGGGGACACCGCCAGGGAGAAGGAGTGACCGGCCGGGTCGGAGAAGACGCGTTCCTCGTGGGGCCCCCGCCGATTGTTGGTGTCGACCGGCCGGGCCCCCAGGCCGACCGCCTCCCGCTCCGCCTCGTCGAGGTCGTCGCGGGCGACCAGGATGCGCAGGTGCGACTGCTGGGAGTCCTCCGGCCGCGGCCAGCTGGGCGGCGCGTAACCGTGGTCGCGGCGCATCGCCAGGTGCACTCCGCCGTGGCCGACGACCTCCACGAAGTCGGGATCGCTGCCGACGCGTACCTCCGCGCCGAACAACCCTGCGTAGAACTCCGCCAGTTCCATCGGTTCGGCGGCGTCGAGGACGAGAACGCTGGTCTTCTGGGTGGTCATGCACTGCGGCTACCCCCGGCCGCGTCCGGCATACGAAAGGCGTGGGGACGGGTCCGCATGAGCCGCCGTCGGTCGGCCATTGGTCCACTCCACTGACGCGTCGCAGGCCGGGGGACCGTCGCCGCGAAACTCCGCGACACGCGCTCTGACGTGCAAATACCGGTGTGCGAGGCATGATTGACGGATCGTCCGTGAGCCGATACCCATGGGGCGTGTCCCGCCCCTCGGGGCCGTTCGCGCGTCACCCGTCACTGGAGGCCGCATTGCCAGGATCAGCTTCCGCACGTCCGAGAAGTGCCCGTCGTGCGCTGACGGCAGGTGGCGCGGTGGCGTGCGCCGCCCTGCTGCTGCCGCTGCTGTCGGCCGGTCCGTCCGCGACCGCCGAACGCGCTCCGGCGGATTCCCTGCAAGGGACGTTCGCCGCGGCGGCAGCCGAGTACGGGGTGCCGGAGAGCGTGCTGCTCGGCGTCTCGTACCTCCAGTCCCGCTGGGACGCGCACGGCGGCGCGGCGAGCGTCACCGGCGGCTACGGTCCGATGCATCTGACGGACGCGAGGACGGCGATCGCCGAGGCGCCCCACCACTCGCACGGCACCGAGGACGCCCGCGGGGACGAGTCCCGCCCCGCCCGTTCCGTCGTCGAGGCCGCCCTGCCCGATCCGGCCGAACTGCCGCCGCGGCTGCGGACACTGGAGCGCGCGGCCGAGGTGTCGGGCATCGGCGCCGACGAGCTGCGTGACAGCGCCGCGGCGAACGTGCGGGGCGGTGCGGCCCTGCTCGCTCAGGCCCAGCGGGAGTTGGGCGGACCCGCCGGCGCGGACCCCGCGGACTGGTACGGCGCCGTGGCGCGGTACTCGGGCGCGGACGACGTGGCGACGGCGACGACGTACGCCGACGATGTCTTCGACGTCATCCGCACGGGCCAGTCGCGTACGACGGACAGCGGTCAGCGAGTGGAGCTCGAGCCGGATCCGGCCGTGTCGCCGGACCGGACGCAGGTGCGGCGGCTGGGGCTGCGCACCGCCGACACGGGCCGTACGGAATGCCCGCCGACGGTGGCGTGCGAATGGATCCCGGCCCCGTACGAGGAGTTCGGCGACGGCGACTACGGCAACCACGACCAGGCAGGCCGGCCGGCGTCCCAGTCGGTGGACTACATCGTCGTCCATGACACCGAGGCGTCCTGGGACACCACCCTGCAGCTGGTGCAGAACCCCCAGTACGTGTCGTGGCAGTACTCGCTGCGCTCGTCCGACGGGCACATCGCGCAGCACGTGCCGCTCGAGGACGTCGCCTGGCACGCCGGAAACTGGTTCGTCAACGCCAAGTCGGTGGGTCTGGAGCACGAGGGTTTCCTGGTGTCCCCCGACGCCTGGTACACGGAGGCGATGTACCGCACGTCGGCACGCCTGGTGCGGTACCTGGCCAAGCGGTACGACATTCCGCTGGACCGGCAGCACATCCTGGGTCATGACAACGTCCCGGGCACCACGGCGGCGACGATCCGGGGGATGCACACCGACCCTGGGCCGTACTGGGACTGGGCGCACTACTTCAAGCTGCTCGGCAGGCCGTTCACACCGTCCGCCGGGCCGGACAGTTCCGTGGTCACGATCCGTCCCGAGTACACGAGGCACCAGCCGCTGTACACCGGCTGTGCGAAGGCCGGGGAGGCGTGCGCGCCGCACGGCTCCGGTGCGGTGCGGCTGCACACGGCGCCGAGCGAGAGCGCTCCGCTGGTCAAGGACGTCGGTCTGCGGCCGGGCGGGCAGGACTCGACGACCGGTGTGAACGACACGGGGGCGCGTGCGTCGACGGGTCAGCAGTACGCGGTGGCCGAGCGCCGGGGCGACTGGACGGCGATCTGGTACCTCGGGCAGAAGGCCTGGTTCCACAACCCGCGGACACAGCCGGTGGCGGTGGCCGCGCGGGAGCAGGTGCTGACACCGAAGGACGGTCTCGCCGAAGTGCCGGTGTACGGCAGGGCGTATCCGGAGGCCTCGGCCTATCCGCCGGGGGTTCCGGTGCAGGCGGTCTCGCCGCTGCCGTACAAGCTGCTCGCGGGACAGAGGTACGTGGTCGGTGACCGGGTCCCTGGGGAGTACCTGTACGCGACGACGTTCGACACGGCGGGCCACAAGGTGGTCCGGGGCGAAGAGATGTACTACGAGATCCAGTTCGGACACCGGGTCGCCTTCGTGAAGGCGGCGGACGTGCGGGTGCTGGGCTAGGGGCTTCGGCCGGGCCGCGACCGGTCCGGTCGAGAGCTCCGAACGGGGTGGTGCCACCGGTCGTGGGGTCCGGTGGCACCACCCCGCACATCGGGCCGCTTATGTGACTATTTGCCGGGGTGAGTGGGCCGTACGGGCGAGGGGTAGGCCTGGGCCGTCATGACCGTCCGCGCCCTCGTGCGCGGCTGTTCCGAAAGGCCCTGGCGCACATGGCACAACCCTTCGTACTGCCGGACTTCTACGTCCCGTATCCGGCCCGCCTCAATCCGCATGTCGAGGAGGCACGGCGCCACACCAGGAAATGGGCCCGGCGGACGGGAATGCTGGAGGGGTCAGGTATCTGGGAGGAGAGCGACCTCGAGGCCCACGACTACGCCCTGCTGTGCGCGTACACGCATCCCGACTGCGACGCGGAGGCCCTCGGTCTCGTCACCGACTGGTATGTGTGGGTCTTCTTCTTCGACGACCACTTCCTGGAGGTCTTCAAGCGCAGCCAGGACCTCGCGGGCGGCAAGGCGTATCTCGACCGGTTGCCGGCCTTCATGCCGATGGACCTGTCGCGGGGGACGCCGGAGCCGACGAACCCGGTCGAGGCGGGTCTCGCCGACCTGTGGCGGCGGACGGTGCCGAGCATGTCCCGCGCCTGGCGGGCCCGTTTCGCCGAATCCACCAAGAACCTGCTCGACGAGTCGATGTGGGAGCTGGCCAACATCGACGCTGGCCGGGTCGCCAACCCGGTCGAGTACATCGAGATGCGCCGGAAGGTCGGCGGCGCCCCTTGGTCGGCCGGCCTGGTGGAGTACGCGGCGCAGGCGGAGGTGCCGGAAGCGGTCGCCGCGACACGTCCGTTGCGGGTGCTGCGCGACTCCTTCTCCGACGCGGTGCACCTGCGCAACGACCTCTTCTCGTACCAGCGCGAGGTGGAGGACGAGGGCGAGAACAGCAACGGCGTGCTGGTACTGGAGCGCTTCCTCGGCTGTACGACGCAGGAGGCGGCGGACGCGGTGAACGACCTGCTGACCTCGCGGATCCAGCAGTTCGAGAACACCGCGCTCACCGAAGTGCCCGCGCTGTGCGTGGACAAGGGCCTCACTCCGCAGGAGTGCACCGCGATCGCCGCCTACACCAAGGGCCTTCAGGACTGGCAGTCCGGCGGTCACGAATGGCACATGCGCTCCAGCCGGTACATGAACGACGGCGTGGGCGAGGCGGTCGGACCGTCGTCGGTCGCCGGGGTGTGGGGGACGTCGGCTCTCGACATCCGCACACTGTTCGGCCGTCCGGCGGCGGCACGGCTGCGCACGCTGACGCACCGGCCGCGGGAGGTGGGGCCTTCCCTGCTCCCCGACTTCGCCCTGCCGTTCCCCCTCACGCTGAGTCCGCACCTGGACGACGCCCGCAGGAAGTCGGTCGACTGGGCCGGCCGCATGGGCCTGCTGAACGACATCTGGGACGAGGCCAGGCTCAAGGGCTTCGACCTGGCGCTCTGCGCGGCGGGTCTCGACCCCGACGCCACACCGGAGGAGCTGGAGCTCAGCGCGGAGTGGCTGACGTGGGGGACGTACGGCGACGACTACTACCCGGTGGTCTTCGGCGCGCCCCGTGATCTCGCCGGGGCCAGGCTCCTGAACGACCGGCTGAAGGCCTGTATGCCGGTGGACGCCCCGGAGTCGGGCGCCGCCGTCGCGGTGGCTCCGATGGAGCGCGGCCTCGCCGACCTGTGGGCGCGTACCGCGGGGCCGATGTCGGCGGCCGCCCGCGGGTCCCTGCGCGCGGCCGTGGACGTCATGCTGGACAGCTGGCTGTGGGAACTGCACAACCAGGCGCAGCACCGGGTGCCCGATCCGGTCGACTACATCGAGATGCGCCGTCTCACGTTCGGTTCGGACATGACCATGAGCCTGTGCAGGCTGCGCCACGAGGGCGAGTTGCCGGCCGAGCTCTACGCGAGCGGCCCGGTGCGCGCCCTCGAGAACGCGGCCATGGACTACGCCTGCCTGCTCAACGACCTGTTCTCGTACCAGAAGGAGATCGAGTACGAGGGCGAGATCCACAACGCCGTACTGGTGGTGCAGACGTTCTTCGACTGCGACTACCCCACTGCCTTCGCGATGACGGCCGATCTCATGCACTCCCGGCTGGAGCAGTTCCTCCATGTGAAGGAGCATGAACTGCCTGCGGTGTGCGAGGAGTTCGGTCTCGGCGAGAACGGCAGGGCGGCCCTCGCCTCGTATGTGCGCGAGGTCGAGGACTGGCTCGCCGGCATCCTCAACTGGCACCGGAAGGTGAGGCGTTACAAGGAGCAGGATCTGCGGGGCGGTGCCGCTCCGTGGCGGCTGGGTACGCCCACGGGGCTCGGCACGTCCGCCGCCCGGATCTCGTTGCCGGCCCAGCGGTCGGCGGTCAGTGTGTAGCGCGAGAACCAGGGAGTCTCACGGCCGGTGTGCCGGGACCGATGACGAGACTGCCCGGGTCGCGCCCGGGCAGTAGGTCGAGGAGGTCGGTCGGCGAGCGGTCAGCCCTGCTGGAACAGCTCCGCGGGCAGCGGCTTGAGCAGCGCGTAGAGATCGTCGGTGATGGGCCGGTCCCAGCTGGCGATCGTGACGAGCACGTTGTCGCTGCGGTCGAACTGGACGCAGGAGATGCGGCTTTCCGACAGCTTCAGACGGCGCACGATCAGCAGGTTGTCCCCCTGCATGACCGGAGTGTCCTCGACCCCGGTGACATGGACCGGCTCGTCGTTCTCGAGGGCGACGAGGAGCTGGCCGACCTCGAAGGGGATCTCGCCCTCCTCCACCTCGCGGGCGGGCGATCCCTCGGGCAGATTGCCGATGATCATCGCGGGTCCGCGGCCGCCGAACAGGTCGTAGCGCAGGAAGACCCCCTGGCAGCTGCCGTCAGGCGCGGGCAGCAGGCCGGCGCCCAGGTTGCCGGGCCAGTCGCCCGGGTCCATGGCCAGGACATCGAAGTCCGGGCCCGCGGGTGTGGCGGCGCTGCGGCGGCGGAGGAAGGACATACCCGCAATGGTACGGGTACGGACCGAACCGGCCGAGCCGGGGCGCGGCGGCGTTGAACGCCCCGGGCGCCACCCCCGTATCCCTGTGCGCACCGGTGCCCGTGCGCACCGACGCCTATGAGGAGCAGCGTCCCGCGAGATTCCGTACCGACGTGAGGATCAGTCCATGAACGACCGCATCACTCCGCCCCTGCAAGCCCTTCCCGACGGCGAGGCGGAGCTACGGCTGGTGGTCCGCCTCCATTGGGAGGACGTCGCCGCGCTCGGGCAGGAGGCGGGGCGGCTGGCCGCCCAGATGCAGCGGCCCGTGACGCTGGACGAGGCGGCCGGGCACCGGTTGCGTACCCGCTCCGCGGTCCATGCCAAGCCCACGACGGCGTCCGCGTCCGGGTCAGCGCCGGCCGGGAGCGCGGCGCATCTGCCTCCTGCCACGTCGGTCTCCTCGCTCACCGCCCGTACGCCCGGTGAGCATGCGCGGCAGGCCATCGAGAAGATCAACGGCACCGCGGGGCTCGGCCGTGACGTGACACAGACGCCCGCGTGAGCCGTGCCGTCGCTTCCCCCTCCCACGCCGGCGGGAGGGGCACGGCGCTGCGCACCGGCCGGGGTGCGGCACCCGTCGGTGGGTGTCGGCGTCAGGTGAGGTCGAACTCGCCGTCCCGTGCGTTCAGCACGAAGGCACGCCACTCGGCCGGGGTGAAGATCAGCGACGGGTTCTCCGGGCGGCCGCCGTGACGCATCGCGATGAACCCTTCGACGAACGCGATCTGCACGTCCCCGGCGCCCTGCGTCCCTGATCGCCAGTCCGCGTTGCTCAGGTCCAGGTCCGGCTTCTCCCACCCGGAAAACCTCTGCGTGGTGGTAGTGGTGGTGCTCTCGGCCACGTCCCTGCTCCTCCCGCGTCGTCTCCGGGGCCAGCCTAGCGACGACACCCCGTCACGGACAGGGTGCCGCACGTGACGGTCCGCCGGGGGCCCGCCGGTCGTCATGTGGCGGGCGGCTCCGCGCCGACCAGCCACATGGCGAAGAACTGTGCCCCGCCCCCGTAGGCGTGTCCGAGCGCCTTGCGCGCGCCGTCGACCTGGTGTTCGCCCGCCTGTCCGCGCACCTGGAGCGCGGCCTCCGCGAAGCGGATCATGCCGGACGCCCCGATGGGGTTGGTCGACAGGACGCCGCCGGAGGGGTTGACCGGCAGGTCCCCGTCGAGCTCGGTCACGCCGGACTCGGTGAGCTTCCAGCCCTCGCCCTCGGCGGCGAAGCCGAGGTTCTCCAGCCACATGGGTTCGTACCAGGAGAACGGCACGTACATCTCCACGGCGTCGATCTCGCGGCGCGGGTCGCTCACGCCGGCCTGCCGGTACACGTCCGCGGCGCAGTCCTTGCCGGCCTGCGGCGACACGAAGTCCTTCCCCGCGAACATGGTGGGTTCGCTGCGCATCGCCCCGCCGTGCACCCAGGCGGGCGGGCGCGGTGAACGGGCCGCGCCCGCCCGGCCGGTGAGGACCATCGCGCAGGCGCCGTCGGAGGAGGGGCAGGTCTCGGAGTAGCGGATGGGGTCCCACAGCATCGGTGAGGCCTGGACCTTCGCCAGGGTGATGTCGTGCTCGTGGAGGTGCGCGTACGGGTTCTTGAGCGCGTTGCGGCGGTCCTTGTACGCGACGAGGGACCCGACGGTGGTGGGAGCGCCGGTGCGGCGCATGTAGGCGCGGACGTGCGGGGCGAAGAAGCCGCCGGCGCCCGCGAGCAGCGGCTGCTGGAAGGGGACGGGCAGGGACAGGCCCCACATCGCGTTCGACTCGGACTGCTTCTCGAACGCCAGGGTGAGCACGGTGGCGTGTACACGCGCCGCCACCAGGTTGGCGGCGACGAGGGCGGTGGAGCCGCCGACGGAGCCCGCGGTGTGGACCCGGAGCATCGGCTTGCCCACCGCGCCGAGGGCGTCGGCGAGGTACAGCTCCGGCATCATCACGCCTTCGAAGAAGTCGGGAGCCTTGCCGATGACGACGGCGTCGATGTCGGCCCAGGACAGCTCGGCGTCGTCGAGGGCCCGCCGGGCCGCCTCGCGGACGAGCCCCGCGATGGACACGTCCCGGCGGGCGGCGACATGTTTGGTCTGGCCGATACCGACGACGGCCACGGGCTCAGCCGGCATGGGGCTCTCCTTCGAGGACGGCCACCAGGTTGTGCTGGAGGCAGGGGCCGGAGGTGGCGTGGGCGAGGGCCCGGTCGGAGTCGCCGCTGTGGATGCGGGAGGCGGCCTCGCCGATCCTGATGAGTCCGGCGGCCATCACGGGGTTGGCGGCGAGCGCTCCTCCGGACGGGTTGACCCTCACCCTGGTGTCGAGGTCGAGACTTCGGCGCAGGACGAGTTCCTGGGAGGTGAAGGGCGCGTGCAGTTCCGCTGTGTCGACGGGCCTCTCGAAGAGGCCCGCGTGTTCCGCGGCGAGCCGGGTGGAGGGCGAGCGGGTGAGGTCCCGTACGCCGAGGCCGTGCGCCTCGATGCGGTGGTCCATGCCGCGTATCCAGGCGGGCCGTTCGCACAGTTCGCGGGCCCGTTCGCCGGCGGCCAGGACGACGGCGGCGGCGCCGTCGCCGATGGGCGGGCAGTCGGAGACCCTCAGCGGCCGGACGAGGTGGCGGCCGCGCGGGACCTCTCCCTGGAGTTGAGCGTGCGGGTTGCCCGCGGCGTCCCGGCGGCTGCGGGCCGCGACACCGGCGAGCTCAGGCTCGTCCGTCTCGCCGGCGTCGATCAGTGCCTGTGCCTGAAGGGCGGCGAGGGCCACGGAGTCGGGCCAGAGCGGGGCCGTGTAATAGGGGTCGAGCTGGCGGGTGAGCACATCGCGGAGCTCGCCGGGCGACGACTTTCCGTACGCGTAGACGAGCGCGGTGTCGCTCTGGCCGGTCAGCAGCTTCACCCACGCTTCGTACAGGGCCCAGGCGCCGTCCATCTCGACGTGCGACTCGCTGATCGGGGGCCAGGCGCCGACGCCGTCGAGCGCCATGGTGAAGGAGAACGCGCGCCCCGCGAGGTAGTCGCTGGATCCGGAGCAGGTGAAGCCGATGTCGCCGGTGCGCAGCCCGGTCCGCGAAAGGACCTGGTGGAGGACCGGCATCAGCATCTCCACCTCGGACATCTCGTCCGTGCGGCGGCTGTGGCGGGTCTGGGCGAAGGCGACGACGGCGATGTCCCTGCCGTGCCGGGCACGGCTCGTCGTCCCGTGCCCGGCGGGGCTGGTCACAGCAGCTCCTTGTAGGTGTCGTAGTCGGCGTCCGGTTCGCCGGACGGCCGGTAGTGGTCGGGGTGGCGGGTGCCTTCGCGCCACACCGGCTCCACGCGCAGTCCCATGCGCACCTCGTCGTACGGAATGCCGCCGATGCGTCCGTGGAGGGCGAGGCCGGCGCCGTCGAGGGCGATGTGGGCGTAGACGTAGGGCACCTCGATGTCCAGGCCCTTCGCTTTGATGTTGACGATGCAGAAGGTGGTGACCGTGCCGCGGGGGCCGACCTCGACCTGCTCGTCGGTGGCGACTCCGCAGGTGGGGCAGGCGCCGCGGGGCGGGACGTAGACCTTCCGGCAGGACGGGCAGCGCTCGCCGACGGTTCTGCGCCCGTCGAGGGCGGCGAGGTGGCGGCTCTGGGCGCGGCCGGGTGTGCAGGTGTAGTCGAGCCTGGCCGGGGCGACGATGCCGGTGACGGGTTCGGGGAAGCTGCCGCTGTGGGGGTGCGGCGGGCCGGCGGGCCCGCCCGCGTACGGTTCGAAGCAGGCGATGTCGGTGATCGCTCCGGTGCGTTCGCTCGCCCACCGGACGCGTACGCGCATCCCGGTGCGCACGGCGTCGGGGCCGGGTGCGTCGAGGACGTGCAGCAGGGAGGTGTCGGCGCCGTCGAGGCGGACGAGCACCCAGGCGAAGGGGGTGGCGAGGGGCTGGCGGGGCCGTGGGTGCTCGTTCCACGCCCAGGTGGTGACGGTGCCGGTGGCGCCGACCTCGACGAGGTCGCGGATCTCGTCCGCGGTGACGGGGTCGTACTCGACGGGCGGTACGAGGACCCGGCCGTCGACGGTGCGTACGCCGAGCACCGTTCGTTCGCGCAGGCCGGTCAGGAAGGCGCTCTGGATTGGGCCCAGGGACCGGGTGAAGGGGAACTCGACGACGAGCGGTGCACGGAGCACGGGGGGCACGGGCTCTCCTCTCAGGCGCGCCGGTAGACGGGGTCGCGCTTCTCGGCGAAGGCGAGGGCGCCTTCCTTGGCGTCGGCCGTGTCGAAGACGGGCCGGCCCCGCTCCAGTTCGGCGGCGAGTCCTTCGGCCTCCGTCATCTCCGCCGTCTCGTAGACCGCCGCCTTGACCGCCTCGACGGCGAGCGGGCCGCAGGCGTTGATCCGTTCCGCGATGCCGAGCGCCGCGTCGAGGGCGGTGCCGTCGGGGACGACGCGGCCGACGAGGCCGATGCGTTCGGCCTCGTCGGCGGTGTAGGGGCGGCCGGTGAGCAGCATCTCGAGGGCGTGGGTGTGCGGTATCTGGCGCGGCAGCCGGACGGTCGAGCCGCCGATCGGGAAGAGGCCGCGCCGGACCTCGAAGAGCCCGAAGGTGGCGCCCTGTCCCGCGACCCTGATGTCGGTGCCCTGGAGGATCTCGGTGCCGCCGGCGACGCAGTACCCCTCGACGGCGGCGACGACCGGCTTCCTCGGCCGGTGGTGGCGGAGCATCGCCTTCCAGTGCAGGTCGGGGTCGGCCTTCATCCGGTCGCGGTAGTGCTCCCCCGCCATGCCGCCGCCCGCCGCGAGGGCTTTGAGGTCCATGCCGGCGCAGAAGGAGCCGCCGGCTCCGGTGATCACCACGGAGCGGACGGTGTCGTCCGCGTCCGCCGCGAGCCATGCGTCGTACAGGCCGACGAGCATCGCGAGCGAGAGGGCGTTCTTCGCCTCCGGCCGGTTCAGGGTGAGTATCAGCGTGGCGCCCTCGTGTTCCACGGTGAGGTGTTCGGTGCCCGTGCGGCCGCTGTGCCGTGCCATGTGCAACCTCCCGTCGCGGATCGGTGACGGGGTGTCCGTTCCCGGACACGTCGTCGGACCGGTCACCGGACCGGTCACCGGACCCGTCACCGGACCCGTCACCGGATCTGGAACAGGTTGCAGTAGGCGGGGCGCCAGTTCAAGGGTTTTCTGACAGTCAGTCAGATTTCCTGCCGGTGACCCTTCCCAGTTGTGCGGACCGGCGCTCTAATGACGGCCGAGCCGCAGTGCACCGGGTTCACGTCGCGATGTCCCGCCGAGGTCAGGAGGAGCGGTGGAGTACAACCTTGCCGACCTGTTCGAATCGGTGGTCGACGCCGTGCCCGATCGCGAGGCACTCGTGTACGTCGACCACCCAGGCACCGGCGAGGAGCGCCGGCTCACCTACGCGGAACTCGACGCGGCGGCCAACCGCGTCGCCCACCATCTGCTCGACGCGGGCATCGCACCGGGTGAGCATCTGGGCCTGCATCTCTACAACGGGGTCGAGTACCTCCAGACGGTACTGGGCTGCCTGAAGGCCCGGATCGTGCCGGTGAACGTCAACTACCGGTACGTCGCGGACGAGTTGGTCCACCTCTACCGGGACGCCGACCTCGCGGCGCTCGTCTTCGACGCGGAGTTCACCGAACGGGTGGCGGCAGCGCTGCCGCGCACCGAGAAACTGCGGCACCTGGTGCGCGTCGGCACACCACCGGAAGAAGCGCCGCCCCTCGACGCCGTGGCGTTCGCCGACGCCGAAGCCACAGCCTCTCCGCTGCGTGGGTTCGCCCGGCGATCGGCCGACGACCTGTTCATCATCTACACCGGCGGGACGACAGGCATGCCCAAGGGGGTGATGTGGCGTCAGGAAGACCTGTTCTTCGCCGGACTGGGCGGCGGGGCCCCGACCGGTGAGCCCGTGTCCCGGCCCGAGGAACTGGCCGAGCGGGTCGCCGCAGGCGGAGACGGGATCACCTTCTTCCCCACTCCCCCGCTGATGCACGGCACGTCGACGCTCACCGCCTTCATCGGCTTCAACTTCGGCCAGCGGATCGTCATCCACCGCAAGTTCGTGCCGCACGAGGTGCTGCGCACGATCGAGCGGGAGCGGGTCACCAGCGTGTCCCTCGTCGGCGACGCGATGCTGCGCCCGCTGATCGACGCGCTGAACGGGCCGCTGAAGGGGTGCGACCTGTCGTCGGTGTTCAGCGTCTCCAGCTCCGGGGCGATCATGTCGGACACCGTGCGCGAGCAGTTCACCGCGCTGGTCCCGAACGTCCTGCTGCTGAACAACTTCGGCTCCTCCGAATCCGGCTTCAACGGCACCGCGACGGACGACTCGGGTCCCGCGACCGGGTTCCGGCTGCGCGTCAACGCCCGTACGGCGGTGGTCGATCCGGCCACCTACGAGCCGGTGCCGCCCGGCGGGACGGGCCGGGTCGCCCAGCGCGGACACGTACCGCTCGGCTACTACAAGGATCCGGTCAAGTCCAAGGAGACCTTCTTCCGGCGCGGCGGCGAACGCTGGGTGCTCCTCGGCGACATGGCCACCGTGGACGAGGACGGCATCGTCACGGTCCTGGGCCGCGGCTCGCAGTGCATCAACACGGGCGGGGAGAAGGTGTACCCCGAGGAGGTCGAGCAGGCTCTCAAGTCCCATCCGGACGTGTACGACGCCCTGGTCGCCGGCGTGCCCGACCACCGGTGGGGCAACCAGGTGACGGCCGTGGTCCAGCTCCGTGCGGGTGCGCCGGCACCGACGCTGGCCGACATCCAGTCCCACTGCCGTACCCGGCTGGCCGGCTACAAGATCCCGAGGCGCCTGGTGATAGCGCCGGAGATCCAGCGCTCGCCGAGCGGCAAGGCGGACTACCGCTGGGCCCGTGCGGTCGCCACCGACGCGGCGGACACGGACGGGGCGGAGCCCGCGGGGACCGGGGCCTGACCGCCCGTCGCACCTGGCCATCTCGGCGGTCGATCCGGCCCGTGGAACGAGCCGTTTCGCCGCCGATACGATGCGCGAATGATCAACTCATATGCGGACCTTGACGACGCAGGGGTCGCGACGGCAGCGGCCCAGGCCGGCGCGGAGGTCGTCCGCCGCATGTACGGCCGGCGTCTCGCCCGCATCGACAAGGGTGCCGGGGACTTCGCCACCGCCGCCGACGTGGAGGCCGAGAAGGCCATCCTCGGCGTCATCCGTGCCGCCCGGCCGGAGGACGCCGTCCTCGGCGAAGAGGGCGGACAGCAGGGGGCCGTGGAGGCCACGCGCCAGTGGCTGGTGGATCCCCTGTGCGGCACGCTGAACTACGCCGTCGGCAACATGGCGGTCGCCGTCAACGTGGCGCTGCGCAACGGGGCGGCGGCGGTGGCCGACCCGTTCACCGGAGAGGTCTTCTCCACCGACGGTGCGACCGCCCGGGTGCGGTACGACGGTGCCGATGCCCCTCTGGCGCCCACGCCCGCCACCCGACTCGTCGATGTCAATCTGGACCCGCCGTTCCCCAGCGCGCCCGGCTTCCGCGCCGTCGACCTGCTGGCCGATCCCAGGTTCGGCGCATCGTTCCGGCCACGGGTGGTCTCCACGACCCTGGCGTTGGCCTGGGTCACCGCCGGCAAGCGCGCCGCATACGTCACCGACGGCGGCGACCTGTCCCGGAGCGTGCACTTCGCCGCCGGCATCGCGCTTTGCCGGGCCGCCGGCTGTGTGGTCACCGGGATCGACGGCGCCCCGATCGGACCGGCGGGACGCGGGCTCGTCGTGGCTGCCGACGGTGACACCCACGAGCTGCTGATGTCGATGATCCGCGGCTGAGCCGCGTGCCCTGTCCCGGTTCTTCGCCCGTCACCCGATCATGTCCTGACCGGCCGGGTCACGTCGTTCTGCGTCAGGCTCGGTGACGTTCTGGGTCCGGCTCGGTGACGTTTTGCGTCCGGCTCGGTGACGGAGGCTCCGGCCTCGGGACCGGCAGGATTCACGCCGTCCCCGAGGCGCGTGCGGCTCCTCGCGAGGTGGAGCGGGTCGGGGTCAGCCTTCAGCGCCCGGCAGGATGCGCTCGCCGTTGAAGACGCCGAGCCGCTCCTGGTACAGCTCCAGCGGTACGCCGTTGGGGTCGCGGAAGTAGAGGCTGTCCTCGACGCCGCGGTCGGGGCCCAGGTAGTCGATGCCCGCCGCGTCCAGCGCCTTACGGGCGGCGGAGAACTGCCGCGCGTCGACCGAGAGCGCCAGATGCTGCACCCCGCCGACCGTCTCGGTGGCCGGCGGATGGTCGTGGCCGGGGAAGTCGAAGAAGCCCAGCAGGTTGTTGTTGCCGATGTCGAAGAAGAAGTGGGTGGAGCCGCGGTAGTCGCGGTTCTCCACGATCTCCACGAGCGGGAACCCGAGGAACTCCTGGTAGAAGCGGACGGTCTCCTCCACGTCACGGCAGATGAAGGCCACATGGTGCACGCCGTTCGCCGTGGTCGCGGGCCGGTCGCCCGCTTCGCGCAGGTAGCGCCGTCGCACCTCTTCGCGACGGGCGCGCACGGCCTCCAGTTCGGCTCCCTCTGGCTGAGGCATCGCGGACTCCTTCATCTGGGTTTGATTGCGGGATTCAACTTCCCGTTACCGCAATCTTCCCCGCAACCCCCGTGAAGCGCTCGCGCTGACGTGGGCAGCGGCCACGATCGTCCGGATGCACCAGTGCGACGTACCGCGGTCGGCGGCCGATCGGATACCGAACTCCTTCAGCGCGGTCACGAAGTCGTCCGGGCGGCTCTCGTGCACCGGGATCCCGGGCGGCTCCTCGCCCCGCGCCGCAGGCGGTCGGGCGGAGCGGCGCGGCGTCGCGCCGCTTGCCCGGCTGCGAGGCCCTTCGGTCGAGCCTTGACGGGCGGCGTCAGGGCCTGAATTACTGATCCCGAACACGACGACCGAATGGTCGGTAGCCCGATCTGGGACGGGAGTGCGCGGATGACGGACCTGCTGGACGCGGCGGAGCGGCTCGGTCGCGAGGAGCTCGAGGCCCTGCAACTGGAGCGACTGCGCTCCACCCTGCGCCACGCCTACGAGAACGTCGCCTTCTACCGCCAGGCCTTCGACAAGGCGGGGATCCGCCCGGAGGACTGCCGTACGCTCGCCGACCTCGCCCGCTTCCCGTTCACGACAAAGATCGATCTTCGCGACCACTACCCCTTCGGGATGTTCGCGGTCGACGAGTCGCAGGTGCGCCGGATCCACGCCTCCAGCGGTACGACGGGCCGGCCCACCGTCGTCGGCTACACCCAACGGGACCTGGACACCTGGGCCGACGTGGTGGCGCGCTCGCTGCGCGCCGCCGGCGCCCGCCCGGGCCACAAGGTCCATGTGGCCTACGGGTACGGCCTGTTCACCGGCGGGCTCGGCGCGCACTACGGCGCGGAGCGGCTCGGCTGCACGGTCATCCCCGCCTCCGGCGGCATGACGGCCCGCCAGGTCCAGCTGATCAACGACTTCCGGCCCGAGATCATCATGGTCACCCCGTCGTACATGCTGACCCTCCTCGACGAGTTCGAGCGCCAGGGCGTCGATCCGCGGTCGACGTCGCTGAAGGTGGGGGTCTTCGGCGCGGAGCCGTGGACCGAGGAGATGCGCCGGGAGATCGAGGAGCGGTTCGCGATTGACGCGGTCGACATATACGGGCTGTCGGAGGTCATGGGTCCCGGAGTGGCGCAGGAGTGTGTGGAGACCAAGGACGGCCTGCACATCTGGGAGGACCACTTCTTCCCGGAGGTCGTCGACCCGTTCACCGGCGAGGTGCTGCCGGACGGGGAGGAGGGCGAGTTGGTGTTCACCTCCCTCACCAAGGAGGCGATGCCGGTGATCCGTTACCGCACGCGGGACCTGACACGTCTGCTGCCGGGCACGGCACGTGTCTTCCGGCGCATGGAGAAGGTCACCGGGCGCAGCGACGACATGGTGATCCTGCGCGGGGTGAACCTCTTCCCCACCCAGATCGAGGAGATCGTCCTGCGGACGCCGCATGTCGCCCCGCACTTCCAGCTCCGGCTCACCCGGGAGGGCCGCCTCGACGCGCTGACCGTGCTCGCGGAGGCACGGCCGGGGACGACCTCCGACCAGCGGGCGGCGGCCGCGCAGTGCGTGGCGGCCGCGGTCAAGGACGGCATCGGGGTGTCCGTCTCCGTACAGGTGGTGGACCCGGAGACGCTCGAGCGTTCGGTGGGCAAGATCAAGCGGATCGTGGACCTCAGGAACGTGTGAGTGTCCGGCCGGCGTTCGGGGTCGGCGACGCGGGTGGGACAGCTCCTTCCTCGGCGGAGCTCTGCGGTAATCCGCTTGCCTGGGCGCCGGGGTGAGATGGCAGGCTGGCGCGGTGATACATGAGCTGTCCCCTGGCAACCTGACCTGGGACGAGGTGAATCCCGCCCGGCGTCCGTTCGACAGTGCGGCGGCAGCGCGGGTGGTGCGCTCACTCGGCCCGGCCCGGCACGTACCGAGCCGTCCGGATGTCCCCTTCGGCGACCCGGCGATGCATGCGTGGAGCTGGGGTGAGGCCAAGCTCTGGGCCGACGCCGTGTCGTACGCCCTGATGAACCGCTACGGCCGCTGGGCGGTGGGCTGGCGCTGGGCGCACGACGAAGGAGACTTCGACGGCGGACCTGTCGGAAGTTGGTGCTGTCCCCGGGACTCGATCACCACCCCGGAGGAGACGCTGGAGCGTGTCGTCACGGCGCTGTGCGAGTGGCGGGCATGGCTGGAGAGCCTCGCCGAGCGGTTCGAGGCGTACCCGCTGGACCCGGCAGACATCGAGGCCCAGCGGATCTTGTGGGAGAGCGCCGCCCGCAACCTGATCCTGCAGATTGTGGACCGCACCGGCTGCGGCAGCGGCTGGTACGGGCATTGCCAACAGGTGCTCACCTGGTTCCTCAGCCGCTGGGGAGTCGCCCCCGAGGTCGCCCGGGACCTGGTCCACCAGGCGGTCGGCGGGCGGTTCCACAGCTGGACCGATCCTGACACCGTGCTGGTCGATGACGTCGCAGAGCGGCTTGCACAGACGCTGCGCACGGACGGCGGGCAAGGGTCCGTCGAGCCGGCGCGGGACCATCTGCAGCAGTGGCTCGCCGTACGCGGGACCGTGTCCTGGCAGGAATCCCACGGCGAAGGCGGGGACGGGCCGGTGACACCGTCGCGCGACGGGGCGGCCGAGGACATCCGCGCCTTCGACGGCGCGTTGGACGCCGCTCGCGCCGAGGGCCTGCTTGCCGCGCTCGAACGGCTTCGGGCGGACGCGGCGCGCGGTGCCGTACTCGATTTCGAACTGATCCGGAGCTGGCAGCAGCATGTGCTCGGCACTGAGCGGCCACTCGCGTTCCGGGCCCTCCCGGCCTTCGCCAAGGGCGGCAGGGAACGTTACGGCACGGCCCCGGACACCCGTGCCCGCCTCGACGCCTGCCTGGCCGAGAGCGCCAAGGACGACGGCACGTCGCTCCCCCTGACCGCTCGCGCCGCACGCGCCTACCTCGACGTCTGCTTCTTCCACCCCTTCGACGACGGCAACGCCCGGTCCGCCTTCCTGTCCCTCGTCTTCGTCCTCGCCCGCGAAGGCGTCGCGCTCGACGAGGTCGGTCTGCTCCGCCGCATCGCCTTCCAGGCCGACTCCCAGGACGCGCTGTGCCTCGCGCGGTTCGTCGATGTCCACCTCGCGGAGACTCGGCGCAATGCCGCCGCCGTGCGCGGGGGCGGCCCGTGAGCGTTCCATCGGCAGCCCGGCTCGGGTGCTCAGCCGTCGGCCGAAGGCGTCACGCGGTGGCGCGAGTTCAGCCGTCGCGGCCCGGCAGCGCACCGGCGACCGTGCCCGGCGACCGCACCGCGGCGAACGCGGACATCGGGCGACCGTTGAACGCCGGTTCGGAGGCGGGAACCGGTGGGACAGACGCAGGCCCCGGCTGCTGATCCCCCATCCTGCCCTCGGTCTACGTCTGCTCGGTGGGCTGCCCGGCGGGCTCGCCCGCGCCGGCGCTGACCAGCCCGGTCTCGTAGGCGACGATGACGGCCTGGACACGGTCACGGAGTCCGAGCTTGGCGAGGATGCGGGCGACGTGGGTCTTGACGGTCGCCTCGGCCAGGTGGAGGCGGGTGGCGAGTTCGGCGTTGCTCAGTCCTCGGGCCAACAGGCCGAGGACCTCCAGCTCGCGCGGCGTCAGCGAGGCGAGGTCGCGGTGGAGGGCGGCGGTGTCGCTGCCGCGCTGCGTGAACCGCTGCACGAGGCGGCGGGTGATGGCGGGCGCGAGGAGAGCGTCGCCGGTACGGACCGTGCGGACGGCCGCGGTCAGATGTTCCGGGGTGACGTCCTTGAGGAGGAAGCCGCTGGCCCCGGCGGACAGCGCCGCGTAGACGTACCGGTCGAGGTCGAAGGTGGTCAGGATGATGACGCGGGGTTCGTCGGTGGCGCCGGTGAGGATGCGGCGGGTGGCCTCCAGGCCGTCCATCTCGGGCATCCGGACGTCCATCAGGACCACGTCGGGACGTGTGCGGCGGGCCGCTTCGACCGCTTCGGCTCCGTTGGCCGCCTCGGCGACGACGTCGATGCCGTCGGCGCCGAGGATCAGGCGGAATCCGGTGCGGACCAGGGTCTGGTCGTCGGCGAGGAGCACACGCAGCGGCTCGGTCACGGTGTCTCCAAGGGGATCAGGGCCTCCACACGGTAGCCGCCGGTCAGGCGTCGGCCGGTGTTCAGTGTTCCGTCGTAGACGGCGAGGCGTTCGCGCAGGCCGATCAGGCCCCGGCCGCTTCCGGCAGCCGCGCCCGGGTGTCCGCCGGTGTCGGTGACTTCCACCCGGAGCAGTTCCGGGCCGTATTCGACGGTCACGGCGGCGGTGGCGCCGGACGCGTGTTTCACGGTGTTGGTCAGGGCTTCCTGGACCACGCGGTAGGCGGCGAGTTCGAGGCCGGGCGGGAGGGGACGGGGCGGCCCGGTCATGAGCAGCTCGACGGGCAGTCCGGTGTCGCGGACCCGTCCGACCAGCGTTTCCAGCTGGTCCAGGCCGGGTTGTGGGGCCGGCACCGCCGTCGCGTCGGCCATGTCGGCGACAGCGTCCGTCCCCTCGCCCTCGTCGGCCATGGTGAGGAGTCCCATGACGTGGCGCAGCTCGGTCATGGCCGCCCGCCCGCCGGCCTCGACGGCGAGCAGCGCCTCGCCGGCCTGTTCGGGGGAGGTTTGCATGATCTTGCGGGCGGCGCCCGCCTGAATGATCATCACGCTGACGTTGTGTGTGACGACGTCGTGCAGTTCGCGGGCGATCCTGGCCCGTTCGTGCTCGACGGCCCGGCGCAGTGCCTCGGCCTGTTCGCGTTCCAGCGCGGTGAGCCGGGTGCGGCCCTCGTCGGTTCGTAGTTTCCAGGTCCGCAGGCCGACGGCGGCCACGGCCATCGGGGCCAGGATCAGCAGGGCGATGTACTCGTTGGGAACGATCGGTGTCACCGAGTTCCCCGTGGTGCCGACCACGACGACCGACACCGGCAGCGCCGCCAGGGTCGCCGTCCTGTACGGGCTGTACACGGCGGCGCTGTAGACGGCGATGACGAACGCGTAGAAGGTCAGCCGCATGACACTCTGCGGTGTCGCCAGTGTCGCGGCCGTCACGACGCACAGCACGGCGAGCGGGTAGCGGCGGCGCAGCGCCAGGGCGCTCGAGGCGATGGTCGCGAGGGTCACCATCAAGGCCAGGCCGCCGGGGCCGGACGGGCGCGGCACGACGTACTCCACGCCGGGTGCGATCTCACGCACCACGACGTTGTTCACGTTGTCGATCCCGTAGTAGACGGTGGCGATGCCGAGCGCCAGTGCCACCAGCGCGTCGAACCGCCATGCGCGCCGGGTGGGCCGCAGCGGCGGACCGCTCGGAAGCCCGGCGTCGCGGACCGAACGGCAGGCGGCTTCCCGCAGCATCTCCAGCGTCGTGCGTACGTCCGTCACCGGTTCATTGTCGCCGCCGTGCGGGCCGTGGGACTCCGTCCCGGTGGTCATTCCCACCGCGCCGGATACATCTGTCGCCTACATCGCAGGGATGACGTTTCCGGGGCTCGTCCCAGCGCGGTACCGCAATGGGTTCGGGCGGGCGACGCGTGCGGGCCGGGCCTGCTCCTAGCGTTCAGGCAGCCGACCGCCCGTACCCGAAGGAGCTCCTCATGACCATGCCGGTGATCGACCTGAGCGAGGTGAGCCGCCGGTACGACGACGGCCCGCCCGCGCTGCACGAGGTGTCGCTGACCGTGCAGCCCGGCGAGGCCGTCGCGATCCTCGGCCCTTCCGGCAGCGGCAAGTCCACGCTGCTCAATCTGGTCGCGGGCCTGGACCGGCCCGATACGGGGACCGTCACCGTGGACGGGGTGCGGGTGGACCGGCTGGGCGAAGCCGGGTCGGCGCTCTACCGGCGGTCGAAGATCGGCATGGTCTTCCAGTTCTTCAACCTGCTCGACGATCTGACCGTCACCGACAACGTCGTCCTGCCCGCGCGCCTCGCGGGTACGGCACGAGGCGAGGCGGACCGCCGGGCGGCGGAACTCCTGGAACTGCTGGGCATCGACCGGCACGCCCGCGCCTACCCGGGGCGGCTGTCCGGCGGCGAGCGGCAACGCGTCGCGGTGGCCCGGGCGTTGATGAACCGGCCGGCGCTGCTCCTGGCCGACGAGCCGACCGGGGCCCTGGACACGGCCGCCGGAGAGGACGTCAGCAGGCTGCTCACCGGCCTCAACGCCGAGGGCCAGACCATCGTCGTGGTCACCCACGACCTGGCTCTGGCCCGGTCCTGCACGAACCGTACGGTCCGGATCGCCGACGGCCGGATCACTGAAGACGTCCGGTCGCAAGACGTCCGGTCGCAAGACGTGCGGTCGGAGACCGTCGCCTCGCAGGCCGTCGCCTCGGAGGCCGTCCGATGAGCGCGCTCGGCAAGGTGGTGCGCTCGGGGGTAGCGCGACGCCGCGTGCAGACGCTGGTGATCGGGCTCGCGACGATGATGGCGGTGGCCGCCTCCGTCCTCGGCGGATCGCTGCTCGTGGTGTCCGGCGCGCCCTTCGACGACGCCTTCGCCAGGCAGCACGGCGCGCATCTGTCCGTGCAGTTCGACGCGGGCAAGGTGAGGGCCGGGCAGCTGTCGAAGTCCAAGGATGCCGAAGGGGTGAGCAGTGCGGCCGGGCCGTTCCGTACGGCGACGATCACCCCGCGGTCGGACGGGGCGGGCTCCGGGTGGCCGCTGACCGTGGTCGGCCGGGGCGACCCCGGCCGGGATGTGGACGAGGTGGCACTGCTCGACGGGCGGTGGCCCGCGCACTCCGGCGAGATCGTGCTCTCCGCCGACTCCTCGCTCCTGACGACCATCGGCATGAAGATCGCCTTCCCCGATCTGTCCGGCGGTCCGACGCTGACGGTGGTGGGTGTGGCCCGCTCGGTCACGCACACCGCTGACGCCTGGGTGGTTCCGTCGCAGATGCCGGCGCTCACCGCGCCCGGCAGCGGCGGCTACCAGATGCTCTACCGCTTCAGCGAAGCGGGCACCGCCGCGCAGGTCACGGCGGGCGGCAAGGCCGTGACAGGATCCCTGCCGCCGGGAACGGCGGTCGGCGAACAGTCGTGGCTCACCGTCAAGAAGACCGCCGAGCGCGACACCGCCGTGTACGTGCCGTATCTCCTGGCGTTCGGCGCCCTGGGCCTGATCATGTCGGTGCTCGTCGTCGGCAATGTCGTCGCGTCGGCCGTCGGCTCGGGAACGCGCCGCATCGGCGTCCTCAAGGCCGTCGGCTTCACCCCGGCCCAGGTCGTGCGGGCCTACGTGAACCAGGCGCTGATCCCCGCCGCCGCCGGCACGGTCCTCGGTGTCCTCGCGGGCCACCTGCTCGCCGTCCCCGTGCTGGCCGAGACCGAGGAGGTCTACGGCACCTCGTCCCTGGGCATCGCCCCCTGGGTCGACCTGGCGGTGATCGCCGGGGTGCTCGGTCTGGTGGCGGCGACCGCGTGGGCGAGTGCCTGGCGGGCGGGCCGGTTGCGTACGGCCGACGCGCTCACCGTCGGTCGCACCGCTTCGGCGGGGCGCGGCCGTTGGGCGGCCCGCCTGGCCGGACGGCTGCCGTTGCCGCAGCCGGTCGCCCTGGGCCTGGCCCGGCCCTTCGCCCGGCCCGCACGCGCGCTGGCCATGGGCACGGCGATCCTGTTCGGCACCGTCGCCGTCACGTTCACCGTGGGGATGGGCGCCTCGCTCGGCCAGGTGATGAAGGCCAAGGCACACGACGTCGCCGATGTCGTGGTAACCGCGCCCTTGCCGGACTTCGGACCCGGCGGCCCTGGCCCCGAGAAGCAGCCCGAGGCCGATCCCGTTGCGGTCGCCGCGGCCATCGAGGCCGCCGCCGGAACCGGGAGGTACTACAGCGCCGCGACGGTACGTGCGACCGTGCCCGGCCTGACCGGCACCATCGACGTGATCGCCTTCACCGGTGACGCTTCCTGGGGCGGCTACTCGATGGTCTCGGGCCGCTGGATCGACAGGCCCGGCGAGGCCGTGGTCCCGTCCCCCTTCCTGGCCGCCACGGGCACCCGTATCGGCGACACCGTCACCGTGAACGGCCTGGCCGAGCCGGTCAGGGTCCGGATCGTCGGCGAGGTCCTCGACCCCCGGAACGACGGCAGGCAGGTCTTCACCGACGCCTCGACCCTCACCGCCGCACGCCCCGACCTGACGGAGACGAGCCATCACATCGCGGTCACGTCAGGCACCGACGTGACCGGCTACGCCGACACGCTGAACAAGGACTTGGCGCCACTTGGGGTCACCGCTCGGGCCGGCGGGCTCGACGCCGGCGGCGACATGGTCGTCACGCTCAACGCGCTGTCCGCGATCCTCACGCTGATGCTCGTCGCCGTCGCCGCGCTCGGCGTGCTGAACGGCGTGCTGCTCGACACCCGCGAGCGCGTCAGGGAGATCGGTGTCCACAAGGCGCTCGGCATGACCCCTCGGCAGACGGTCGTGATGGTCCTCACCTCGGTCGTCGTGACCGGACTGGTCGCGGGTGCTCTGGGCGTGCCGCTCGGCGTGGCCCTGCACGGCTGGGTCATTCCCGCGATGGGCGACAGCGTCGGGCTCCGCCTCCCCGGTTCCGTCATCGCCGTCTACCACGGGGCCGAACTCCTCCCGCTCGCTCTCGGCGGGCTGCTCATCGCCACCCTGGGTGCGCTCCTGCCGGCGGGCTGGGCCGCCTCGGCCCGAACCGCCACGGCCCTGCGCACCGAATAGGAGGCCAGGGTCAGAGTTGCGCCCCCCACCGCGAGGGGCGGTGGGGGCTGGTCGCCTCCAAATGAAGACATGGTCATTCAGCGGAAGGGGCCCCCGCTCGCGAAGGCGTGGGCGGCGAAGTGTTTGCCCATCCGGCGGTACGCGGCGGCGGTGGGGTGCAGGCCGTCGGCCAGGTCGCCCACCTCGTCCGGGCCGATCAGCTCGCGGCCGTCGAGGTAGTGGAGGTGGGGATCGCGTGTGCGGCGGGCCGTCACGATCCGTTCCAGCTCGGCACGGACCACCGCCAGCGACAATGCCCCACGAGCTACTTCTGCCGGGTCACCCACGGCTGTGATCTTCCCGTCCGGGCCCATCGCGGTCGGGCCGGGAGTCTCCTCGAGTGCCGGACAGCTCACCGGGGACATCAGCAGGAGCGGGGTGTCCGGGTGCCCGTCCCGGATCGTGTCCAAGAAGCCGTGTACCGCCGGGCCGAACGTCCGCAGCCGAAAGGCGGCCAGGCTCACGATATTGATGCCCACCTTGAGACTGACCAGGTCGGCCGGCATATCGCGGATCGTCCGGGCGACATAGGGGTCCAGCAGCGCGTTGCCCGCCTGGCTGAGGTTGATCACCTCCACTTCCCCGAGTGCCGCCGCCACCACCGGCCAGGTGTCGGTCGGACCGTCGGCCTCGAGGCAGTGGCTGATGGAACTGCCGTGGTGCACCCAGCGGCGCCGACCGTCCGGCAGCGGCGGCAGCACGTCGCCGTCGGCGCGCAGGGCCACCAGTTCCGTGGGTGTCTGCTGCGGCAGCCACAGCTCGACCTTCTTCATGCCGGTCGGTAACCCGGTGAACCGGACGGTCCCTGGCTCGCCCGGAATCAGCCGCTGCACGGCCCCGGGGCCCGCCATCCGCACCACGTTGCCGACCGGCGCCTGGTGACGCCCGGCCAGGGCGCCGTTCACCAGGAGGTCCAGCATGCCCGTCGGGCGGGGTCGAGGGTCGGTGTCGAGCTGCCCGGTGGAGGTGAGCACGTCGAATTCCAGCTCACGCGCATCGGTGCGGAACACCAGCCGCACGCCCGAAGGCATCACGGTCGCGCCGTGGACCGACGGGTCCTGGTACTGCTCCTTGGTCCATGCGGGCAGCCGGCGCGGCATCACCCCCGTCGGAGTGATCTCCAGATCCAGCGCACCCCGTAACTCCACCGGCCCGCCCACCAACGGAACCGCCCGCATCGCCACTGTCACCGCTCCCGCCCCAGGCCGATCCACGGTCGTGATTCTTGTACGCGCCTGGGAGTCCCACTGACCCTGGCGCGCCCGCACTCCGTGCCACTCACTTCACCGGCACGAACCTGGTGATCATCGACCTTCGATGACAGTCAATCATCCCGCCCTGGCCCAGGAGAGCGATTCGATGTGTCCGAGCAGGCTGCTGGGTCGCGTCCGTTTCCACGGGCGCCGCCCGAGGGAACGCCGCCGCGTTCGGCGCGTGTGGTCATCATTGCGAAAGCCTGTTGAGATGCTGCCGCATGTGGGTGAGGGTCTGGGACATGGAGTACTTCTGCTACCACCGCGACCGGCCCGGATCCCTCACGTTGCGCAACGAGCTGGTGGAAGAGCACTGGTCCTACATGGACCGGTACGCGAAGGAACTGATCGCTCGCGGCCCGACCTTCGCCAGTGACGGCGAAACGCCCACCGGGAGCGTGCACATCATCGACTTGCCGGATCCGGCCGCCGCCCGCGCGTTCGCCTTCGACGAGCCCAACTACCAGGCCGGCACGTACCGGGATGTGCTGCTGCGTCGGTGGCACAACCTGCTGGGGCGCACCATGTGGGATTTCGCCGGCGGCCCGAGCGGTGGCAACCGGTACCTCGTGCTCGGCCTGGGCTCCGGGCCGGCCGTCGACGTCGACGTGCCGCCCGACCGGGATGAACTGATCGCGTACGGGCCGCTTCTCTCCGACGACGGCGCCACCTGGCTGGGTACGGCGGTGCTGCTCAGGGCCCCCGATGCGGAAGCGGCACGCGCCGTGCTGACCACGGACCGGTATGCCGACATCGAGGTCCACGACTGGGAGTTCGGCGGGAGGCGCTGATGAACCGAGGACGCGCCACGCCGACGGCACCGGGCGGGGCGCGCGGTCACAGCGAGCGGGACGGACCGCGTGGACGCACACTGGAAGCATGGGCGTCTTCGAAGGCGACGTGACGGTGGTCGCGGGCGATGCCGAGTACGCGGCGAGAGCGGTGCTCCGTTCATGGACGGGGCAGCCTGAGGACGCCGCGCCGGACGCCGTGCCCGGCACGAGCGAGGACGTCGCCGCGGCGCTGCCGGCCGACTGGAACGGAACGCTCGAGGTCGCGGACGACGAGGTCGTGGAGGGCATCATGGACGCGGACGCGCCGCGGCTGCGGCTGCCCGACGGCCGCGTCGGCGACTTCACCGTGGCCCACCGATACATCGGTACCGCGCACTTGATGATCGAAGGCAGCGGGCAGCCGCCGTTCTGAAACCGGCCGCTGTCGGACCCTGCGGACCCGGCCTCAGGTCCGCGGTGCCGATGGAGCGAACCGGTCCCGGAGCTCGCGCTTGAGGATCTTGCCACTGGCGTTGCGGGGCAGCGCGTCCACGAAGAGGACCCGCTTGGGCGCCTTGAAATGCGCGAGCTCGTCCCGTGCGTGGGCGATCAGTTCCGCCTCCGTCACATCGTCGCGTGCCACGACGACGGCGGTGACCGCCTCGATCCACCGCTCGTCGGGCAGGCCGATCACGGCCGCCTCCGCGACGGCCGGGTGGGTGTAGAGGGCGTCCTCGACCTGCCGGGAAGCCACCAGCACGCCACCGGAGTTGATGACGTCCTTGACCCGGTCGACGACCGTGAAGTAGCCCTCGCCGTCGCGCACGGCGAGGTCACCGGAGTGGAACCAGCCGCCGCGGAACGCCTCTTGTGTCTCCTCCGGCTTGTCTCAGTAGCCCTCGCACAGCTGCGGTGAGCGGTAGACCACCTCGCCCGCGGTGCCGTCGGTCACCTCCTTGCCGTCCTCGTCGACGACCTTCGCCTCCACGAAGAGGACGGGCCGGCCGCACGACTCCATCCGCCCCTCGTGCTCGTCGGGGCCGAGGACGGTGGCGAGCGGCCCGATCTCCGACTGGCCGAAGCAGTTGTAGAAACCGAGACCGGGGAGACGTTCGCGCAGCCGCTCCAGCACGGGCACGGGCATGATCGACGCACCGTAGTAGGCCTTGCGCAGCCCCCCGAGGTCACGGGTGGCGAACTCGGGGTGGTTGGTGAGGCCGATCCATACGGTGGGCGGCGCGAACAGGCTGTCGGCGCGGCCCGCTTCGACGAGGTCGAAGATCCGCCCGGCGTCGGGCGCGTCGAGGATGGTGTTCTCCGCGCCGACCGCGAGGTACGGCAGCAGAAAGACATGCATCTGGGCGGAGTGGTACAGCGGCAGTGAGTGGACGGGCCGGTCACCGGGCGCGAGATCGAGGGCGGTGACGGCGCTGACGTACTCGTGGACGAGGGCGCGGTGGGTCATCATCGCGCCCTTGGGCAGGGCGGTGGTGCCCGAGGTGTAGAGAAGCTGGACCAGGTCCTCGTCGCGCGGTTCGTGCGCGGGGGTGAACGGCCGCGGCTCGGACAGGGCGGCGAGCAGCGAGTCGTCGGTGTCGCGCAGCGCCCGTACGGACGTCCCGGCGGGCAGGCGTGGCGCGAGCGCCGGGTCGGCGAGGACGAGCGTGCTGCCCGACTGGCCGAGGATGTAGGCGAGATCGTCGCCCGTCAGGCTCTGGTTGACCGGGACGTGGACGAGTCCGGCCCGTGCGCAGGCCAGGAAGGCGATCAGGTAGGCGTCGGAGTTGTGGCCGTACGACGCGACCCGGTCGCCGTGGCGCAGCCCGTGACCGGTGAGGACGGCCGCCGCGGTACTGACGGCCTCGTCGAGCCGGGCGTAGGTCCATGACCGGTCGGCGTACCGGACGGCGGTGCGGTCCGGGGTGCGCCGGGCACTGCGGCGGACGAGGGAGTCGACGGTGCTGCTGTGTGCGCCTGTCATGGCGTGATCCTCGGCGGCGGCCGACGCGGGGTCAAGTACCGCGGCACCAGGCGGATACCGAACGGGATGTTGACAGCGGGGGCGTTGGCTGACTGCATGTACCAACCAGTAAGGTCCGCAGCCCCGTTGGGAGGCACGTTGCTCTTCCGTACGCGCTTTGCAAGGCTCGCTCTCACCGGTGTCGCACTGGTGACGGTCGCGACCGCCGTGACACCGCAGGCGGCCGCGCACGATCCCGGCCGGCATCCTTCGGGCGGCGTTCTGTCCGCCGTGATCCGGTACACCGAGCACGGCATTCCGCACATCGTGGCGCGCGACTACGCCGGTCTGGGCTTCGGCACCGGCTGGGCGCAGGCCGCCGACCAGGTGTGCGTCCTGGCCGACGGTTTCCTCACCGTACGCGGCGAGCGCTCGCGCCATTTCGGCGCGGACGCCGCGCCCGACGGTTCCCTCTCCTCCGCGACGAAGAACCTCTCCAGCGACCTGTACTTCCGCGGGATACGCGAGGCCCGCACCGTCGAGAAGCTGCTCGCCGTCCCCGCGCCGGCCGGTCCCGGCCGGGAGGTGAAGGAGCTGATGCGCGGGTGGGCCGCCGGCTACAACGCCTGGCTGAAGCAGAACCGCGTCACCGACCCCGCCTGCCGGGGCGCCGACTGGGTGCGACCCGTGACCGCCCTCGACGTGGCCCGCCGCGGCTTCGCCGTCTCCGTCCTCGGCGGCCAGGGCCGCGGTATCGACGGCATCACCGCCGCGCAGCCGCCCGGCGCCGCGCACGTGCCGGCACCGGACGCCCGGGCGACAGCGCGGGCGGCCCGCGAACTGTTCGCCGCCGAGAGCGCCGACATGGGGTCGAACGCCGTCGCGTTCAGCGGTGACGTGACGGCGAACGGGCGCGGACTGCTGCTGGGCAATCCCCACTACCCCTGGCACGGCGGCCGCCGCTTCTGGCAGTCGCAGCAGACGATCCCGGGCGAGCTGAACGTCTCCGGAGCCTCACTCCTCGGCACGACGCTGGTCAACATCGGCTTCAACGACAAGGTGGCCTGGAGCCACACCGTCGCGACCGGTGTCACGCTGAACCTGCACCAGCTCACGCTCGACCCGGCGGATCCGACCGTGTATCTCGTCGACGGCAAGCGCGAGCGGATGACCGAACGGTCCGTCACCGTCCCGCTGAAGGACGGCACTTCCGTCACCCGCACGCAGTACTGGACCCGCTACGGACCGGTCGTGACCTCCCTCGGCGCGTCGCTGCCGCTGCCCTGGTCCGCTTCGACGGCGTACGCGCTCAACGACCCCAACGCGGCCAACATGCGCGCCTCCGACACGGCGCTGGCCTTCGGCAAGGCACGGTCGACGGACGACATGCTGGCGGGCCTGCGGCGCACCCAGGGGCTGCCGTGGGTGAACACGATCGCGGCGGACTCCGCCGGCCGCACGCTCTTCACCCAGTCGCAGGTCCTGCCGCGGATCACCGACGAACTGACGCAGCGCTGCTCGACGCCGCTGGGCCGGGTGACGTACCCGGCCTCCGGCGTCGCCGTGCTGGACGGTTCGCGCGGCGACTGCGGGCTCGGCCGGGACCAGGACGCCGTCCAGCCGGGCGTCTTCGGGCCGTCCCGGATGCCCACGCTGAAGGACGCGGCGTACGCGGAGAACTCCAACGACAGCGCGTGGCTCAGCAACGCCGACCGGCCCCTGACGGGGTACGAGCGGGTCTTCGGCACGGTCGGGACGCCGCGGTCGCTGCGTACCCGGGGTGCGATCGAGGACGTCGCCGCGATGGCGGACAAGGGCGGGCTGACCGTCGCCGACCTCCAGCGGCAGCAGTTCGCCGACCGGGTACCGGCCGCGGACCTCGCCGTCGCCGACACCGTGCGCGCGTGCGAGGAGCTGTCCGCGGACCTGGCGGAGGCGTGCGGTGTGCTGGAGCGTTGGGACCGGTCCATGGACACCGGCAGCCGGGGTGCGTTGCTCTTCGACCGGTTCTGGCGGGCCCTGACGTCGTCGGTGCCGTCCGGGCAACTGTGGCAGGTGCCGTTCTCCGCGGCCGACCCCGTCGCCACGCCCCGCTCCCTCGACACCGGATCACCCGCCTTCGCCAAGGCGCTCACCGCCGCGGTGAACGAGCTGCGTGCGGCCGGCATCGCGTTGGACGCGCCGCTCGGGCAGCACCAGTCCGTCCTGCGGGACGGCAGGCGGCATCCGGTCCACGGTGGGACGGAGTCGCTCGGCGTGTGGAACAAGATCGAGGCGGTGTGGAACGCCGCAGGCGGCGGCTACACCGAGGTCGCCCACGGGTCGAGCCACATCCAGGCCGTCGGCTGGGACGGCGGCCGCTGCCCGGTGGCCCGAACGCTCCTGACGTACTCGCAGTCGTCCAACCCGGCCTCGCCGCACTACCGGGACCAGACGGCACTGTTCTCCGGCGAGCGGTGGGTGACGTCGCGGTTCTGCGAACGGGACATCATGCGCTCGCCGGAGCTGAAGGTGGTGCGGGTGCGCGAACGCCGGTGACCCGGCCGGAGGCGGGTCCGGGTGCGGGTCCCGGCCCGCCCCGGGCCCGCACCGGCCCGGGTCGGGTCCGCCGCCGCCGGTGTCGGTGCCGCATGCCACCATCTGCCCATGACTGACAGCACGTCGCGCGACCATCACGACAACCACGACGACGCCGTCCACACGGTGACCGAGCTGCTGGAGGCAGACTTCGGTGACTGGGAGCTGGCCACGGTCAGGGAGCTGGTGGCCTCCCGGCCGGGGTGGGAGCAGGGCAAGGTGTACGACGGGCAGGTGGTGGTCACTCCCGGCCGGCCCGGCATCCGCCTGGTGCTCGAGGCGGGCAAGCTCGGTTTCGAGTCCACGCGTTACACCTACGGCCGGATACATCTGCTCGACCACGGCTACCGGCCGTCGCCAGGTGGTGCGGCCGCCGCCCGAACCGCCGATCTTGCGGAGGCACTTGCCTCGGTCGGCGACCCGGTGCGGTACGAGGACTGCGGTGGCGCCCCCGGGCTGCGCTGGCGCGGGGAGCGCCACACCGTGATCTTCCAGAGCAACCGGCGGGCCGGCCGGCTGGCGGTGCACCCGGTCTCGCCGCTCCATGGCGCCGCGGCGGACATCGCCGAGGAGCTGCACGACGGAGGAAAGCCCGGCGAGCGGGAGCGGGTTCTGTCCTACGGGCCCGGCGACACGCTCGCGCAGCGCAGGTCGGCGTTCGGGGAGTTCTACGACGCCGTCGTCGGCCGCATCGGCCTCCCGACGCTGCACGGTGGATCGGCCGAGGGCCCCGGCGTCCGCTGGCGGAACGAGCGGCGGGTGCTGATGCTCACCGGGGACCGAGCGGGTGTGTTGCTGGAGGTGCACGACACCGAGGAGTGGGAAGAGGAGGAGCACCGCACGTTCAAGTGGGGCGGGCCGTGGAGCGCGGACGAGCCGTCGGACTTCCGTCACCTGCCCTACCTGTGGCAACTGGACCGCGGCGGCCCGGGTTGGGCGCCCGACGTGTACCCGGGTGGCCGGCTGGCGCCGAGCCTGGACCATCTCCATGATGCCCTCACGGCGTTGCTCGGTTCGCTCGTGGAACACCTGCCACCGCAGGTCGGTCTGGACTGGACGGGCTTCGTGATCAGCCAGAACGGCCGTGACAGCGTGCGGCTCGGGTTCGATCCCAAGGAGGGACTGCGGGCCTACCGTTCGGACCGGGCCGAGGAGGACTCCGCCGAGAAGGCCGCGGCGATGCGGGAGATCGGCTGGCAGCGCCGCGAACGCCGGCAGTGGAGTGCCGGATTCCCCGAGGTCACCGAGGAGTCCGCCGGACGGGCCGCCCACCTGGTGGTCGCCCAGTTGCGCGCGGACGGCGTGCGGAACCCGGGTGAGGAGTGCGCTCTGCGCGATGTGAGCTGCAACGACATGGGCACGCTCAGTCTTTACGGGGCGGGGGTCGGCCGTTGAACCCGGCCGGGCACCGCGATGATCCGGTGCCCGGCCGTTGACGTCGAACGACCGGCTGCTCATCGAAGCGCGGGCGGACGCGGACAGGACGTCGTACCAGGGCGCTTCGCCGTTTCGGCTATTCGACCTCGACCCAGTCGAGGCTGCGTTCCACGGCCTTCTTCCAGCCCGCGTAGCCCTTCTCCCGTTCCTCGTCGCTCCACTGCGGCTCCCACCGCTTCGACTCGTGCCAGTGGGAGCGGAGTTCGTCTTCGCTCTCCCAGAAGCCGGTGGCGAGCCCCGCCGCGTAGGCGGCGCCGAGTGCGGTGGTCTCCGCCACGACGGGGCGGCTGACCGGTACGCCGAGGACATCGGCCTGCATCTGCATGCACAGGTCGTTGGCCGTGACGCCGCCGTCGACCCGCAGTACGTCGAGCGCGACCCCGGAGTCCTGCGCCATCGCCTCGGCGACGTCGCGGCTCTGGTAGCAGATGGCTTCCAGGGTCGCCCTGGCCAGGTGCGCGTTGGTGTGGAAGCGGGCGAGGCCGACGATGGCGCCGCGGGCATCGGAGCGCCAGTACGGAGCGAACAGGCCGGAGAAGGCAGGTACGAAGTAGATCCCGCCGCTGTCCTGCGCCTGCCGGGCCAGGGCCTCCACCTCGGACGAGGAGCCGATGATGTGCATCTGGTCGCGGAGCCACTGGACTGCCGAGCCGGTGACGGCGATGGACCCTTCCAGCGCGTACACCGCCGGTGCGTCCCCGAACTGGTAGGCCAGCGTGGTCAGCAGGCCGCTGCCGGACCGGACGATCTCCGTGCCCGTGTTGAGGACCAGGAAGTTCCCGGTGCCGTAGGTGTTCTTGGCTTCGCCGGGGCGGAAGCAGACCTGGCCGACGGTGGCCGCCTGCTGGTCCCCCAGGACGCCGGTGATGGGTACGGCGGTGCGCAGCGGGCGGGTGGTGCGGGTGGTCCCGAACGCCTCGGGGTGCGAGGACGGGTTGATGGCCGGGAGCATGGCTCGCGGGATGCCGAAGACGTCGAGCAGTTCGTCGTCCCAGTCGAGGGTCTCGAGGTTCATCAGCATGGTTCGGCTGGCGTTGGTGACGTCCGTGGCGTGGATGCCGCCGTTGGGACCGCCGGTGAGGTTCCACAGGACCCAGGCGTCGGTGTTGCCGAAGACGGCCCGGCCGTTCTCGGCGGCCTGCCGGACACCGTCGACGTTCTCCAGGATCCACTTGATCTTGCCGCCGGAGAAGTAGGTCGCCGGCGGCAGCCCCGTCTTGCGCCGGATGAGGTCGCCGTGTTCGCGCTCCAGCGTCGCGGCTATGGAGTCGGTGCGGGTGTCCTGCCAGACGATCGCGTTGTAGTGCGGCTGGCCGGTGGTGGGATCCCAGATGACCGTGGTCTCCCGCTGGTTGGTGATCCCGATGGCCGCCAGGTCGGCGGCGGACAGGGAGCCTTGCCGGACGGCGTTCTGCATCGTGGAGTTGGTTCGTTCCCAGATCTCCACCGGGTCGTGTTCGACCCAGCCGGAGCGCGGGAGGATCTGCTCGTGTTCGAGCTGGTGGCGTGCGACCTCGTTGCCGTCGTGGTCGAAGATCATGAAGCGGGTGCTGGTGGTGCCTTGGTCCACCGCCCCGACGAACTCGGGCATGGCTGGCCTCTCAGTCGTCCGGTTACTTGTCCGGCGTGGGCACCCGGCCGGGCTCCGGCTCGGCGACGGGCAGGAAACGGCTGATCAGCAGGCGGTAGAGGAACGCACCGATCAGGCCACCGATCAGGGGGCCGACGATCGGCACCCAGAAGTAGAGATCGCCGTACTGATCTCGCCAAGCGCCTCCGTAGCCGGTCAGGAACGCCGCCAGCCGGGGCCCGAGGTCACGGGCGGGGTTGATCGCGTAGCCGGCGTTGGTTCCCCAGGCCATGCCGATGGCGACGACGATCAGGCCGATGATGAAGGGCGCGAGATTCGCGCCCGGCGGCGTGTTGAGCAGGTCGGTGACCGCGAAGATGAGCAGCATCAGCAGGGCGGTACCGATGATCTGGTCACGGAAGGCGCCGAACTGGCTGATCGGGAGCCCGCCGTTGCCCGGCAGGGTGGAGAAGACGATCTCCGTCTTGTCGGTGTGGCCCGGGTCGGCCTTGGCCAGCACCTCGCTGTAGTTCCAGCGCACCAGCAGGGCAGCCACGAAGGCTCCCGCCGTCTGGGCCAGGGCGTACGGCAGTACCTTGCGCCACGGGAAGCCTTTGAAGGCCGCCAGTGCGAGGGTGACCGCGGGATTGATGTGGGCGCCGCTGATCCGCGCCGCCACGTAGACGCCGAGGACGACGCCGAGCCCCCAGGCCCAGGCGATGCTGTCGTGGTCGCCCAGCGCCCCGTCGGTCAGCTCACCGCCCGCGACGACCTGTGCGACGACACCGCATCCGATGAGAATGAGGATCATGGTGCCTGCGAACTCGGCTGAGAGTTCGGCGATGAGACGTGATTTGGACGTCGGTTCCGGCATGTTCTGCGCCTCCCGCCCAGATGGTCGGGCCGATTGTGGCCGCGTCCCGGCCATGCTCTCCCGCACGGGCGCAGTCGGCATTTCGGGAGCGGCTCACCGGGGAACCGGCAGCTGGGAGGAGGCGGCGGGGAGGCGGAAGGGCGGGTCAGCCTTCGACGGCGTCCTCACCGCGGTTCTCGGCGAATTCCCACCAGGCGAGGGGAAGCCAGTCCCCGTCGACGAAACCGTCGACGGCCGACCCGCGGCCGTTGATCGACACAGCGGTTCCCGGCGGGTAGGTGGTACCGGACAGTCCGGACACGGGGACGAGCAGGGTTCCGAGGCGTCGTATCACTGTTCGCGTTCTCTTTCTGCGGGGCTTCTTCGGGGCTTCTGCGGGTGTTCTGCGAGGTTTCTACGGGTTCGCGGGTTTCCCGTTACTTCGTCCACGGCTTGCGCGGCCGACGCATACATGCATACGAGACGACAGTAGCCAATTTGTCCCTCCCCGAACACCGGGCGGACCATGAGGTGGAACACGAATGCACGAATGCACAAGAGGCACGGAAGCAGCAGTGCCGAGCGGAGGTGCGTGAGCATGAAGGCCGTCGTCTACAAGGGACCGTTCGAAGTAGCGGTCGAGCAAGTGGAGAAGCCGGGGATCCAACACCCGAACGACGTGATCGTCCGCGTCACATCGACAGCCATCTGCGGTTCCGACCTGCACATGTACGAGGGCCGCACGGCCGCGGAGCCGGGCATCGTCTTCGGCCACGAGAACCTCGGGATCATCGAGGAGACCGGGGACGGCGTGTCGTCCCTCAAGCAGGGTGACCGGGTGGTCATGCCCTTCAACGTCGCCTGCGGATTCTGCAAGAACTGCACGGCCGGCTTCACGGGCTTCTGCGTGACCGTGAACCCCGGATTCGCCGGCGGTGCCTACGGCTACGTCGCGATGGGGCCGTACAGCGGAGGCCAGGCCGAGTACGTACGGGTGCCGTACGCCGACTTCAACTGCCTGAAGCTGCCGGAGGGCGACGCCAACGAGAGCGACTTCGTCCTGCTCGCCGACATCTTCCCGACCGGCTACCACGGCAACGAGCTGGCCGACGTCCGTCCGGGCGAGAGTGTGGCGGTGTACGGCGGCGGGCCCGTCGGTCTGATGGCCGCCTACTCCGCGCTGCTGCGCGGCGCCAAGAAGGTGTTCGTCGTCGACCGGGTGGCCGAGCGGCTGCAGAAGGCCGAAGAGATCGGCGCGATCCCGGTCGACTTCACCAAGGGCAGCCCGGTGGAACAGATCAAGGAGCAGACCGCGGGAGAAGGCACCGACAAGGGCATCGACGCGGTGGGCTACCAGGCCCAGGCCCAGGCCAGCGGCGAGGAGCGCGAGGAGCCGGCGACCGTCCTGAACTCGCTCGTCGAGACGGTCAGGCCGACGGGAGCAGTGGGCATCCCGGGCCTGTACGTTCCGGCCGACCCCGGCGGGCCCGACGAGCAGGCCAAGAAGGGCATGCTGCTCGTGGCGATCGGCAGGCTCTTCGAGAAGGGACTGCGCCTGGGAACCGGCCAGTGCAACGTCAAGCGCTACAACCGGCAGCTGCGCGACATGATCATCGAGGGGCGCGCTCGGCCCGGGTTCGTCGTCTCCCACGAGTTGTCGATCGACGAGGCGCCGTCGGCGTACGAGAAGTTCGACAAGCGTGTCGAGGGCTACACCAAGGTCGTTCTGCACCCGAACCGGTGACCTGATCCGGGGGCCGGCCTGCCGCGCGGGGCGTGGCTGGGCGCCGCCCCGGCAGAGGCGGCCGCTGGCCGGTGGTCTCCCCGTCGGTGGCGCCGGGGCCCCGGCGCCCCCCACCGCGTC